>CP104793.1:2152500-2460000 GCA_025916135.1 Rhodobacteraceae bacterium D3-12 | reverse complement strand
CGACTGAGTCGTCGATTGATCCCGCGCTAATTAGCAAAGTGAAACGTGTGACTACTTCCTGGGATAGACCTAGCCGATGGATGCGATCCTGGCTTTGGAGAAAGTGCCCAGCGTTAAATGTTCTATCCAAATATACAGCATGATGGCACCAATGATGAAGGCTGACGCCTTCACCACAAGCAGCGGGGTTAGCTAAGAGTACAGCGCAAGACGGGTCGTGTCGGAAGCGTTCGAATTCCCGCTCGCGTGTAATGACTCCAGGAGGAGCCATCTCGTCAGAAGGTACCCCGCCATGAACAACAGCTGGTTGATACCGATCCAAGAGACGGGCTAGAGCCTTGAGGTTTTTTACAAAGCTGGACCAAATCAGAATTTTTTCGCCTTTTTCGACAGATTGTTTGACGATCGAACAAACACGCTGATACTTCCAAGGCTGTTCAAAGCTGCTGTAACGAGCTAGCAAATCGGCCAATGGTTCGTGGCCTTGAAGTTCCAACGGCGGATGCAGAAACGCCGGATCATCACTTTCGTCCGAACCAGCGGTAAGCAACATTGGGTTCGTTGCAGCCTCCAAAAGGTACATCACGATCCGCCCTAATCTTTGCATCTCGTGACGACCTCGGTCAGGAAGAGAAAACGTTGATCGATACTGACCTAGCAGAGCGTCGTAAATCGCTGCTTGAATGGGCGGCATAGGTTCCCGCACCACTTCGAAACTGGTAGGGGGCAGATCCAACTCCGCTTTTGCCGTACGGACAAAATATCGTCTTATTGCGCTATTAGTTTCAATGAGAACGTCTTCATCTCGACCTTTGCGTTCAAAGTATGCGGCGTCTGGAAGCACCTGCCTATCTTGTCCTGGGAAAAGGAAGCTTACCAATGCAACCAAGTCGAATGCGCCTTGGGGTGCAGGGGTTCCAGTGAGCACGTCCCGACGACGAGCCGCGTAGGCAAGGTCAAGAACGGCTCTCCCGTGCACACCTGCCGCCCCGCGCTTGACCCTATGTGCTTCATCAAGGATTACTTGTGTTGGTTCAGCGGCCACGAAGGATCGTACGGTATCATAGTCGCTCGCCGTACGATTGTAGTTGGATAGTAAGACCTCGGTATTTGCCGGTATGACCGTTCCTGCGCCAGCATGGATCAAGAGAAGCGGTGGCTTTTCAAAACAGGCCACAAGCTCCTCCTTCCACGCACCGAAGGCCGCGATCGGCCCAATTACGGCAAGGCGTCGAACGACGCCACGAGCGCGTAGAACAGCGTAGGCAGCTAACGCGACGGTAGTCTTTCCTGCGCCCGGCACAGAAAAATCCGCACCATGAGGAAGGCTCACAAGCCTAAGTAGATTTCTTGTTTGGAAACGCCTGAGCTTCCGTTTGAACCCAGCTTGCGAGAGTTCGTTTTCTAGAGCATCATGCGTCGCATCGTCTGCTGCTCCACCTTCAACGACCCTTTCACGCGCTATGCGATCTGACGCCATGGAACGGAGTTGGTCGGACAAAGTTGGGCCAGGCTGGACACGTTCACCGAAAACATCACGTAGTTCACGTAGGACGCTCAATTCCGAGAGGAAGACGTCCGCGTGAACGACCGTCCGAAGAGAAGATCCAGAGTCGATACCACGCGCCAAAGCCTCTTGAAGGCGCGCCCAAGCTCCTGGGTTCGCCTCTTCATCGCGTTCGATTATTACAGTAGGCCGGCCTTCGCGATACAGCTCAGCGGTGATCATTACAGTGTCTCTATTCTGCCGATGGCCGCCTTGACCTCAGCAATTTTGTCTTGGAACGCGTTCTCGTCCCACTCACTTTGAGATCTTGCCTTTGCTAGCGCGGCCCCAGCTCGGTTGATGTTCTCTTTTGCCAAGTCTAGCTTCTTAATTGGTGCGACAACTGCTTTCGCGTCCTTTACATTTTCACTCGCTTCTTTTGCAGCTGCATCGACCGCGCTCTTAACAGACGTCAACAGTTGCTCAACTGCGACCTCCTCGCCAGTCGGCAAAGTAACAATTTCCTCAGGTTGTTGTGCGGCCAGAAAAGACAGAACAGGATTGAGGTCTGGTGTACTTGACCCATTGCCTTCACCCAGAACATCATCCAACAAGTCAAAAGATGGATTATCGCCGCTATCAGAAGAGCTGTTAAGAAGAGACTTCAAAAACAAGTCATTAGAGAACTCCTCCCGCACAAATTCAACAGCGTCACTTCTCCTAAGATGTCTTAGATCACGGTAATTTGTCCCTGCGAGTGTTCCAAGAAAATATACGCTACGAACGGATGCTGCTTCTTGCGGTGACTTGCCGCGAACGTGGATTGCCAATTCTCGAAAAGCGGAGTTGTTGCCAACGAAATCCGCATGAAATTTCTTCCCATTGGATAGTGCGACTAGCTGGTGAAGTTGCTGAAGTTTTTCATACTGCTCTTGAACTTCATCCTTTTCAAGGCGCATTCTTTTCGCAACTTTCTCCCAGTTCTTATTTGATGATTCAAATATTTCTTCTATTAGAAGGGCTTCATTTACCCACGAATATTCCTCCCGATAATCCTTTGAAACTTGAAGCTCTGTCTCAAGATCAATCAATTCGTCCTTTGTAGCGTCTGCGGGCAGAACAAAGGCGCGGATGTAACGAGCATTTTCAACATGATTATCGAGCCAAAGCTTTCTTAAAGCGGCTGCGCGGCGATTTCCATTTATAAGAATTCCCTCGGCCGTCACTACCGCAGGTTCTTGCTGACCTCGCTCTTTCAGATCTCCCTTAAGCTCTTCGAAACCGCCTTGATCCGACAAGATTTTAAGTTGAATAGTTTGGGCCTGGTCTCCGAGTGGATCCTCAGTAAACAATGCGGCATTGCCGCTTTTGCGTATTTCGCGGTCCTGTTCAGCGCGTGTTCTGTGATTCAGCGTTGAAAAGCGCACCCATTCAATCGGCAAAGTTACGACGGGCAACTCCTTTTCCGGCCGAACCCATTGTGGCAGAAGCTGTTTGCTAGCTTTCTGAGCTCGAAGGGCTAGAAAACCCGCCCGCTCTTGGTCAATTACTGGGTTCAACGTGAATCACTCCTATACATTGTTGATGCACCTGCGCCGTACCTGGTCGAGATAGTCGTCCGGGTTCCTCGCCCTCCCTTAAGGAAGCCAATATGTCCAGTGAAGTGCGGTGCTTCCTGCTCGTCAATCCCAAAGGTCGAAAGAAGAGCGACAGGGAACCGACGACTGCGCTCGCCCGACCAGTTCCAATTTGAGGTGTTGGAGTCTTCGAGATTGTTCCGTTCCGGCATTACCCATATACACGGGGGCGGGATCGTTCGCCCCCTTAGCTCAATGGCTCTCGTTATTTTGGGACAAGGGCGTAGTGGGCTGCCACACATTGCATTGTGGAAAATAATACCATCGATAGAGTCGCTATAGGCGTCGGAGAAAAAGCGCTTTCGAAGGCGATTGACGCCCTTGGAGACGTGCTCACCCGGTTCATATTGTAGGCTGTCGCAAAGCCACCAAAGGTAAGTTTCCTGAGCCCATTCCGGTGTAGACCAAGCAACGCTGCTATGTGCTCCGTCAGGGCATCCTTTTTGAATAATTGCCACACTGCCAACGCCAGGAACTTGAAGGCGGTACACCGTATCCTTTCCGTACTCAGGCCTTTCAAACTCGCTAATGGCTCCAGAGCCTGTCATATATTTGAAGAGGTCGGTCAGAAACTCTCGGCGATCCGCATTGCCAGCCGCTGCACTTCCTCGAATCCGTTGGATTGCAGCAGGCAGCGCGAGCTCGAAATCCTGAACAGTCAGACCATGCTTCTGTAGAAAAGCATCGTCGCGTGCGATGGAATTTACAGCCTCCGCGACGAGGTCGATAACCTCGTCGGGGGGGCTCCTGGATGGTTGCAGGGGGTCGCGGTTTCGCCAGCCAAAGAGTGTTCCTTCAAGTTACAAAAACTGTTTCGCTATATCGGCATAATACTTACTGGAAACGGGCGGAAAGCTAAGATTTGCCATCTGTTTTATGGAGCGGAGAAAGGTATCAATTCGCTGTTTTGGTGTTTCTTGTCTTGTTTCACACTCCCATATCACCAAGGTTTCCCAACCTCCAACATGCAATTCCTCGAGTGTGGATTTGTCGCGCTCTTTATTCACTTGGATATTCTTTCTCCAGTAATCAGCGTTGGTTTTTGGCTGATGATTTCCACGCTTGCAGGTGTGTCCATGCCAAAAACAGCCGTGAACGAAGATCAATTTTCGATGCGGCCCAAAGACAAGATCGGGTTGGCCAGGAAGGTCACTACGGTGCAGTCGGTAGCGATATCCAAGTGAGTGAACCAAGCGGCGCACGACCATTTCAGGCGTAGTATCTTTGCATTTGACCGCCCGCTTGATCTGCGACCGTTTTGTGTCAGTCTTCGTCGCCACCGTTTTCCTCCCGGCCGACCTCGAGGCCAGTGTCGCCACCCAAGGCTTGATACCTCTGTTCCGCAAGCCACTGCAGACGCTTTGCCTGAACCAGGAGCACCCGGCGCAGCCCAACTTTCACATCTCGCTCCGCAATACCTTGGCTCAAACGGGAAATAACGGTTGCACGACGGAAAATCCTAAAGTCGGGATGGGAGCGAATTTCCAGTACGCTATCTGACACGATGCGACTTCTAATCGATTTTTGTGGAACAATTGGTTTCTTGGGCTTGGGTGGGTCTTTCTCATTGAGGATCGCACCAAATCTACTCTTCGCAATGAGATTTTGGTGAACGGCATATTCCAAAGCGTCTAGGTGCTCTGCGGCTTCTTTAAATTCCGACGGGTTCTTCTTTTTCGTGACGCCTTGATATTGAGGAAGTGGCCAAACCTCTATGTCCTTAACCTCTAATGGGTCAAGAATTGACTTCGCAACTGCGTCTGAACGTTGACCGGTCAGGTGGCGTCCAACCCGTCCACTTACTTGTTCTTTGGTTTGGCCAACATAGATCGGCTCACCATCGTAGTCGTAGAAGGCGTATACACCCCATCTAAAGCTACCAATTCGACCTGCCGTACCGGACACATCATCTTGGAACTCCGTAGCCATGAACCTCTTCAGGCTTTTGCGGAGTTCTTTCGTTTCGAACGCGGGCTGTTTTGTAGAAAACGGGTCTTTGTCGGGCATGCCGACTTTGTAATCTGAATCACGCTACTAGGGCGAGTCGATCCTTGCGAGCACTGGTTCGAAGATATTCTCGGCTAGATGCCTGACCACAGGCACCGCAACCCCATCACCCGCGAGTTTATAGGCATCGTTGTAGCGAGACGGCAGAACATAAGTGTCAGGCAGGCCCATGAGCGCGGCTGCTTCCCGCGGTGACAAAAGGCGAGAGCGAACTCTTTCTCCCTCAACCAACATGATCGTCTGACGGCTTGAACCACCCGCTGGTGTTCGCAGGCATCCCGCGACTTCGTCAAATCTCACTTCTGCACGTTGGCGCTTAATCCCGGCCTCATCCGGTCGGGTTCGACGATAAATAGTTCCTACGACCTTAGTCTTTTGTTCCTTCGCAGCTTCAACTTTCTTTCGGTTGTGGTCAGTCATCATGTCGAGAAGGTATTTGGTCTCTGCCTTCGTGTGCCACTTCACACCAGTTGGCTTTTCCTCGATCAGGCTTGATAGGTTAGTGTTGCGCAACGCAGGCACAGGTAAGTTCCACCATATCCACCGCTCGGCTGCAGCCTTCGATAGCAAACGATGCCCTTCCACAAGTGCAGGAGGATGCCAGAGTGTTGACGGGTCATTCTGCACAAGTTCATTCGGAATTTGAAGATCGCCACGGACGCCGATCATGAAAAACCGAGGGCGTGATTGAGGAAGAAAATGAACAGCATCGACGACAACCGCACCAAAGCGATATCCAAGTCCAGAGAAAGCAGCAGCCAAGGTCGCAAAATCGCGACCACCATTGCTAGTGATCGCACCGTACACGTTCTCCAAAGCTATCATCTTTGGCCCGCGTCCTGACGCGTGCAGCTGTCTAACCAGCTTCCAGAATGGCTTGAACATACCGCTGCGTTTTCCAGCTAGTCCTGCACCTTTGCCTGCAAGCGATAGGTCTTGGCAAGGGAATGAAGCCCACAAAAGGTCAGCCTTGTCCGGAATCTCATCTACGGTGACACTCGCAACATCCTTAAGCAGAAGTTCCTTTCCGCCGTGGTGGTTGGCTCGGTAACTCTCAGCTTTTTTGGCATCGATGTCGTTGGCGAAAAGGCACTCCCATCCTGCTTCAAGTCCGAAGCCTGCCATGCCTCCACCAGCAAAAAAGTCATAATATGTGTGCTTCATGTCGCCCTCGCCGCTAGATGTAGTTTATCGCAGCGGATAGTATTTGTTTCAAGCCTAAGAATAGCTCAACGCTGCGAGCGGGGACAGCGAATTTGGACGCGTTGGCGCTCCCACTCCACCGGAAACGGCTCCAGCAACCGCGACAGTGACAACTCCGGCTCCTGCTTCCCCTTCAGGATCGCCTCTATGGTGTCGGGCGCTAGTAGCGTCAGACGCAGGACGCGGGTCATGTATGACGGGGCGATGCCCTCGCGTTCCGCCATTTCGGCGATGGTGGCGAACTCGCCCGATTCCAGCATGCGCTTCCATCGGAATGCGCGAGCCAGCGCCTTCACCAGCGTGTTATCCGTTCGGCGCGGTTGCTTGGCGCATTCGGGCAGCTGGACCTCCCTTCGTCCGCCGCGTTTCACGACGCGGAATGGCACGTGCACCGTCACTGTGTCGGGGACCGGCGTCCTGCTGGTCATGCCGCCGCCTCTATGCCGCCTGCAAGCATTTCGCGCGCAAGGCCACTGAGCCCGTCAACGCGCAGCCTGACCTTTAGCCCACCTATGTCGATGTCGACGCGCTCGACCAGCAGCGCCACGATGCGGGCTTGTTCGGCGGGGAAGAGTTCGTCCCACAGCGGGTCAAGCTGTTGCAGGGCCACGCGAGCATCGGTCTCGGTGATGTCATCGGCGTTGGCGCGCGCCGCTTTCGACGTCCCGGCCACGATCTCGGGTTGGCGGAAGACGGTGCGAAGCTGATCGATGACAGCCGCCTCGATCTCTCCCGCGGGCACGCGGCCGATGGGGCATGTTCCAGCACCGCGCTTCAGAACTGTCTGGCTGAAATAGTAACGGTAGAGCTTGCCGCCCTTGCGCGTGTGCGTTGGCGAAAACGCCGCGCCGTCTGGTCCGTAGAGCAAACCTTTCAGCAGAGCTGGTGTTCTCGCGCGGGTTCGGGCGGCGCGTGTGCGGGGGCTTTTCTGCAAGATCGCATGCACTTTGTCCCAAACATCTTTTTCGACAATAGCGTCGTGCTCACCGGGATAACTGTTGCCCTTGTGGACCGCCTCGCCGATATAGGCGCGGTTGTTGAGCAGGCGGTAGATGAACTTTTTGTCCATGGGGTTGCCTCTTGGGGTCAGGACACCCTTGGCAGCGATTTCTCGGGCCAGTTCGGTGCCGGAGCCGACCCGGATGAACCGCTCGTAAACCCACCGCACATGGTCCGCTCGTTCTTCATCGATGACCAATTTCCGGTTCTCAACACGATAGCCGTAGGGCGGCACCCCGCCCATCCACATGCCTTTCTTCCGACTCGCGGCGAACTTGTCGCGGATGCGCTCTGCGGTTACCTCGCGCTCGAACTGTGCAAAGCTGAGCAGGATGTTCAACGTCAACCGACCCATGGAGGTGGTCGTGTTGAACGACTGTGTGACGGACACGAAGGTCACGCCGTTGCGGTCGAACACTTCCACCAGCTTGGCGAAGTCGGTCAGCGCGCGACTTAAGCGGTCGATCTTGTAAACCACGACCACGTCAACGAGACCGTCCTCAATGTCTTCCATCAGGCGCTGCAGGGCAGGGCGGTCCAATGTGCCGCCGGAAATACCGCCGTCGTCATACTGATCGCGGACCAGCACCCATCCTTCGGACCGTTGGCTAGCGATGTAGGCTTCGCAGGCCTCGCGTTGGGCATGCAGGCTGTTGAACTCTTGCTCCAGCCCTTCCTCGGAGGATTTACGCGTGTAGATCGCGCAGCGCAGTTTCCGGATAATCGGTTTGGTCATGCGCGCCTCCTATGGTTCTTTAGGCCGAAGAACACCCAGCCGTTCCATCGTGTGCCGGTGATGGCGCGGGCTATGGCCGACAGCGATTTGTAAGGGCGACCCTGCCATTCGAAACCGTCCGCAGTGACGGTGACGACGTGTTCGACACCTTGCCATTCACGGATCAGCCTCGTCCCGGTAACGGGCATCAGGTCAGCGCGAATGCGGCTCTTCTTACGATCGCCACCATCTAGCTGTTCGCCGAGAGCTTCCAGTCGTTTTACAGTTTCAGGTTTCAGTCCGCCGTAGGCGAGTTCTTGAATGCGATAGGCTAGGCGGCTCTCCAGAAAACGACGGTTGAACGGCGGTGGCTCGCTGTCGAACAGATCACGCCATTGCTGCTTCAGGTCTGGCGTGGATGTGGTCTTGAGTGCGGCCAGGCGAGCGGGAATGGGATCTAGATTGGTCATGTGTTCTCCTCTTGAGTTGGAGTTGCATGAGCGCTCTGGTCACGCGAATTGTGTAGGGAACTTTCTTCAATTTCGTCAGATAGTTCGCAGTTATCTCGCATCCGCAAGCGAACCAGGCCGTAGGCCAGAAGGCTGCACAGTTCGGTGCGGCGTTCCAATGGACGCATTCGCTCTGGTGGGAGCGCGTTCGCACCGTATCGGACGTGCGAAACAGTGTGATCGCCGACCGCGTCCATCAGCTGGTGGCGCCTTTTCGGCGTGCTTCTTCAAAGGCCAGGACGTCGGCTACCCGGTATCGAATGCTACCGCCGATTTCGTAAAAAGTCGGGCCGGTCTCGTATTGGCGCCAGCGTTGCAATGTGCGTCGGGACATCTGCCACCGATGCGCCAGTTTTCCTTCGCTGATATAGCCTTGTGGGTCATCAAATCGGCCGTCTGTCTGTAGGTGCTGCATGTTATCTGTCCGAATGGTTCGCTGCTACTCGAAATGTACAGATAAACCAGTGCATTAGCAGTAATCTTGACGTGACGGATCAACGACGGTGCGTGACATGGCGCCCTTCTAAGTCGCTGAAAACTATAGGATGAGCGCCACTAAGTGTGACATGATCAACCGATGGCGTGACAGCCATGAAATGGCGTCGCCGACGGCACTCAGTTCGTCTCGCGAGTCGGGGGGCTTTGCGCTCGTCCGCCGCGACGAGCCGGGTTCTAGGATCAAGCCGATACCCGTGCCTCGGGCGGTTCTGGATCAACAGGTCTTCACGCGGCTCAATGCCGTGTATTTCTTCAAAGAATGAAGCCAACTCTTCGCGGCAGCGCTTAACATTTGCACGGAACGCCTCCTTCGTCATATGGCCGCAGTCAATGGCGTCTTGAGCTGGGTGGAACGTGTAGTCTTCCGGCGATCTGCCTGCTGCTCTGTCTTCATCGAAAAAAGGCTTGAGGCCATGAGCAACCTTGGCGGGCATTCCGCTAACGCGACCGAGCCCCATGGCAGAGACCGCAAAGCTATCCTTGTCTCTTTCAAATGCGACCGTCAGCGCTGTCTCTGCATTGGGCACCGTATCGATTTCGTCTGCCGTGACCCAATCCTTGTTCCGATCGGTGGACGAAGGTCTCCAGGGGCGGGCTTATATCGTCAGCATTCTTCTGGCCGGCATGCATCACCAAGAGACAACTCACAGGTAATATTTGCTCCGCAATGTCGGCTGCGTGATCGGCAAGGGCCTTGGTGAGCACATTGCGGACAGCCTCGGAATGGCGTTGTTGCATTTTCAGAGTTCGGTCGAGCACCGCATTTGGTGTAAGGTCGGGGTAGCCCGAGATGATGCGACTGAGCTCCAAACCAAACTTATCCATCGCCTTCGTTCTGTCTAGTGACTTCATCCTTAGCGAATGACGCGTCCATTCAGAAGCGATGGTAATTGACTTGTTGGTCGGGCGTTCCCCAAAGAGGACATCGGTCTTGTAGTCTTCAGGCTTGTCGAAGCCGTCCAGCCGAGCGGCCAGGATGGCGAACCGCCGGTCAAGACACTGCGTGCACGCGCCGCAATGTGTGAATCTCTTGGTCTGATCTCGGATACTGGTGCAACTGACGGCCTTCGGGATATTTTCTGCCTCGCCGTATTCATCGATGCGACGGACCACTTCGGTTTTTGTGAGCCATTGAAACCGGTTTTCGATACGAGGAGTTTCAGGCCAACCGAGTGCGAGCACGCGGTTCATAAGTCTAAGAGAGAGTGGGTGCGTTGTGCGCGTGGCCATTGTTCCGGCGATCTGTTCAGAGATCGGGAGGTTTTGGCTGACAATGCCATTCTCGTAAAAACTAAGTCGGTCGGCGCCAAAGGCGCGAGCCACGGCGTGACCCAATGCCGTGAACAGGAGGGTGCGCGAACGCTGAGTTGAGTCGGCGGCCTCCTTGCCTGAGCGCCTGGCCAAAACGTGTATATGCAGAACCTGATCTGGGAAGCGATCAGCCAGGACTTTACCAAGTTCAACCTGTCGGGGGATGGCTTTCTGGGCTGATCTGTGGGTAACAAGCACCACCCGACGGTTTGTTGTTGCAAGGCTTTCCAAAGCTCCCGCAAAGGAGTCCAGGCCGCCGGAGAACATGATGACTTCATCGGCCTTGAAAGATTGTCCATCGGGGTCAAGATCAAGGAATGGCTCCGCGGGCAAGCCGAATTGATCTGAAACGAATTCGAACTGTACGTAATCCCCGGTCAGGAATTCAGTGGCCGTTCGGAGGGCTTCGACGACCTCGGGCTGGTTCCAAAACATGGGATCACGGACCGGAATACGGACCTCAAAGTCACGGCTCCAGCTTTCCCCCATGCCGGGCCTCGTGTCGCCTCCGCGACTGAACCCACTATCGGCGGCGAATACCGTTGCTGCAATTTCCAGGAAGTCGATTGTTCTGTCATCAAGTTCAGTCATCGCGGCAGCACGGATTGAATCAGTGCCGAGACGGAATGACGGATCGCGGCCATGGATGCGGACCACCAGTTCGTCGCCACTGGCGCCGTTTAGAATGCGCGCTTCAGGCATACTCTGCTCGCCGGAGCCGAAGCTCCTCGACGACCTTCTTTAGACAAACTGCGCCGAAGCGGGCGGCATCGGCCGTGATGATTTCGCCGCGCTCATATAATGTTTTGGCATACCAGCCGCCGGAGAACTCCTGGATGATGCGGGTTGCCTCATGGGTATAAGCGGCGAGTTCGTTTTCGAAGCCGGTTCGGTTGATGGCAATGCTCGATCGATCCGGGTCGACGGTGTAATTCGCAAGAGCACGTTCCAGGTAATACGCAAGTGTCGCCCGAGTGATGTTTGCGATGAAAGCACGGGTCAGTGCAGAAATCCCTTTAGAGTATGAGAGCTTGCGTGCAATTGCCTGAACGTCGTCTGTTGTCGCATCGAACAAACCCGGAAGAGCCTCGCCGATCATCTGGTTAAGTGTTTCGGAGAGGGCGCGGCCTGCAAGTTCACCCAAGTCGGTTCGGCGGTTGGTCGATCGTTTGACCTCGTCGAGCCGGGACGTCGCTGCGACAAGGAGGTCCAGCAATTGTGGTTGCTTTGCGATTGGCAGGTCATTCTTGCGCAAAGCGTCGGCAAAATTGTAGGACCGAGCGGCCGCTGGGATCATCAAGAGCAGTCTGACGGCTTCGACATAAACTGGATCATCTGAGGCGCCAAGAAGGTGCTTCTCAGCAGCTTCTGCACTCGCAGCGATAATGTCGCCGGCGTTGCCATCTTCTTCCAGCAGGTTGATTACCCGCTTCCATTTGACGGTTCGGGGGATCACCCCGAGTGTGTTGTGTCCCATTCAAGGGCCCTCCCGGCGTCATTTCAACCCCGACGGGAGAGGTTTGTCAAAAAGCTCTTTTTCCAAGCAAAGACTAGGCGCGCAGACTCCCGACTCGCGGAGTGCTCCTGCACCGAAATCAGGTGGTGTGAGTGTTCTCGCAGGTTCGTTGTCGTTGTTTGGCGCTAAATGTCGAAAAATGTCATTCTTACAGTGGTTTAAGAGATTTGATAGGGTTGTGGTGCCAGCTGCGATCTCTGAGTCAACACCTTAAATCGCAGATTGGACGTGATTGGCGGAGGGTTCGAATGACCATGGCGCCGATTGCGAAACGGCTCACCATGGGGCGGGGGCAAAAGCCAAGCGCAGTCCGAAAGGCCGAAGCGTGCTCCCCGGCACCAGACCCGGTGTCATTAAGTTGCGGCCAACCTCGAGGCGAGGGTCAAATCGATCTCGGGGGCCTGATGCGACGGGGTGGCTCCGGCCGAAACGTTTAGCAGCGGGCAGTGGGACCGGTCCGGGCGCATAGCCGGGGCTGGTCGTCCTATGCCTTCTGCTCAAGGGTTCACCAGCCGAAACACAGTACTTATAGAGCAACATGCCGCGGATTACTGATACGCGCGCGAGGCGAAACGAGCTGGGTTAGTTGGTTGGTGTTTGACGCCCGCATTGCAACTCTAAACGGGTTTAGTATCAACACCGATAGCCAATAGATGGCGGCTGCAAATTGAGCCCGTCGGCACCCTTCTGAACAGCACGAGACCGCCGAGGATCACAACTCAGTTGCTCAGATGAACGTTGGACCATCTTGGCTGTTAGTCGGATAGCCACTTTTGCGCGTCGTACCGTTCTTTTGCGGAATTGACGATCGTTATGGGCATGTTCGAAGGTTGTGCCACCTGCTCACCCTCCGGCGCACGCCCATATGTCTCAAGGGATGTCCAATCTGGAGTATTGCTATCCAGTTGGGAGGGGCATCCTCACCACTAACAAAACTTTACGGAGGCAGAAGGACCGCGACAGGTGTGATGCGACTATTGTTGACATAGTATTATATGTCTCATAATTTGGGATCAAATCTCGGAAAGTGGACAATGACTTCAAAACTGCTCACTCGATATCATAATGTACTGTCCACTGTCGCCGGCGCTGACAATGGAATAAGCGCAGCAGCGATTGCCGAGGCGGTAGATCTGCCACGCTCGACCGCGCACCGCTTAGCGCTTGCGCTATGCGAAGTCGCTTATCTACAGCAAAATGAATCGTCGATCTTCGTTCTTGGTCCTGCGCTCGATGACATTCTTATCCCACGCCTCTTCAATTCGCAGCGTTCCAGCACCATCCTTCCTGTGCTGTTGAACCTTGCAAACGAACTTCAGGAGACATCCTTTTTCGCGCGCAGACATTGCGGGCGGATCGAGATTGTCGATGCTCTACCCGTTCCGGGCACGCACCAATCCTACATCTTTCCCGGTCTGGGCGATCGACCGCTTGATAAATGCTCGTCTAGTAAGGCGATCTTGGCATTTTGCGAGCAGCAGGACGTGGAAGCTTGGTTTGAACAAGCGCGGGGAGAAGTGGGGGCGCCGGAATTGGAGTACCCGACCGCGACCTTCTGGGCCGAACTCGGGGATGTCCGTGACGCGGGCTATGCGGTTTGTGACGGTGAAATAGATGAGGGCGTGATTTCGATCGCTTCGCCCGTTTTCGTCGAACCATTTGGTGCGATTTACAGCATTGGCGTAACTGGGCCGACAGCCCGAATGAAATCACAGTCGATAGAGGATGTGGCGGGGCAGGTGCGTGCCGCCGCAAAGACGGCCGCGGCCAGACTTGTCGCGCACTCGGCAAATATGGGCTCTAAGCCTAGTCGAAAATAAATCAGTTTTCTTGTGGAGGAGAAACGAAAATGACCAACAGATTGAAGGATTGCTTGACGCGCGGTGGAGTACTTGCCGCTTGTTTGGGGCTATTCGCAGTACCTGCGGGTGCCGAAGAGAAGATTACGCTAAAGCTCGCCGATTGGATGCCCGTTAGCCACTATACCGTGACAAATGCGGCGGAACCTTTCATGGCCAAGGCCAAGGAGCTCTCGGGCGGTAGTATCGACATCCAATATTTCCCGGGAGGCCAGCTTGGCAAAGGGCAGGATGCTTTGCGCTTGGTGCAGACCGGTGTCGCCGATATTGCGAATATTTCCCCGGCCTATATTTCCGACAAATTCGTGCTCAGTTCTGTGGCCGAGCTTCCCGCGATGTTTGAGACCGCATGCAAAGGGTCTGACGCGTTTGAGAAACTCGCCACCGACGGTGGCGTTCTCGCTGAGAACGAGTTCACACCCTATAATGTGCGTGTTTTGGTTTCGATTGCCTACGCGCCTTACAAAATCGTCACGGTCTCGAAGAAGGTTGAAACTGTTGAGGACTTCAAGGGCCTCAAGATCCGAACGGCTGGAGGCGCTATGGATATGACCGCAAATGCGCTCAATGCGGTTTCGGTTCGTATGCCTGGCCCTGACATTTTGGCTTCCATGACACGTGGAACGCTTGATGGTTCCTTTGCGCCCCTTCAAAGCGTCAAAGTGTTCGACCTGCAGTCAGTGCTCAAGCATCAAACCACCGACGTGAGTCTTGGTAGCTTCATCACCGTATACGCCATCAGTGATCGCGCATGGAACTCTCTCTCTGATGCGCAGAAACAGGCATTGACAGAGGCGGGGGCCTTCGCGACGCAAAACCATTGTAATTATGTTGATGCGCAGGAGCCCAAAGTCATTGCGGAACTGACTGATTTCGGCATGGAGCCTAACACAATGGCCGAGGGAGAGTTGGCTAAGCTAAATGAGCAGCTTGCCACCGTGCAGGATGGCTGGGCCGAGAAAGTGGACCAACTCGGGAAACCTGGGTCGGAAGTCCTGAAAGCTTTCCAAGCCGCTCTCGGAGACGAGTAAGGTTTCATAGCTCCCCGCTAAACTGACTTCGGCGGCCAGCTGAGACCGGCATATTGCATACCGGTCCCAGCTGTAGCCGCCGGGAGTGGGGCTTATTTCGCAACTCATGTGACGTCACGATGCCTCGACGCCGAGAGGAGAATGCCTCCATGCCCAATGCACTTATCCAGGCCGATCGATATCTGAAAGCAATCGATATTGTCCTGGCCGCTTTGGCCGCGACAGCGATTTTTTCTATGATGTTGATCACGGCGACTGACGTGTTGATGCGTTACGCGTTCAACGACCCGCTTGAATGGGTCTATGACCTTACGGTTCATTACCTCCTCATTGCAGGCTTCTTTCTCGGGTTGTCTTATACGCTGCGTCTCAATCACCATATCACGGTAGACTTTTTCGCCCGAAAAATGCGTCCACGTGCCTACCATGCTGCTATGGCGATTGGCTGCCTGTTGACGAGTGGGGTGTTTTTTCTGGTCGCTTGGTTGGGCGCACACGAAGCCTATAGCTCATGGAAAAGCGGTGACGTTCTTTTCGGGGCTGTCATCTGGCCGATCTGGCCCAGCAAGTTGATTGTTCCGCTTGGCATGGCCCCACTGGCCTTGCGCGCCATGCTCCGCATGATGGCCCATCTCTGTGCGGCTTCCGACCTCAGCATTGCCGATGCGCTCGAAATCAACATCGACGCTCACGCCATCCCGAAGGAATAAGTCATGTTGGTTGCCGTTACTGTCGTCATTCTTCTTGCCGCGCTTAGCGTCGGCATCCCTGTTGCTTTCAGCCTCGCAATTGCGGGCGCTGCCGGTCTCTATATGTTCGGGGGGGGGCAGCTTTTGCTTGGTATCCTTTCGACCGCACCTGCCTCAGCGATCAGTACCTATGAATTTCTGACCATTCCGATGTTTCTGCTGATGGCCGAATTCATGATCGCGAGCCGGATCTCAAGTTCTCTCTTCTTCGCTTTTGCTCGCTGGACAAGCTGGTTTCCGGGCGGGCTCGGTATTGCGACGGCGCTGACTGGTGCGGCCTTCGGCGCGATCTCTGGATCGAGCACAGCCGCAGCTGCGACCTTGTCCTCGTCCAGTATCCCCGCAATGACCGAAGAAGGGTATGATCGTAGCTTCGCAAGTGGCATCGTTTCCATCGCCGGAACGCTTGCCATGCTCATTCCACCAAGCGTCGCCATCATTTTTTACGGGCTTCTGACTGGAACCAGCGTGGCCAAACTTCTGGTGGCGGGAATTGTGCCTGGCCTCCTCGTAACTTTTGTCATCATCCTCACTATCTGGCTGCTGATCTGGCGTAATCCATCCTTGGCCCCTACAAAGCGCCACTATACCTGGAAAGAGCGGTTCAATTCGCTGAGTGTCGCCGGACCTTTCCTCGGTCTGTTTATTCTTGTGACCGGACTCATCTACCTTGGCATCGCGACACCCGTCGAAGCCTCGGCGCTCGGCGCTTTAGGCGCTTTCACTTTCACCATTCTGGTCGGCCAGATGACATGGGCGACGTTCAAACGTGCGTTGCTGAGCACCGTGCTTACGTCCTCAATGATTGGTCTCATCGTGATCTCTGCGCAGATCTTTGGGTTCTTCATTACCATTACGCAGGTGACGCAAAACCTTGTCGGGTTTGTCGCGGCTTATGACCTGCAACCCTATATGGTGATGATATTCTTAGTTGTGCTCTACCTCGTGCTAGGGTGCTTCCTCGACCAACTTTCAATCCTGATCCTAACGGTGCCAGTCGTCTTCCCGGTCGTGTTGTCGCTTGGATATGATCCGGTCTGGTTTGGTATCGTCATTATCCTTCTGGCAGAGGTCGGAATGGTCACTCCGCCCATTGGGCTCAATGTGTATGTCGTCGCCCGGACCACCAATCAGCCGGTCGAGAGTGTCTTTGCAGGTGTCTGGCCGCACGTCGCAGGCCATCTGCTGCTGATCATCTTGATGCTGGTCTTTCCACAAATTGTCCTGTGGCTACCCGAGAACATGGCGCGATGAAAATGCGTGCCGTCCTCTGTGAAAAGCTCGGCTGGCCAGCGACTTTGCCTGTCGCCGAGGTCGCCGTCCCGCAGCCCGGCGCGGGCCAGATGTTGGTCGAAGTCGCCGCCGCCGGTCTGAACTTTGCCGACCAGCTACTGATTGGCGGCTCCTATCAAGAAAAGATGACCCCGCCTTTTGTTCCGGGGGCAGAGCTTGCTGGCACCGTCGTCGAAGTGGCCCCGGATGTGACAAGGTTCCGCGTCGGTGACCGCGTCATGGGACAAGTTAACTCAGGCGCCTATGCCGAGTTTGCTTTGCTGGACGCTCATCGCGCTCAGTACGTGCCCTCCAGAATGCCGTTCGATGAAGCGGCAGGTTTCTTCATTCCCTATGGCACCGCAGCGTGCGGATTGTACGAGCGCGCGCGCTTGAAAGAGGACGAAACTGTGCTCGTCACAGGGGCAGCAGGCGGGGTAGGTCGAGCGGCAGTCGAGCTCGCCAAGGCGCGTGGTAGGCATGTGATCGCTATAGCGAGCGGTGAACAGCGCCGTTCCGGCTTGCGCGACATTGGCGGGATCACTGTGTTCGATACGGACGCGTCTAAGCTGAACGAGCGTGTCAAGGATGCGACCGCTGGCGCAGGAGTCGATATTGTCTTTGACGTAGTCGGTGGGAAACTGGCCCAGCAAGCGATGCGAACGTTGCGCGTTGAAGGACGGTTCGTGATGGCTGGCTTTGCCAGTGGTGACCTCCCGGAACTTCGGGCCAACCACTTGCTTGTCAAGAATATCGATGTCGTCGGTTTTTACTGGGGCGCCTATCAAGCGCGCTTCCCTGACCGGACCGATGCGCTCTTCGAAGACCTTCGCCGCCTCTATGTCCAAGGCGTGATCAAACCACATACCTCCGCGCGTTTCCCAATTGAACAATTCAACGAAGCAATGGCCGAACTGCTCAAGCGCAAGCATATCGGCAAAATCATCATGGACCCGAAACTATGACAAACCCATCCCCTGTTCGTATCGAAAAACTTCCCGAGGCCCCTGAAATTGCAGTGGTTACTCTAAACCGGCCGGCGCAGAAAAACGCGATCAACGACGCGATAATCGATGGGCTGACAGACGCGGCCCGGCGCTTTCACGACGATGCCGCGACCAAAGTGATCATCTTACGTGGTGAGGGCGGATTCTTCTGCGCAGGCGCTGACATCTCGACTTTCGCGACCATAGAGAACGAGAATGACGTGAACAGCGTGCGGCGCATGACGCACAAGGGTGGACGGCTTTGTACAGAATGGGAAACCTTGCCGCAACTGACGATCGCCGCGATCACCGGTGGCGCAGTCGGAGGCGGGTTAGCGTTGGCTATGTCATGTGATTGGCGGGTCATGAGCGCAGACTCATGGGTCTATGTTCCCGAGGCCCGCCTTGGACTGATCTACGGCTGGAACACCGTTCCTAGATTGACGCGCCTGATTGGCCCGTCCCGGACCAAGATGCTTTCGATCCTTTGCCGTCGCCATTCCGCTTCGGAGTGCGACAAATGGGGCCTGACAGATATCGTGGCTGATACGCTGACTGCAGACGAAACGGCGATTTCTCTGGCCAAGGAAACCTGCAGCATTCCCCGGCTTGCCGCACAGATGATCAAGCGTTCAACCAATGCCGCGGCGAACGCACTCTCGGCTTCGACCAGCTACGCGGACATGGATGACATGCTGGTCTGCATGACAGACCCTGAAGGCAACGCCGCGCGCGAAGCCTTCATCGCTGGAATCAAGGGCAAGGGAGAGAAGTAACGATGACTTTGCTCGACAAATTCGGCGATGGCACGCGACTTGGGGATTGCCTCGACGCGCATGCCCGGGATTACCCCGATCGTGAAGCACTGCGCGATGGGAATAACTCCTTTACTTATGCCAGCCTGCATGAGGAGGTCATGCGTTGTGCACAAGCGTTGTACGCGAATGGTGTTCGAAAAGGGGATCGGATCGCGGTCTTGGCCGTTCAGCGCACCGAAGTGATGGTGACCTTTTTCGCTGCCGCCAAACTCGGCGCGCTGTGGCTTGGCCTAAACCCGAAATATACTCGGGGTGAACTCGAATACGTTGTTTCTGATGCGCGTCCAAAGTTGATCTTCGGCATCAAGGAACTTGACGGTCGTGGTTACACTTCTGACCTTGCTGAGATCAAACGCACTCAATCTGTTGTGGAGCGCACGATAGGGCTCGATGGCCCAACTGGCTATGACGTCGCCTTTTGCGATTGGCTCCGCGAAACCGTGGATACGAAGCACAAATCCGACTTCGACGCAGCACTTGGCGAGACGACGGCGCAAGAACCTGCATTACTGGTGTACACATCGGGGTCGAGTGGTCGACCAAAAGGCGTGCTTTTGCGTCAGCGAGAACTGCTGCGTCGCAGTATAACGCAGAACGAACAGTTTCCGGTTTCTCCATACCCGCGCGTATTAAACCCATTGCCGATCAATCATATCGGCGGCATGCATTTTCTGACACTTTACACTTTTGTTGGCGCGGGCACTGTCATTCTTGCCGACAAACACAGGGTTGAGGACTTTGTTCACGCCCTACAGGCGCAGGACATAAACATTCTCTACACGTTGCCCACGATGTTCCAGATGTTGGTTGAGTATCCGGAGTTCGACGCCACTTTGCTAGATGACCTCCAATGGATCATCTACTCTGGCGCGGCCATGCCGGGTAATCTCGTAGATCTATTGTTCGCGGCCAAATGCGAGGTTGGCCTGACCTACGGAATGACAGAAACCTGTGGGTCCGTCACCTACGCCAAAAAAGACGGCAGCAATCGAGACGTTATGCGGGACTCCATCGGTTACGCGACCCCCCTGGGGGAGGTGCGTGTGACACGAGCGGATGGGACGGCTAGTGCGGTTGGCGAGGATGGCGAAATCCAAGTGCGGGCAAACCACTGCATGAAAGGATATTTCGAACGCCCCGAAGCCACCGAGGAGGTTTTTTCCGACGGGTGGCTTAAGACGGGTGATATAGCTCGACTGCGTGCGGATGGCAGTATCGAGTTTGTAGGCCGCATGAGTGAAATGTTCAAATCAGGCGGTTACAATGTTTATCCGCGCGAGGTGGAGTTGGCGATCGAAGAGCACCCAGATGTCGGGTTGTGCGCTGTTATTGACGTACCGGATTCGCTGTTCAACGAAGTCGGTTGGGCTTACATTATACAACAACCGCACAAGAAAGTAGATGCGGCCGCCCTTAAACAATGGTGCTCCCAGAAACTCGCAAGTTACAAGATTCCCAAGCGGTTCTTTATAGTGGATTCTCTTCCTATGCTGCCGATAGGCAAGGTGGATAAGGTCACGCTTAAGAAGAGCGCCCGCGCCGAGTCAGAATAGGTTGCGCAGGTTGGGGAGGTAATCCCCCAATTTGTAGAGGGCCTGACCTGCTCCTCTGAAACGACCTTGGTTTTGGGTTAGCCTGTTCTCCGACTGAGGAGACAGACGATGAGAAAGAGCAGTTTTAGCGAAGATCAGATCATTGTCATCCTGAAGGTGCACCAGGCTGGGCTTGATGCGAAGGAGTGACCTGCCCCCATTGGTCCCTCGTAAAAAATGAGAGTCTGCGGGTTTGATTTTGATAATCATGGGTTGGCGCATTACAGCGGCGGCACCAAACCGTGTCGCAGGGTATGGCACGGGCGAAAGAATGACGGCAACTCAGGCAGCGCCCCGCCGCCGCACGCGGGATCGCAGTAGCACAAAAGGGGCATTGGGAGAGAAGGTGAAGGGTCATGGCATGTCTCCGACCAATTCAAGGGGTGCCGATAGTTCGGCGGCTCCAATCCCGGACGGTGCGCCATGCCGATCACAGCATGGTAACGCGCCCCCGGGATGCCCATGGTCTTCGCAGGGTCCCCGTGTTCGGGAGTTGCATCTCAGGCACTTTGCAACGTGTTCTGATCATCGGTGAACACCTTGAGGACCTTGAGCTCCCGCCGCTGCCCGTCGCGTGTTTCCCAGTGAAAGACCGCCCCTTCGGCAAGACCGATCAAAGCCACGCCGATTGGTGTCATGACGGAGATGCGGCCGGCAGAGATATCGGCTTCAGCAGGCAACACAAGGGTGATTGTGTGATCCTTGCCCTCGGTCTCGTCGCAGTAGGTGAACTTCCGCCCGAGATCGACCACATCCCCCCGCAGACGGGAAGGTGCGACCACGCGTGCGCGGCTTAACTCTTCGATTAACAGCTCGGCCAGATCGGGGTTGCGGCGCATCATCCTTTCGGAAAGGACCTCCAGCTCCGCCAGCCTTGTATTGCTGAGGACAATTTTGGGGCGCCTGCTGCGCCGCGGATTTGTTTGGGTGGACATTCTGGTCTCCTTTGAGGCTGTTGAATGGATGTGAGGGTTGAATTGATGGGCGCTTAGGCGCCCTGAACGCCGAGCACCACGAGCTTGTCGATCCAGCCGTCCTCACGCAGGAGCGGCGTTTTCTGCATCTTGTGCATGCCAAGCAGCGTCGCACCCAAAAAAGAGGTCACGGGAATGCGTCCCGGCTGCATATCGGACACGAGCGTCAGCATGCCGCGGCGTTCGTTGCCGCCGCTGGTCATGAAGGTAACGTGCCTGCCGACGGTGACGAGATCAGTCGGCGTCGGCTCGGGTGCGGCGCGTGCGAGACGTAACTTGTGTCGTAGAAAGCCTTCGATGAGCGTCGGGTTCGGGCACTCGGCGGTCAGTCCGAGGCTCAATAGCCGTTCAACACCGATCCAATCGGCGCGGGACAGCTGGAACCGGCCCATCATGGAAGGGCATTTGATCGTAGGTTGAAAAGCATCGGCAGTCGGCCGACTCATGGGATTGTTGATGTGCATGATGGTCCCCCGTAAAGGATTGCAGTCTCAAGGATGTAGTTGAGAGGGCCCCGGGGGTTGTAGAAACGCCTAAGCGCACGCCACCCGGGGACGGGGGCGGTTCAGCAACAGAAACCGAAAATGATTCTCATGCGTAACCATGCCACAAGCCTACCGCGCAAAACGGTACTGTCAATCCGGCTGGAGTAAGGCTCAGCTTGCAAACCTATGTCGGTTGTAAGTGGAGCAGAGGGTTCTGCTGTAAATAGAAAATATGGGTCTTTTGCTTTGGCGCTTAAGTGCCCGCTTTGGGCAGTCCTTTCTGAACCAGCTTGTGCTGCATATGGAAAGACGTCCGCCCTTCACGCGGTTTGCTTGGGCTCGTTCTTGCTGTTTGTTGCGCTCGGGGCGAAGGTCTGCATTGAGCTGGGCACGACATCATGCCTTGCGGGCGGACGCGTCAAACACCTGGGATGGCTGCGCTTGGAGCCTTACCTTCATGGGCGTGTCCAAATTGGATTTCGACAATCGCCGCGCCCAAACTTGCGCTACCCCGGGGCATCGTAGCGCCCATACCTACGCTGAGTAGACCGGCTCCCTGACGTCATCTGTCGGAAATTGTCATATATTGTCATGATTACAATGGCTTAAGTGTTTGCTATACTGCCCGTGAGGCAAGAGGCCAGTCGCAGATTTTGAACGGAGGCGGGGGTATGGTGAAGGCAAACAGCGCATCCAGTGGAGCGCGCGCGATCGAGCAGAGGGCGGTGGAGACGCTGATCCCTTACGCAAACAATGCACGCACCCATTCGGAAGCGCAGGTGGCCTTGATTGCGGGTTCGATCCGTGAGTTCGGTTTCAACAACCCGGTGCTGGTGGACGGTGAGAATGGCATCATCGCAGGGCATGGCCGAGTGCTGGCGGCCCTGAAGCTCGGGATGACGAACGTGCCGGTCATCGAGCTTTCCCATCTTAGCGAGGCGCAGAAGCGGGCCTACATCCTTGCGGACAATCGGCTGGCAGAACAGGCGGGATGGGACCGCGATCTATTGGGGCTGGAGTTGGGAGAACTGGCGGAGTTGGAGGTGGACCTCGGCGCGCTCGGCTTCGATGGGGCGGAGCTGGACGAGTTGCTGAACCACGGCGCTGCCGACCCCAAAGAGGAAGCCACGCCACCGGTGCCCGAGGTGCCTGTTTCCCGTGCAGACGATCTCTGGGTGCTCGGGAACCATCGGCTGGTCTGCGGGGATGCGACCGATGCAACAACCGTCGCACATTTGCTGGGGGACGTGCGACCGCACTTGCTCATTACAGATCCTCCATACGGCGTGGAGTATGACCCGGACTGGCGCAACAGGGCAGGGGCCTCGGAGACCAACCGCACAGGCAAGGTGCTGAACGATCACCGGGCCGACTGGCGTGAAGCCTGGGCGCTGTTCCCGGGCGACGTGGCCTATGTGTGGCACGGGGCACTGCACGCCACCACAGTTGCGGAGAGCCTCGCGGCTTGCGGGTTTGATATCCGGTCCCAGATTATCTGGGCCAAGGAGCGCCATGTTTTGAGCCGGGGGCATTACCATTGGCAGCACGAGCCATGCTGGTATGGGGTAAAGGGCAAGGGGTACTGGAGCGGGGACAGGACGCAATCAACCCTTTGGTCCATTCCCAACCGCGATCAGGATGCCACCACCGTGCATGGGACTCAGAAGCCGGTAGAATGTATGCGCCGCCCGATGCTGAACAACTCCAGCCCCGGTCAGGCGATCTATGAGCCGTTCTCCGGATCAGGGACAACTATCATTGCCGCCGAGAGCAGCGGCCGGCATTGCTTCGCGGTGGAGCTGGATGCCGGCTATGTGGATGTAGCTGTGCTGCGTTGGCAGGCGTTCACGGGGCAAGAAGCAGTGCTCGATGGTGACGGGCGCAGTTTCAGCGAGATAGCGGCAGAGCGCCGGGAATGTGAGGCGGCATGACCCGGTCTCGACCCTTCATTGCGTTTGAAGCGGCGGCGAGTGTGTTGTTGTGCTGGCTCGTTGCCCTGGTCACGCAACTGGCGATCTTCCCGGCTGTGGGCCTTCAGGTGACCCTATCGCAGCAATTCTGGAACAGCCTGGCCCTCATCATCGCCTTTCATCTACAAGGCGGACGTTTCCTTCGGCGTTTCATGAGGCTGGGCTGATGGGGCGTCCTCCAATCACATTGAACGAGGCCCAGACGCTGGAGGTCGAGACCCTCGCCGCCCTGCTGAACCAGGACCAGATTGCCGACTACTTTGGGATCAGCCGCAACACCTTCCGAGCGATCTGCGATCGCGATCAGGAGGTTGCTGTGCGATATAAAAGGGGCAAGGCCAAGGCCATCGCCCATGTTGCCAACGGTCTTCTGCAAAAGGCGCGTAGCGGGGACACTGCTTCGTCGATCTTCTATCTCAAGACTCAGGCGGGATGGCGGGAGACCAGCCGGCTCGAACATTCCGTCGATGAGCGCGCTCTCACGGAGATGACCGACGCAGAGTTGTGCAACCGGTTGGAAGCCTCCCTCGAAATGATTGGTGATTATCGTGCCACCTTCGCCGTTTCGGCTGTGTCATCGGGAGCTGACCATGCCAACGAACGATCCGATGTTCTTCTTTCCAAGGATAAGGCTGTCAGTCGTCATATAAAATGGGACATCAGAGCGGCTTGAACATTGGAGGCTCTGGTTCGGTTGCGTGATTGATTATGCGGCTTGTTTTTGATGTTGCAAGCGGCGTTGTCGGATCGTCAGTTTCTTGATCTTCTCCCTTTCTCTCAGAATGGCTTTGTCCCGTCCAAAGTAGACGTCGGCGGGTGTGACGTTATTCAGGCTCTCGTGGTAGCGCTGGTTGTTGTAGTAGTCGACGAAGGCCCCGATCTGTCGCTCGAGATCACCGGGCAGGTAGTAATTCTCCAGCAGAACACGGTTCTTCATGGTCTGATGCCATCGTTCTATTTTGCCTTGGGTTTGCGGGTGGAATGGCGCTCCGCGAACGTGGTCCATCTTCTGATCCTCCAGCCATTTGGCCAGATCGCCAGAGATGTAACAGGATCCGTTGTCGCTGAGCAGACGGGGTTTGTGTCGGACCACGGCCTGGTCGCAGCCCGATGCCTGAAGCGCCAGCTCGATCGTGCTGGTCACATCCTCGGCCCGCATGTTCGTGCAGAGCTTCCAGGCGATGATGTAGCGGCTGTAGTCGTCGAGGATGGTGGACAGGTAATACCAGCCCCAGCCAATGATCTTGAAGTAGGTGAAGTCAGTCTGCCACATCTGGTTGATGGCGGTGGTCTTGTCCGTGAACTCATCGGCGGCCTTGATCACCACGTAGTCCGGCGCAGTAATCAGATCAGCGGCTTTCAGGATGCGGTAAACCGATGATTCAGAGACAAAATATCGCTTCTCATCGGTATATTTAACGGCCAGCTCGCGTGTGGTCAGTGCCTCATGCTCCAACGCAAACTCGATCAGATCGTCACGGCGGATATCAGGGATGCGGTTCCAGACCGACTTTGGACGTGGCGAACGATCTGCCAAGGCATCCAAGCCACCTTCGACATATCGGTCATACCATCGGTAAAATGTGGTGCGCGGGATGCCCAGCATATCAAGGGTCTTCTTGGTTGGCAGATGCGACCCTTCAACTGTGCGAATGATCTCCAACTTCTCGGTTGCTGGATACCTCATTCCTCGAACTCCCCAGCCCCTGTCATGCTTTTTTTGAGCAGACGGTTTTCCAAGGTGAGGTCGGCCACGCATTCCTTCAGGGCCATGGCCTCAGATCTCAACTCCTTCACCTCAGGCGATGTCGCTTGACGCGCCGTGTCGCCGGAAAGACGACGCTTTCCAGCCTCAAGGAATTCCTTCGACCAAGTGTAATACAGGCTGTCAGAAATACCCTCGCGGCGACATAACGCCGAGATGCTTTCCTCCCCGCGCAATCCGGCCAAAACAATGCGGATCTTCTCCTCCGCCGAGTAGGTCTGGCGGGTCTTGCGGCGGATGTTTTTGACCAGCTTGTCAGCTGCGCCTTTCGATGTTCCGGGCTTCTTGTTCATCTTCGCTCCTTAAAGGCTACGATGAACCAGAAACCCTCCGTTATTCAAATCCTCATATCTGTCCCATAGGTGCTGACGTCAGACAAATGTGCGGGGGCTTTTGAGGCGACTTAAAGCCATGCAGGTATCGATCTATTCGACCACGGGATAAAACGGCTTGCCCCAGTGTTCATTCGGGTTGTCCATCATGATGTCGATGAACACAGGCATCAGAAACCCGAGGATCTCAGCGCCGTCCCGAATTCGACGGCGCGTTCCGGGGCTTCCGGTGTGAAACGGCACACGACTTCGCCGTATTGTTCGCGGTGCTGATAGACAGCAGACCCCTGAGCGGCCTACGGGGGAAACTGAAAGCTCTCGTTCAGAATCTCCACTTCATGAATCCGATCCATACAGAAGTTCCGGATGTCTTCTCCTCGAGCGGTTTCCCGCATAGAATCTTCGCGGCTGAAGTGGCACTGCAACTGTCCTTACAGAGGCTGGCTCAAATTGGTATTACCGCACCGAGGCGTCAAGCATTAGTAAGTTGCTTCGTAGGCGGCGCAGCGGGTGGCCGTGTCCATCTCGGACACGTAGGCGATCTCGCTTTGTTTGTGCGCTAGATAGACTTGTGAAAAACCATCCGGGAACCATCCGGTGACGGTATCGTTTGTGCCAAAGCGGTCAATGGCGGCCTCAAGCGAATCGGGAAGACGGATGTAACCCCGCGCGTGTAAGTCTTCGATAGAGAGAAGCGACAAGTCTTCTTCGGTCGGTGCAGGCGCGGTCAGGCCGTCTTCGATCCCTTGGCATCCGGCGTGGACGATGGCGGCCAGCGCCAGATGTGGGCAAGCGGCGGCATCGGCGGCGCGATATTCGATATTGAATTGCTGGGAAATGCTGGCTGGGTCCTTGGCCGTCACAGGGCAGACACGCAATGACGCTTCGCGGTCGCGAAAGCCTAGGTTGTTGTAGGCCGCCGACCAGCGGTGCGGGGTGAGGCGTAGGTACGAGACGACCGATGGGGCTGTGAGCGCGAGGATGGCGTCGAGGTATTTCAGTACACCAGCCGCGAATGCGCTGGTAAGGGCCGACATCCCGCAGGGGACCTGTTTCGTCATAGGTGGCAGGTGTCCCATCAGGGTTAAGAAAACTCATGTGGATATGCACACCATTTCCGACGCTGGCGGGGTCACGTATTGGCGTAAAGGTTGCGGATTCGCCGTGCGCTCGCGCAGTGGAGCGTACAAGTTCGCGCAGAATTACGGCAGCATCGGCAGCAGCGACACCCATCTCCGGGCCGATCACGACTTCGTACTGATTGGGTCCGTATTCCTTCATGATGCTGTCGGGTGAGAGCCCCGCGGCAGCGGTCTGCGCCATCAGCGTCTCACAAAAGCCCCGCTGCATCTCGAACCCGGACCGATCGTAGGCTTCTCCAACAAGATGATTGTCGCCCTTCATTTGGAACTCGTGCTCGAATGCAGCCAAGAGCTGTACGCCAGCAACAGCTTCCAGACGAGCAAGGGCTGATTTGAGCAGCGACCGGGTGCAGAATTCCCAAGGGTCGCCGTCAAGTGAAACAATGTCTCCGAGCATGAAGCGCTCGGTATGGGTGCCGAAAACTGCGTTTACAGCCGTTGTCTCGTCGGGGATCAACAGCAGATCACCAAGGGCACCAAAAGGGCTGTCGGCAATGCCATCGAAACAGTTGATCTGCACGTTTGTCGGGGTCCAGCCTACGCCTCGGACAAGCCGCTTTTCCAACTGATCTGCCGGAAAAGCCTTGCCGCGAACCTTCCCGGCCAGATCGCAGGTTGCGGCAAAAATCAGGTCGCTCATCGGTCGTTCTCCAACATTGTATCGCGCGCCGCATCCCACGCTTCGATGCGCGCGCTGGTCTCTCCCCAAGTTTCTTCCGCAATCCGCGTCACAATGGCCTCAGTCACCGCAAGCGCGGTGCTATAGCTGTCCCATACGGTGCCGGTATCGATAGGGACGGCGATTACCTCTGAGGCGAGGCGCGTGGCAGGAGAAAGTCCCTTGTCGGTCATCAAGATCACTTTGGCACGCCGCGCGCGGGCCTGCTCTGCCAGCTTGACGACGTTGCGCTGGTAGCGTCGGAAGTCCACAACAAATAGAACATCGCCTTGTTTCATGCGCAGCAAATACTCGGGCCATATGTCTGGGTCGCGTGGGACGTGAAACACGTTTTCTCGCGATTGGCGTAAGTGGAAAGACAAAATCAACGCAATCGTGTCGCTGATCCGACCGCCGACAGCGTATATATCTCGCTTGCGGTCATTCAGCAGACCGCAAATGCGATTAAACTGATCTTCTGTCACAGTGTCATTGGCAGATGCCATTTGTGTGGCGGCTCGTTGCAGGAAGCCTGATAAGTACCCGCCTTCAATCTTTTCGGACGTCGCGTGCAGGTCAACGGGCGATTGCGCACCTGCACGCATCTCAGCGACGAGCTGGCGTTGCAAATCGGGATAACCCGACAGGCCAATCTTGGTCACAAAGCGCGAGATGGAGGGCGCCGAAACCTCGGCCCGTTCAGCGAGTTCTTGGATCGAGATCAACCCGGAGTAGGGGTAGTCCGACAGGAGTGCGGTGGCCAGTTTGCGCTCGGAAGGCGTCAGCTTCCCGGATTTTGCTTCGATTTGATCGCGAATGCTCATGTATTAACCTTTCTTTGAAAAATTATTTTCAGTCAAGGTAAATTTTGTTGACTCTGAATATTTTCTTTCCTTACGTTAAGGGTATGGTCTTTGCTGAATCTAGAACCCTGCTTGCGCCAAGTGATCCTCCTCCCGTGGAGAAAATTAACGCTGAGAGCGCGAGCCCGATTTTCCTGCTTTGCGAACATGCGGGGAAGGCGATTCCTGCTGCGTTGGGTGATCTTGGGGTGACGCCGGACGTCATTGAAAGCCATCGTGGCTGGGATATTGGTGCTGAAGACCTGGCGCGCAGGCTTGCTGATCTTCTTGGGGCACCTCTGGTTATCCAGCGCTACTCGCGACTTGTGATTGACTGCAACCGCCCTCATGACAGCGCTCGTTCTGTTCCCCTTAAGAGCGACGGTGTCGTCATCCCATCCAACCAGTCGGCCAGCGCGGCCGACCGTTTTGCTCGGGTGGAAGAGATTTTTATGCCCATGAATGCTGCGATCAGCCGATTGATGGAGGGTCGCAAGGCAGCTTTTTCTGTCCATTCGTTCACACCCAACTTGGGCGGGCAGGCGCGCCCGTGGCATGCGGGATTCCTGAGCCGAGCTGATCAAGCGAGCGCCGACGCGTTTGTGGCGCATCTTTCCAACATTCGGCCTGATCTGCATTGCGCGGTCAACCAACCCTATCAAATTGAAGCGGACACCGATTGGTTCGTTCCCGCACATGCAGAGCCGCGCGGCGTGCGGCACTGTTTGATCGAAGTGAGAAATGATCAACTTGGCGATGACGCGGGCATCGCTCAATGGGCGGATCTGTTGGCGAACGCCATCACCGCCATCTTGGAGCCGTCATGATACTCTCACGCAATATGCCGCTGGTGCCGCAGGACAGCACACTGTTGTTCATCGATGTACAGAACTTTTCTGCGCATCCGGATGGAGCAGAGTTCGCCGAATATTCCAAGGCAGAGTTCGACAACAAATTCGGTTGGTTCTTTGATCAGCTGAATACCCGTATCATTCCCAATATGCAGGCACTTCAAGCTGCCGCGCGCAAAGCCAAGGTTGAGGTGATGTACACCACTATCGAAAGCCTGACGCTGGATGGGCGCGATCGCTCGCTCGACTATAAGATCACCGGGTTTAACGTTCCCAAAGGGTCGTGGGACGGAAAGGTCATCGATCAGATCGCGCCCGAAGGTGACGAGATCGTTTTGCCCAAGACTTCGTCCTCGGTTTTTGTTTCGACCCATATCGACTACATCCTGCGCAATCTCGGCGTTAAGCAGTTGGTGCTTTCGGGCTTGCTGACGGATCAATGCGTTGAGAGTGCGATCCGCGACTCCTGTGATCTGGGCTATCTCGTGACGCAAGTCACCGATGCATGTCTAACCTACACGCCAGAACGCCACGACAATTCCCTCAGTACGATCAGGGGGTATTGCCGCCAAGTGACAACAGCAGAGCTAATTGCAGAACTGGAGGGTGCCTGATGGATACCGCACTGAAAGCCGTCATCGAAGCAATCGAAGCCGACAAGGATCATGTCGTCGCTTTGACGCAGGACCTCGTACGTATACCGTCGGTGAACCCTAAGTTTCAAATAGAACAGGGCCTGAACCGCGAAGCCGATGTGCAGGACAAGATCGAAAAGGAACTGGGTTCGTTGGGCTTCGGCACCGAAAGGTTTGAGAGCTTCGAAGACCGCCCGAATGTCATCGCCACTCTTCCGGGGGCAGAAGAGAAAAGCATGATCCTGTGTGGCCATGTCGATGTCGTTCCCGTTGGAGACGCCAATGCGTGGAAACGGGATCCGTTCGGGGGTCAGCTTGATGGCGGTCGAGTGTGGGGGCGTGGCGCAGTGGATATGAAGGGCGGTGTGGCTGCCTGCATTTCTGCTGCTCGCGCAATCCGAACGGCGGGTGTCGAGTTGGAGGGGCGTTTGTCTCTCCACACGGTTGTGGATGAAGAGGCGGGTGGTTTCGGCGCCATTGACGTGGTGAACAGGGGTTATCTGGCGAAACACGCGCTGATTGCGGAGCCCACTTGGGGCAATGTGATCCCGGCTGAGGGCGGGCTGGATTGGGTCAGGGTCACAATTTTCGGCAAGCAATCTCATGCGGGATGGCGCTACAACATGATCTGGCCACAGCATGACACGCCGGGGCGGCTAGAGCCGGGTGTCAACGCAATCGAACTGGCCACCCGCTTCATTGCCGCTTTACGCGACTTCGAGGCCAGCCGCTGCCGTGACAACAACCATCCGCTGATGCCCGCTGGTTTGGCGACCATAAACCCGGGCACTATTCAAGGCGGCGCAGGTATGGGGGAGGATGGCAATCCGGCCATCATGACCAATGCGGCCATGACGTCGGACGTTTGCACCATCGTGCTGGACTACAAGTTCATGCCGCAAGAGGATTTTTCGGAAGTGAAGGCCGAATTCGATGCCTTCGTGCATCATTTCGCGCAGATGGACCCATGGATGCGGGATCATCCGCCCAAGGTCGAATGGTCGCTCTGGGGGCTGCACTTCCCGCCAATGAACACGCCCGAGGATCATCCGCTGACCCAAGCCACTTTGGCGCGCGCAAGTCAGTTCCAAAAAAACGCGCCGCGTCTGAAAGGTTTCGAAGCTGTCACCGATGCCGCGCATTACGCTGGCAAAGGTGTTGTGCCGGTCATCTATGGCCCGTCAGGAGACGGGTTTCACGGCAACAATGAATGCGTTGAAGTAGACAGCCTGATTGAGACCACCAAGGTCATCGCCGCCACAGTTCTGGATATGTGCGGGGTCAAGTCATGAGCGTAAAGTACGCTGACACCAGTCATGCGCGGATTGCCTTTACAGAAACGAGAGGTAGCGGCTTGCCGCTGTTGATGCTCCACGGCAATTCGACCTCGCATCAGGTCTTCCGCAATCAACTGGAGGGGGAGATTGGCGCGACGTATCGTTGCATCGCCGTCGATTTGCCGGGTCACGGGGCCAGCGATGACGCGCATGACCCTGATCGCACCTACAACATGCAAGGCTATGGGGCGACGGCCATCGAGTTGATGCAAGAACTGGGCATTGACCGCTATGCTGTATTGGGGTGGTCACTGGGCGGACATATCGCGCTAGATATGATGGCGCAGACGGATGATCTCGCAGGTGTGATGATCACCGGTTCACCGCCGATTACACAGGGCATGGGGGCGGTGGCGGAGGGATTTGCCGGGGACATCGAACATTCTACCGCCTCAAAGCAAATCCTCTCGGACGCAGAAATTGATGTGTTCGCGCACACCACATGCGGACCAAATGCCCCCTATGATCCATTCTTGAAGGAGGCCGTCGCCCGCTGCGACGGGCGAGCACGGTCATTGATGGTCGCCAAACTTGCTTGTGGCGTTGGGCCGAACCAACAGGATCTGGCCATCAACGCACCCGTACCGTTGGCCATCGTTAACGGTGCCGAAGACGCCTTTATCAACAACGACTTCATCGCAGGTCTACCCTACCGGAACCTTTGGGACAAAAAGGTCCACGACTTGCCAGGAATTGGGCATGCACCCTTTTGGGAGGCGCCTGAAGCCTTTGAGACTTATCTGAGCAGATTTCTCAACGACATAAGCTAGAAACAGGGAGCCAAATTATGAAACGCAGAACACTACTTGCCACCGCCACGGCGCTTGGGCTGATCGCAAGCGCCGGCGTTGCCGCCGCCGAGGTCGTCAAGATCGGGGTGCTTGCACCTGTCTCAGGCGGACAAGCTGCCGACGGTCAGGAAATGGTCAAAGGCGCGCAACTTGCCATTGACGAATTGAACGCCGCTGGCGGCATCGGCGGTTATACATTCGAGCTCGTCGTCGGTGACGTGGTCGACGGGGCCGCCGACAAGGTAACAACCGCCGCCGAACGTCTGCTGGGTGACCGTGCCATGGGCGCAATCATGACCGGCTATGCCTCGGGATCAAACTTCGAAATCGAGCTAATGGGCGAGATGGAGATGATCTATATGATTTCGGGCAATTCGTCGCAGACCGAAGCAATCATCGCACCCGCTCCGGATGCCTTTCCGACGGTCTGGTCGGTGACACCGTCATTTGCGGGTTACAACACCGAAATCGTACCAGTGATTGAAAGTCTTGCTGCCGATGGCAAGCTGGACCTACCGAACAAAAAAGTTGCTTTGATTGCCTCGGATAACCCCTATTCCAAGGGCATCGCCGACGGCATGGTCAAGGCCTTTGAAGGTGCGGGTTGGGAAGTTGTCACCAACGATCTTCTCCCCTTTGGTGAGATCAATGACTGGCGTGGCTTCTTGGGCACTGTGCGCGAAGCGGAACCTGCAGTGATCATCAACACAGACTACTTGTCGTCTAACGCAGCTTTGTTTGTGTCACAGTTCAACGAAAATCCAACCGACAGTTTGGTGTTCATCCAGTACGCGCCTTCGGTGCCAGAGTTCATTGAGCTGACAAAAGAGCAATCTTCGGGCATCGTCTACAACCTCTTGGGCGGCATTCTGAACACGCCGACCAACCCGAGGGCGGCTGAGGTCGTGGAGAAGTACAAAAAAGCTCATGGCAATGCGCCTGGCACTTATGGTGCTGCGCTCTATGAGCAAGTGATGATATACGCCGCCGCCTTGAAAAAGGTTGGTGACCCTACCGACCGCGTCGCAATTGGCAAGGCCATCGGAGCCTCTAGCACACAGACGGCCATGGGCAAGGTCTCCTTCGATCCGGCGACCCATCTGGCGGTGCAGTCAAACGAAGGTATCCCGCTTCAGTTCTATCAGATTCAAAATGGCGAGCGAGTGCTCTTCTACCCACCGGTGTACGCGACGGGCGAGTTCGTCGAACCAGCTTGGATGAAGTAATCTCGCTGCCTGGGTCGCGTTTCTTGCGCGACCCAGGACACCACAGACAAGGCCACCACAGGAATGCAAATGCTTAAACCCATCCTGTCCCTTACGGGCGTGACCAAACGCTTTGGCGGCCTCACGGCTGTAAACGATGTCAGCTTTGACGTAGCTCCGGGAGAGTTTTTGGGCATCGCCGGGCCAAATGGCTCGGGCAAAAGCACTCTTTTTAATGTGATGACGCGTATCCCCTTTGGGCCAACCTCGGGTGTGGTTCAATTTGATGGCACGCGCATCGATAAAATGGCCCCACACAAAATCGCCCGTCTTGGACTGGCCCGCACGTTTCAGAAGGACGTGGAATTTCCCGACCTGACCGCAACAGAGACAGTGGCCATCGCCGCGACGTATGGCGGGGTAGCAAGCGATGCCGAAACCCCGCTTGATACTGTCGAGTTTGCGTCTGAACGGCGGGATATGCCGACGACCGATCTTTCGGTGTATGAGCGTAAGCAATTGATGATCGCCTCTGCGCTTGTCACGAGCCCCAAAGCACTGATGCTGGATGAGCCGGCCTCAGGCCTTACCCGGCCAGAGATCGCCGCTCTGGAAGCGCTCTTGCGAAAGATCAACCAAACTGGCGTCACGGTCATTCTGATCGAACATGTGCTGGGCCTGTTGATGGCGCTGTCTGAACGTTTGATCGTCCTGAACCAAGGTGTTCTGCTCGCGGAAGGAGACCCCAATAGCGTGATGCAAAACCCGGCTGTTATCGAAGCTTATCTGGGGAGCCGTGCCGCATGACCCATGTTCTGGAAGCTTCAGGCGTCGAGGCCGCCTATGGCTCCGTCACAGTGCTGCGCGGGCTTAGCCTGCATATGTCGCCGGGGGAAAATATCGGTCTGTTCGGCCCAAACGGACATGGCAAGACGACGCTGTTGCGGGTGATCTCGGGGCTGATGAAACCGACCGCTGGCCGGGTCAGCTTGAACGGCGAAGACATCACGGCAACACGTCCGTCTGCTATTGTCGCAAAAGGGCTTGTGCACTCCCAGCAAGGCAACGCGCTTTTTGGCGACATGGGCGTGGCAGAGACGCTGGAGATGGCTGCCTTTTCCAAGCCCGCCCGCGCGGTCGCGCGGTCATCTTTGGAGAGGGTCTATGATTTGTTTCCCCGTCTCGCCGAACGTGGTCCTCAGAAAGCGAAAACTCTGTCGGGGGGCGAACGCCAAATGCTTTCCATCGGCGCAGCCTTGATGTGCGCGCCAAAGCTGCTTTTGCTCGATGAACCTACTCTCGGGCTCTCCCCGAAACTCAAAGAGGAGTTGGCGCTTGCTCTTAAGGAAATCTCGGCCGAAGTCCCAGTAATCGTAGTTGAACAGGACGTTGAGCTTTTGTTGGCTTTGGCGGACCGGCTTTATCTGATCGAACATGGAGAAGTCGTGCGGGAAATCGCAAAGGAAAACGCTCCAGACCATCAGGAAATCATGAACATGTATTTCGGGGAGCACGCTTGAGATGGACTATCTTATGACCACCCTTGTTTCAGGCATCGTCCTCGGCTCGCTCTACGCACTGATGGCTAGCGGCCTCAGCCTAATCTGGACGACGCTAGGCGTTTTCAATTTCGCCCATGGCGCATTGATGATGATGGGTGCCTTCATCGCCTGGACCGTGTCGGAGGGGCTGGGCCTTGGCCTATGGGCTGGGCTGGTCGCGGGTGTCGGCGCAACGGCGATCCTCGGCGTCCTTATCGAGTACTTTCTTGTGCGCCCCTATTACGGACGCCCCAACATGTTGCTTATTACGGTGATGACGACGCTTGCCGCGATGATCATCTTGGAGAAATCCGCCCAGATCATCTGGGGTGCCCGCCTGAAACAGCTACCGCGACTGATCGAGGGCGATGTGTCGGTGTTTGGCGCGGTTGTCTCGGTTCATGAAGCTCTTATCGTGGTTATCGCGCCCGCCATTCTGGTCGCGCTTTGGATCTTTGCGACCAAGACCTCTACCGGTCGGTCGCTGCGAGCGGTAGGGCAGAACCAAGACGCCGCCGCGCTTCTGGGCATCAACGTGCCGCTGACGTTCGCACTCGCATTTGGGTTGGGCGCAGCACTCGCCGGGCTGACCGGCATTCTTTTAGGGGGCATCCGGTTCATCACGCCGACTTTGGGAGCCGAGCCGCTGGTCAAGGCTATGATCGTGGTCATCTTTGGTGGACTCGGTTCACTGGGGGCTACCGTGGGTGCGGCTTTCGTCATCGGTCTGGCCGAGGCGTTTCTGATCCTTGTCCTTGGCCTTTATTGGACGCCTTTCATGCTGTTCCTTGGCCTAATCATTGTTTTGATCGTCCGGCCTAACGGCCTGTTTGGGAGGGCCTGAGATGCGCCATCCGATTGTCCTGCTGATTGCTCTTGCGGTTTTCGCCATCCTGCCGGTCTATGTGACCGATAGCTACACGCGCCACCTGTTCATCCTGGCCTTCGTCTATGCCGTTATTGCCTCGAATTGGGACCTGTCGCTGGGCTATGCGGGCCTGTTCAATTTTGGTCATCTCACATTCTTCGCAGTCGGTGTTTACACTTCGGCAGTCGCCGCCAAGACCTGGGGCATAGATCCGTGGATTGCCATTCCCATGGGCGGCGTGACGGCAGCTATCACCGCTTTGATCGTGTCACTGCCTGTGGCAAGACTGAAAGGAATCTACGTGGTTCTGGTTACCTTCGGGTTCAGCCAACTGGTCCTGCAACTAATCCTCAGCCAAAGCCAGATCACCGGCGGTGCGAGCGGCATGGTGCGTATCCCGGGACTTGAAATTGGCGACTATCGCTTCATCCGCGACTTCAAATTCGGGTACTATTACGTGGCGCTTGGTCTTTTGGTGATTTCGACCATATACTTGCTGTTGCTCTCAAATTCGCACTTCGGAAAATCCTTGTTGGCGGTGCGCGACAATGAAGGCTATGCGCAAGCTCGTGGCATCTCAGTTGCCCGACAGCGCGTGCTGGCTCTCGTTGCCAGTGCGATCTTCCCGGGGATCGCGGGCGGCTTCTTTGCCATCTATCTGCGCGTCGCTGCTCCCGAAGTGCTAAGCTTCAGCACGCTTAGTCTCGCGCTGTCGATGGTGCTTATCGGAGGTACCGCGACCATCGTTGGCCCGATTGTCGCCGCCCTGGTGCTGACATTCGCTACAGAGGCCATGGCAGGAATCCGCGGCATGGAGGAAGCGCGATTCATCGTCGTTGCCATAGGTATGATCCTCATCCTGCGCTTCGCACCCGGTGGATTAGCAAGAATTTGGGGTCGAAGGACGTAGGTAGGCTCGTGTTTGCCAGTGCGGTCCATTGGAAACAGTAAGATGAGCCGCCAAACGATGATGGCCGGATGCGGGAAGGGCGGTTGAGGTAGATAGACTAGTGACAGGAACGATTCCGCGGTCAACGGGGAGCCGATACTCGACGCGCTTGTCACAGAGGAGGCACGCGTGAAACTTAAACGAGAACCCACAGCGAACGACGGCTGACTGACCATTGAAGCGAGCCGCCAAAAAGCGTAGCTTTGGCACCGTCTCTAGCAGCCATCGTTGTCCCGGCTGTCATCATCAGCCGAGTGAAAATTGGAGCAGGTTGGATATCAGGCCCGCCCCCTCCGCCACCCACCCCAGTCTCTGTCAGCAATCTGCCTTTTTCCCTGCTTTCCCCCGTTCTTCCGGGGGCTTGGACTGTGGCATTTCCCAGAGAGACGACCGTTGCGTCATTGTTCAGGGCGATTTCCCAGGGTTGTCTCCGGAGGCAGCATCAGGCGCTTCGGTTAGGACCAAAATTCCTTGTTAACAGGGAATTAACAGGGAAATTTCACATATTCTGGTCGTTTTGGCCAAATTTCCTCGCAAATAAAGTAGTTTTATCAATGGGTTGCGAGAGATTTCCCTGCGCAAATTAACAGGGAACTTTTTCGCAATTAACAGGGAACTTTTCTGCAGAAACAGGGAAGTGCAGATGAAGATCAGGGAAGTCCAAAACTTTAATCAAAACCGTATAATTTGGCTTGGCTGTCCCAATCTAGTGGAACCGGTTTGCGGACGATCCGTTCGAGGGTGAGGTCTGGTGGCTGGCGACCCTCAAAGATCGCTTTCTGGATCGCAGGCGAAAGAAAGGCGATCTGGGCCCGGGTTCGAATGTAGGATTCGGAATGGCTGGTTGCTTCGGCGATCTCGCTCAAGGGTTTGCCGTTGCGCAGATCTGCTGTCCGGCATGCGCCCGGACCAAGGCACGCAGAAGGGTTTGGTCTGGTTCTGACTCGCGATCCCCGACAACAATCTTCCCCTCGACGCCCCGCCGACGCAGCGCAAACGGGGCTTCGATCTGGAGCGCTGTCACATCGATCTCATTCGGCTTCAGGTTCAGTTCGTTTGCCAATTCAGTTGCTTCCAAAATCAACGTGATGCGCCCATTTCCGATGCTGCCTTCAGACACAAGGTTTCGAATTAGGTCTGGCGCACCCGCCGACAGCCGCATCGCCAAGCCCGATGCCTTGTTGCGGATTGCATCGCCAGTCTGGAGGTCTGCATTTACAAGGATCCGATGCACGCGAGCGAGACTACCAATGTGCTTTGCAATAATGTCGAAAACGGCCTGTTCCAATTGGCCTGCGGGTAATCGCCAGCCACTCGGGTCGGTGCCGCCAGTGATCAACCGATTGGAGATGTAGTAGCGAATGTGCCGTCCAAGGCGTCGTGTGTGTGTTGGAGTCAATCGATCGCCGGTCTCGTCCCGAAGTTTGCCCATTAGTGGTGCCGTCTCGTTTCTGGTGCGATTGTTCTGGGATCCAGCTTTTGATCTCGGCCGTGCGCTGGCAGATTGTAGTTTGCCACGATCCGATCCCAATGCTCAATGCCGATGATAGGCTCATGCTGACCGTCCCAGATCTTGGTCTTGTGTCGGATCTTGCCGATGTAGATCGGGTTGCGCAGCAACGCGTAGATCTGACCGCGCGAGAACGGTTTGCCGCCTTGGACGCGGCCGGATTTGAAGCGATGCAGCTTGGAGCGCAGGTCCGTCTCGTTTGCACGGCGCATGACCGCGTTCAGGCAGCCTAGATCATCGTAGAGACCGAAGATCATCCGCACCGTTTCCGCTTCTTTGGCATTGACTACGAGACTGCGGGTCTCCGTATCGGGATGCGGATCGTATCCCAGCGGGGGTACCCCGCCCATCCAAAGCCCCTTCTTCTTCGATGCTGCGATCTTGTCACGGATCCGCTCGGCTGTGACTTCCCGTTCGAACTGGGCAAAGGACAACAGGACGTTCAGCGTCAGCCGGCCCATCGATGAGGCGGTGTTAAAGGCTTGGGTGACTGATACAAAGGAACAGCCCGCAGCATCGAAGCGCTCGACCAGCTTGGCGAAGTCGGCAAGGGATCGTGTCAGGCGGTCGATCTTGTAGACCACAACCATCTGAACGAGCCCCGCGTCTATGTCGGCCAGCAGGCGCTGAAGGCCGGGCCGGTCGAGCGTGCCGCCCGAGATGCCGCCATCGTCATATCGGCTCTTGCCCGCAACCCAACCCTCGTGCCGCTGACTGGCGATAAAAGCCGCACAGGCCTCGTTCTGGGCATCCAGCGAGTTGAAGCCCTGGTCGAGCCCCTCGTCAGAGGATTTTCGAGTGTAAATGGCGCAGCGGATCCGGGCTTTGCTCATGGTCACGCCGACCGTTTCAGACCGAAGAACCGCGGCCCCGACCATCGGGCCCCGGTGATGGCGCGGGCGATCGGCGACAGCGAGGCATAGCGCTGCCCCTTCCAAAGGAACCCGCCCTCGACGGCATCGACCACATAGGTAACACCATTCCATTCCCGGATCAGACGGCCACCGGGCTTGAGCGCGGGAATCGCGGGAGACGGGTCATCCCGGGCCGTCCTGGCGAGCTTCGTGACAAATCCCTTTGGCAGCCCGGTGCTCTCCCGGGTCTGCACTTCAAAAGCCAGAAACCGGCGCAGGAACGGGCTGCTGAGGCGTTTCGGGACGGGTGTGCCGAAAACCTCGTCCCAGGCGGCGATCAGCGCCGCCCGGTCCATGGCTTCGATCGCAGCCACGGTGGGCCTCACCGGGCGCCCTCCGGACCGCTGGTGATGCGGTACACGGGTCCATTGTCTGTTTTGGCAGGAACGGCGCGGTCGATGGTGTAACCCGCCTTCCTGAACCCGCTTAGCGCAGCCCGGACCGAATGAGGCTGCCAGCCGGAGGCAGACTGCAGCGCCGCAAGATCGGCGCCAGACTTGCGGCTCAGAAGTTTGCGCAGGATTGCGGTCTTGGTTTCGCGCGGCGGTGTCGATTGGGATTTGGGCATGTTTGCTCCTCGGGTGTGCCGGGCCGGCGGGATGCTGGCCCTGGTACCGAGACGCGCCCGGGGTGCGGCCGGGCTTGGGAACAGTGACGCTCTATTAGGAAGCGAAGTCCAGTCCGGATTGGCGCAATTGGCGCGACTCGGAGTGTCTTTGTTCACAACACGTGCCTGTATTTGAATGACATAGGGGGACGGTGCATTGCTTTTTGCTGGCGGGGTTTCATTTGGCCACTAGTTTTTTCAGCGGCTTGCTTTGATCCGCTATGTCCGTCGGTTCTGGTGATACGCGGGCTTCTATCCAGCGTTTACCTGTTAAGTATGCGGCGGGGTCGTTTGCGGCGTCGACCGCGATCAGGCGTGCGTTACGGAAATACCAAACCGACATGCTCTCGGGCTTGGGGCCGACGCGTTGAATCGTCTGGTCGTAGCCGATGTTCAGGCCTGCGATTTGAAGTTTGATGTTGAATTGATCGGACCAGAACCATGGTTTGACGCGGTATTCTGTCGGTTCGCCCAGAATGACATCGGCGGCGACGTTGGCTTGATCAATGGCGTTGGGGACGCTTTCCAGGCGCAGTCGCAGGCCGTCTTGCGGGAAAGAGGCGCAGTCACCGATGGCGAAAATGGCAGGGTCGGAGGTATAGCAGAATTCGTTCACCTTTATACCGTTTTCGATGTCCAAAGCGGCTGCTTCGGCGAGGTCGGTGTTTGGGAGGGCACCGACGCCTGCAATAGCGAAATCCGCCGCGATAGTGGTTCCATCGCTCAGGATTGCGCCGTCAACTTTTGTAGTGCCTGTAAGGCGGTCGAGCCCGACGCCTTCGATCAAGCGGACACCGTTTTCGCTGTGGACGCGGCGGTAGAAGTCGGCGGTTTGAGGGCCTGTGACCCGATCGAGGATGCGGGGGGCCGCTTCAAGCAGGGTGACGTCCAGCCCCAGTTGCACCGCAACCGCAGCGGTTTCGAGACCAATATACCCGCCACCGATGATCAGCAAACGGGCGCCTTGTTGAAAATTGGGCTGCATGGCGTCTATGTCCGCAAGGGTCCGGACATAAAAAAGGTTTTCGAGCGCGCCGCCCATCTCGGCGGGCAGTTTTCGCGGTCTGGAACCGGTGGCGAGGACAAGTGCGTCGAAGTTGAGTGTTTCGTCCGGCAGGGTCACACGCCGGTTCTGTCGGTCGATGTCGAGAACGCGGGTCGAGGGGCGAAAGTCGATTGAGTTGTCGGCATAGTAGCCTTCGGGACGAAAATAGAGCCGCTCGCGATCGACCTCTCCCGAAAGGTACTTCTTGGACAGGGGCGGGCGCTGGTAGGGGGCATCTGCTTCTTCTCCGAGGAGGGTTATGGTGCCGGTGAACCCCTTTGTGCGGAGCCGCGACACTAAGGAGAACCCTGCTTGCCCTGCTCCGACGACGACTATTTTGCGCATATTCTGGATCTCCTGTTTTCGGGTGCCACTATAATATCCGGATGCATGTCCGGTAAATAGAAATGAGGAGAATGCTGGCGAAATAGTTACGATTTGTGAGGTGACGGAGCTCATAGATGAGGAAATGTATCTAACAAATATTGGGAATTCAGATCTCAGTTGAGATTCAAATTTTCTCTGGCTTGGATTGCAGGCCGGTCGAGAAGGCGTTAATCCGGCTAGACGGACGGCTATACTAATGGCACGAGAGTGCGCACTTTGCATAAAAAGGAATTCACAATGAACGCTGGTTCAGTCCTTCGCTTTCCCTTTGATAACATGCCCGACTTTGGAGAGGTCGTTGACATCGCTGACGGTATCAAGTGGTTGCGCATACCGTTGCCCTACCGGCTGGATCACGTGAATATCTATTTGCTTCGCGATCACGATGGTTGGGCCGTGATTGATACGGGGATCAAGACCGACGACGCGATTGCAGCCTGGGAAGTGTTTTTAGAGGTCCCCTAGCGGGATATGTTATTTCGAAAGTCATTGTGACCCATCATCATCCCGACCACATCGGCCTTGCTGGATGGATGTGCAACCGGTTTGGCGCGCCGCTGTTAACCAGCTATTCGGCCTACATGGGAAGCAAGGTGATATCGCTGGGCGAAAATGAACGCCAGACGCGCGACAATTTCGACTTCTATGTCAGCCATGGCATGACGCGGGAGGGAGCCGGGTTGGTGGCGATCCAGGGCAATGACTATTTGCGCCGGGTTGCGGAACTTCCGGACTCATTTGTGCGACTGTTGATGCCGGATGTTGTGGTGATCGGCCAGCGGACATTGCGGGTTATCACTGGTGATGGCCACGGCCATGAACAGGTCATGTTGCATTGCGAGGAAGAAAATTTGCTTTTCGCTGCCGATCAGGTGCTTGAGAGGATTTCACCCAACATCAGCGTTTTTGCCAATGAGAGAAACGGTGACCCGCTTGGGCATTTCTTGCGGTCGCTAAGGTTTATGGCGGCCGAGATTTCGAATGATGTGCTCGTTCTGCCCGGTCATCGGCGGCCGTTTTACGGGCTGCATGAGCGGTGTGCGGAGCTGGAAGGCCACCATGAGGAGCGTTGCGATATGGTGCGGGACGCCTGCGCAGAGCGCCCGCATACAGTTGCTGATCTGGTGCCGATTTTGTTCCCGCGCGAGTTGGACCCGCATCAGATGAGTTTTGCGTTCACCGAGACGCTGGCGCATGTGAACCGTCTGGTTCGACGCGGAGAGATTGAGACGGTAGCAATGGGTGGCATGTTGGTCAACCGGCGGACGACTTTATCCTAAGGGGGAATGGACCAGCGCGTCAGACCCGTTCTATGATAATCGCAGGTGCCATGCCGCCGGCGGCGCACATGGTGACCAGACCGGTTTTCAGATCGCGACGTTCCAGTTCGTCCAAAAGAGTTCCTATCAACATGGCGCCTGTTGCCCCGATTGGATGGCCAAGCGCGATGGCGCCCCCGTTGACGTTGACCTTGTCGCGGTCGAGGCGGAGGTCGCGGATGAATTTCTCAGCCACAACGGCAAAGGCTTCGTTAATCTCGATCAAGTCGATCTGTTCCAGAGTCATGTTGGCCTTAGCCAGCACTTTTTGTGCGGCAGGCACAGGACCGTTCAGCATCAATTCCGGGCTGTCCCCGACATTTGCCATGGCAACGATGCGCGCGCGTGGTTTCAACCCGTGTTCGATACAGGCGGTTTGCGAGGCAAGCAAAAGGGCTGCCGCGCCGTCGACCACCCCGGACGAGGTTCCGGCGTGATGGATGAAGTCGATATCCAGACCGGGGTATGCCTTGTGGATGAGGTCCAGCTGTGTGGTGCCGTTTTCATCCACGGGGGAGTGAGCGATTGCTTCGAAAACCGGTTTCAAACCGGCCAGCTTTTCAAGGCTGGTATCGGGGCGAGGGTATTCCTCGTGTTCGAGCAAGACTGTGCCATCGGCATCGCGGACAGTGATCGTCGATCCGGCGAAGTGCCCGCCTCTGATCGCGGCTGCGGCGCGGCGTTGGCTTTCAACTGCGAGTTCTTCAGTTGCGCGGCGGGAAATACCTTCGAGCGTTGCGATGGCATCGGCGCAGATACCCTGAGCAACTTGCGGGTGCAGTTGGCGAAGGTTCAAGTTTTCTGAATCAAACAGCTTTGTTCGCGCGGCCTTTGGATTGCCGTAGTTGAACGACATCATTTCCGCGCCGCCCGAAACAACAATTTCTTCCATGCCCGACATGATGGTGGCGGCGCCAAAATTGACGGCCGTCAGCGCCGAGCCGCAAAAGCGGTCGAGCGTGACTCCGGACGCGCGGACATCATATCCAGCGGCAAGTGCAGTCATGCGGCCGAGATCGTTTCCTTGGAGGTTTTGCTGGTTCGAGCATCCCCAGATAATGTCGTCGACTTTTTCTGTCGGCAAGTCATTGCGATCCTTGAGCGCACGAAGAACCGATGCGCCCAGCTCTTGGGGGTGCATTGTGGACAGCGCACCTTTGCCGATGCGGCCTATGCCGCGCGGGGTACGGCAATGATCGACAATAAAGGCTTCGGCCATGATACGGCTCCGTTAAATTGGGGTGGGGGGCTTTTGAGAAAGCGGGCTTGGGAAAAAGCGGGTCGGGCGGCCCGGCCGGAAGCGGGGCCGCCCGTGTATCTCATCATTCTACGGGAACGAAGCTTAGCGTTGCGTAGTTGGCACGCATGATCGTGACTTTGGAGTTCGAGAACCGGTTGTCTGCACCGAAGCCGATCGGAGACATCACGCCGGTATCGACAGGCGGATTGGTTTGCAGCTTGTCAATGGTGCAGGTCCAGGTCAGGTCGTCGGCGCAACCTTTCATTGCCGCGAGCAAAGTGACGGTAGAGGAATAACCGGTCATGGTATACCGGTTGACCCGCTTCACGTCGTCTCCGCTGAGATACTTCGCGGCCAGTTCGAGAAACGCCTTTCCTGCCTCGGATTGCATGGGGACAACGTAATCGACCCCGTAAATGCCATCGCTTGCCGGCCCGATTGCCTTGAGCACCTCGGGGACGCGCCCCGGCCAGAAGGTCGCGATGACCGGGTCAATCCCGACCTTTTCGGCTTCTTTCACCATGGCGATGTTTTCGGAGATGATACCGCCGGCGATCAGAACTTCGACGCCAGCATCCTTGACGCGCAGCATTTCGGAAGCAAAGTCTTTCTGGCCGCGCGCGTATTTTGTTTCATAGACGACGTTGATGTCGACGGCTTTCTTGGCCTGTTCGATACCTTCGCCCAGCGATTTGCCGTAGTCGTCATCTTGAAGAATTATCCCCCATTTTTTGCCGGGGTATTCTTTGGCAAGGTGTTCGGCGAGCTGGCGCATACCTTCTGTGTAGGACTGTCCAACGACGAAGATATTGTCATTGGGCGGCTCGTAGAGCGGGGGCAGGGGGCCGATTGGCACCATGGTGGGAATACCCGAGCGTTTGACCACAGGCATGGCCGCGAGGGCCTGACCTGAGCCGGAGAGAGCGGTTAGGGCGAAGACCTTGTTCACGCCGATCAGCTTGCGAACAGACTGTATCGTGCGCGAGGTAACATAGCCGTCATCCTCGGCGACGAGTTTGACCTGACGGCCACCAATGCCGCCGTTGGCGTTAACTTCGGCCAAGGCAAGGCGGACACCAAGATTATGCGCCACGCCCAGGAGCGCGGGGGGGCCGGTCAATGGTTCGACCTCGCCCAGCAGGATTTCCGTATCGGTTACGCCCTGATCGTGGGCCATAACCGTGGCCGGTGTGGCTAGCAGCGAGACCGCTGCAAGAGTTTTTATAAGTTTCATTTTTTCCTCTCCCTAGTTGATGTGGTTCGTCAGTAGCGCAGGGGCCAAAGTGTCCAGACACGTTTGGCGTCCTGCCACAGACCCATCAGCCCGTGGGGCTGGAGCCTGAGAAACAAGATGATGACAAGTCCGTAGAGCAGCCCTTTGATCTCGTGGGCGCTGGTCGAGAACATGCCTTGGGTGCTGTCGCCCAGCAGCGAAAAGACCATTGATGAGACTTCGGGCAGGGCGACCAGAAAAATCGCTCCTAGAATTGCACCTGCAATGCTTCCGATGCCGCCGACGATCAGGATCGCCAAAGCTTCGATCGCCAGAAGGAACGGGAAGCCGTCGACGGTCACGAAGCTTAGAAAAATGCCGTAGAGCGCGCCCGAGATGCCGACAATGAAGGAGCTCGTGATAAAGGCGAAGAGCTTGTATGTGCGTAAGTCAATGCCCATGACCCGTGCAGCGTTGTCATTGTCACGGATGGCGATCCATGCGCGGCCAATGCGCGAGCGGCGCAGATTTAGACAGGCGAGGATGGTAAAGATGCCGAACGCGGCGCAGAGGTAATAGAACTTCTGATCGGAATCAAAGGAGAACCCCATGATCGTTGGCCGGTTCACAAAGATGCCGGAGGATCCGTTCGTAAGCCCGTCAAATTCCAGCACCAGATGATTGACGATGAAGGCCGATGCCAACGTCGTAACGGCAAGGTATAGCCCGGTCAGGCGCAGCGACGGCACCCCCACCAGAACACTGGCGAATGCCGGCACGATGCCGGCCAAGGCAAAACCCGCAAGTGGCGACCATCCCCAGCTTTCGGTAGTGATTGCGTAGGCATAGGCCCCGAGAACCATGAAGGCGGTTTGTCCGAGGGAAATGAGACCTGTCCAGCCGGTGAGAACATTGAGCCCCATCGCGCCGATGGCTGTGATGATCATCAACGTAATCAGAGACAAGCCGTAGAAGTCGAAATAGAGCGGCGCCAGAAGCAGTATCGCGAGGGCGATGACGATCCAGATCCGTTGCAGCCGAGCATCGGTCAGGTTAATGTGTTCGACGATGGTTTCTTTAAAGTAACCGCTACGCATCTTAGAGCCTCTCAATTCGTTTTTCGCCAAACAGGCCATAAGGGCGGATCATCAGGATCAGGATGATGATGACGAAGCCTGCGACTTCTTTCAGTCCGGAGCTGAAGTAGCCACCGACCAGATTTTCGGTCACGCCGATGATCAACCCGCCAAAGGCGGAGCCAATGATTGAATCCAGCCCGCCGAGGATAGTTGCCGGGAAGGCTTTCAGGCCAAGGGCATAGAGGCTGGGAGACAGTTCGGCGCCGATGGCGAAAAGCACGCCTGCGGTCCCGGACATGACGGCTGCGGCGGCCCATGCTGCCATTTGGACCTTGCCGCTGTTGACGCCCATAAGCTGTGCTGTGGCGTCGTCGGAAGCCACCGCGCGCATAGCCACGCCGAAGCGAGAATAGCGGAAAAAGGTCCACATTGCGGCGATAGCGACAAACAGCGCGATGATCACGGCGATCTGTGCAACCCGGACGCGAACGCCGCCAAAGTCGACCAACGCATCGCCGGAAGGGATGTCCATACCATGCGGTAGCCCGTCCCAGATCAGGATGACAAGCGAGCGGAAAATCACGGAAAGTCCGATAGTTACCATGATTTGCGACAGGATCGGTTCATCCATCATTGGCCGGATCGCGATACGTTCCACCGCGAGGGCGAATACGATTGCAAATGAGATGGACCCGATCGCCACAATGAAGGGATTGCCGTCAACCGAGGTCGAAATAGACCAGGCGACATAGGCAATGATCATGCCCATTTCACCCTGTGAAAAGTTCAACAGCCCGGTGGATTTGTATATGATCGCAAAGCTCATTGCGATCAGGCCATAGACCGCGCCAACGGCCAGCCCCGATGCTAGCAGGTCAAGAAGATAGCTCATTCCGGCGCCTTTCCGTAGATGATTTCCAGTTCACGGGCAAATTTAGTGTCGATAACCGATCGGCGGACCTTTTGGGTTGCCGTCAATTCGCCGTCGTCGTGATCTAGTTCCTTGTCCAGGATGACAAATTTGCGAATATTCTCGACCCGCGCAAAACGTGAGTTGGTTTCGTCGACGATCCCCTGCACGAGGTCGCGGACTTGGGGCAGGGCCGACAGGGATTTGTAGGTTGTATAGGATAGGTCCATATCCGAGGCCCAAAGCCCGACATTGTCGAAATCGATCACAATAAGAGCACCGAGGTATTTGCGCCCGTCTCCTGTTACGATGACTTCCTTGATATAGGGGCTGTCCTTGAGCGAGTTCTCTATCTCGGAGGGCGCGATGTTTTTGCCGCCGGAGGTGATGATGATCGCCTTTTTACGGTCAATGACGGAGATTTCGCCATTGTCGAAGACGTCGACGATATCACCGGACAAGAGCATGCCGTTAAGCATTGTCTTCTCGGTTGCGTCACGGTCGCGGAAGTAACCTTTGAAGACTGCGGGACCACCGATGCTTATCTCGCCGTCTTCGGCAATGTCATAAGTGGTTCCGTCAATCGCCAGACCGCACCCCCCAAACGAAAGAATTCGTCGCTCTGGATGAAGACGCAGCCCGCGACTTCGGTCATGCCATACCCTTGGCTGAGTGGCATTCCGATGACGGAGAAAAAGCGGATCGTTTCGGGCGATACCGCCGCACCGGCGCAGAGCCGATGGTAAGTCCGGTCCAGCCCCATGAAGCGTTGGATGTTGCGGAACAAAAGCCAGTGGAGGAGGAACGCCTGGAGGCGTCCGCCTGCCGATAGTTTGCCATCTGCGGCTTGTCGGCGGTCGTCAAGGGCGCGCCCTTTCTTGAACAGCCAGCCCGCCAGACGCTTTTGGATCGGGCCGGATTCCTTGAGCCGGAATTCAAACCCTTCCTTCATCTTTTCCCAAATCCGGGGGACACCGACCATAAAAGACGGTGCAATCTCGCGCACGTTTTCGTTCACGGTGTCGATGCTCTCTGCGAAGCTGACCGTGCCGCCGACACAAAGCAGCATCGCCATAGAATAGCATCGCTCGGCGGCATGGCAGAGTGGCAGGTAACCAACGGCGTTGATCTGGTGCTTGTCCGCACCAACTGCGCGCGCATAGTTATACGTGGCGTAGATGATGTTGCGGTGGGTGAGCATCGCCCCTTTGGGCGGTCCGGTCGTGCCGGAGGTGTAAACCATCAGCGCGACATCGTCGGGCGACGTTTCGTTGATCATTTCGCTTAACAGGGCTTCGGCGTCGGGCAGACTTGCCGCGTAGGAATCGCCCTTTTCGAGGAAGTCTTCAAAGGATGACAGGTGGGGCTCTACGTAGTCCCGCATTCCTTTCATATCGACGCAGAGCACATGCTCGAGCTCTGGCAATCCGCCCTCGTTTGCTTGGGCGTCGAACACCTTGTCGGTTTGTTCCTGATCTCCGCAAACGGCAAGCCGGGCGGCAGAGTGGCGGACAATGTACTGCAGTTCCGGCCAGGGGTTCGTCGGGTAGATGCCGACCGGAATTGCACCGATCAATTCGGCGCCAAGGTCTGAGTAATACCACTCGGGTGTGTTTTCCGAAGCGATGATGATGCGATCACCCCGTTTGACTCCGATCGACAACAGTGCAAAAGCGAAGCGGCGCGCTTGGCTGTAGTAGTGGGCCCAGTCATAGCGCCGCCAGACACCGAGATCCTTTTCGCGCAAGGCCAGTTGATCGCCGTGGCGTTTCGCGTGTTCACGCAGCAGTCGCGGCAGTGTGCCGGTTCCAGTCTTGAGGTTTTCGACCTTGAAAGGGTCCAGATCTTTGGGCAACCGTTGCGCGGAGGGGTTGAACAGCTCTGCGAGGTCTTGCTTGGGGACAGAAGTCAAATCGTTCATGCTAGGGCTCCGCGAGGCTGGGTGGCCGGGGCGTTGGCGTCTTGATGACCGAGGTAGGCTTCGATCACGCCGGGATGGTTGCGAACCTCGTCGGGCAACCCTTCGGTGATGGTGCTGCCGAAATTCAGCACGTGAACGCGATCTGATATGTCCATGACCAGATGCATGTCGTGTTCGATCAGCAGGATAGCCATGCCCAGTTCGTCGCGCGTGTCCAGAATGAAGCGCGCGATGTCTTCGGTTTCTTCCTGGTTCATGCCTGCGACGATTTCATCGAGCAGCAACACCTTGGGAGAGGTCGCCAGAGCGCGTCCCAATTCGACACGTTTCTGAAGGCCATAGGGAAGGGTGCCAACGGTGGCGTCGCGAATGTGTTCGATTTCAAGGAAATCAACAATTTGCTCAACCTTTTCGCGAAAGCGGATTTCCTCGCGACGTGCGCGACCGAAGTGCAAGGTGGCTTCCAGAACTGAGGTTTTCATCTGCCAATGGCAACCGACCAGCAGGTTTTCGACAACGGTGCCATGTTTGAACAGCGCAAGGTTCTGGAACGTGCGGCCGATCCCCTTCTGAGCATACTTGTGACCGGGAACGCGAGCCAGGTTTTGCCCCTGGACCTCGATCCGGCCGGATGAAACAGGCAGTACGCCCGAGATCAGGTTAAACAGCGTCGTTTTGCCCGCGCCATTGGGACCGATGATCGAAACGATCTCTTTCTCGTTGACGTGGAGAGTGACGTCGTTGACAGCGGTAATTCCGCCGAACCGCCGGGTGACATTCGTCAGTTGAAGCAAGCCCTTGCTCATGACAGCCACCGTTTGCGGCGCTTGTAGTGCTTTATGTCTCGAAAGCTCTTCCGGTCTCCGTCAGTGCCAGAGAAGCCGAGATAGTATTCCTGCACATCAAGGTTGGAGCGCATCTTTTCGGATGGACCGTCAAGCACGATGCGCCCGTTTTCCATGATGTAAACGTAGTCTGCGATTTCCATTGCCTGGGTCGCATTTTGTTCGACCAGCAGAATTGTCATGTTAAGTTCCCGCCGCATTCGGGCAATGGTTTCGTAGATCCCGTCGATAATGAGTGGCGCGAGCCCGAGCGAAGGTTCGTCAAGCACCAGCAGCCGGGGTTCGGCCATTAAGGCGCGCCCGACCGCGACCATTTGCTGCTCTCCGCCGGACAGGTAGCCCGAGATCTGTGAACGTCGGTCGCGTAGTTTGGGGAAAAGGTCAAAGACGGCTTCGCGTAGCGTTTTCATGCGCGACGTACTTTGAAGATGCGCGCCCATTGTCAGGTTTTCGTCAACGGTGAGATTGGCGAACAGCATGCGGCCTTCGGGCACAAGCACGAGGCCGCCGCGCACGATGTCTTCTGTGCGCGCAGATCCGATATCGCGACCATCGTAGTAGACCGAGCCTTTTTCGATTTCACCTTCTTCGCGGTGTAGCGATCCGGTCGCGGCCTTGAGAAGTGAGGATTTGCCCGCGCCGTTTGAGCCGAGCAGGGCAATGACGCTGCCTTCTGGAACGGACAGGGACACGTCGCGCACGGCCTCGATTGCGCTGTCGTAAACGATCTGCACGTTCCGAAGTTCTAGCAGCGGTTTGGATGGCAAGGGGGGATTGTCGGCAACGGCGGCGGGCATCAGATGCGTCGCCCCATTGTTCGATCAGCCCTGGCTTTGGTCGCTTGGTGCATATGTGTTCTCCTCTCGTCCCTCCCGGGCGGGATTGCATGTGATGGCGTGATCTAGGCACGTTCAATTGCAGTCCGTGTGACCGGTTTATTTTTTATAAGCCGACTGAGGCCGTCTTGGCAAGTGACGCCGCACAATGATTTGCGTGAAATGAATCTTTGTTGGATTTTCGTGGCGTTGCAACGCCGCGTGCATCGGGTTTACGTAAGAAAAACTGCAAAAGAAGCAAATTATTTGTGCATGAGTGCCTGCCTGAAGTTGGTTGTGAGGCGAGGCTGCCAAGCGACGGATTTCCTGTGTGGGGCGCAGGGTAGGGGCGCAAGTGGCGATTCGGATTGCATTGAATTGCAACGTGTATTAAAACCGGACAGCCGTCTTAATAAATTAATCCCAGTCAATGAGCTGGCAAACCGCATGGAGAAGCAAATGACCGCGACTGGACCGCTTTCGCACCTGAGAATCGTCGAGATGGCGGGCCTTGGGCCATGTCCGCTTGCAGGGCAATTGATGGCCGACCTTGGGGCGCAGGTGGTTGTGATTGATCGTGCATCGGGGCCGAAGACCAGGCGGCGGTAAACCGACGCAACAAGCGTTCGGTCGCTCTTAACCTCAAAGCGGAAGCGGGGCGTGAAGCGGCGCTTCGTTTGATCGAGAGTGCGGACGTGGTCATAGAAGGGTTCCGGCCCGGAGTGATGGAGAAGCTGGGGTTGGGGCCGAGGTCTGTCATGCGCGCAATCCCGGACTTGTCTTTGGCCGGATGACAGGGTGGGGGCAAACCGGGCCGTTGGCGATGCGGGCGGGACATGACATTAACTATATGTCGCTATCCGGTGCCCTTGCCGCGATGGGGCCGAAGGACGGGGTGCCGATGCCTCCGCTCAATCTGGTAGCGGACTATGGCGGCGGGACGATGTTTCTGATTTTTGGTGTGCTGTCTGCTTTATTGGAACGACAGCACTCCGGCAAAGGGCAGGTTGTGGATGCTGCCATTGTTGACGGGGTTCCCCGCTATGATGGGGGTGTTCTTCCAGCTTTTAGAGCACGGCATCTGGGATACGCAGCGCGAACACAACATGTTGGACGGTGGCGCGCCCTATTACCGTTGCTATGAAACTTCGGACGGCAAGTGGCTGTCGGTGGGGCCGATCGAGCCGCAGTTTTTTGCTGAGCTTTGCGAGAGGGCGGGGTTGGAGCATGTCGGCCCGAAAGAGCAGAACGACAAGGCCATGTGGCCGAGTCTTGCGGCGGGATATGCCACGGTTTTCAAGAGTCGAACGCGCGACGAATGGGTTGAGGTTTTTGCCGACAGCGACGCATGTGTTGCGCCGGTTTTGACGCTGGATGAGGTCGAAGCGCACCCGCACAATCGTGCGCGGGGCATCTTCTTCCGTCAAGACGGTGTTTTGCAGCCGCGACCCGCGCCCCGGTTTGACCGCACGCCGGCGGGGCCGGTGAGCGGCCCTTCGGCTCCGGGGTCGGACAGCCGCGAGGTTTTGATGGCTGCCGGTTATTCGGAAGAAGACATCGCGAAGATGCGGGCAGATGGCACGCTGACCTAAATACATAATAAAGCCAAATACATATAGGAGAGAACGCAATGATCGAGACTTTGAATTTTGACGCAGTGGTGATCGGGGCCGGGGCAGGCGGGTGTCATGCGGCGGCGCGGCTTGCCGCTGCGGGGCAGCGGACGTTGTTGATTGATGATCACGACTATCTTGGAGGTCGGGCCGGCACCGAAATCATTGAAGGTCACAAGGTTAACATTGGTGCGATCGCTCTGGAGCCGGGGGCGGAGTTCGAGGAGACCTACGAGCTTTGCGGTGCAACGCTGGATATTCGCGAGCCGGAGCCTGCAACTGTGTTCTTTATCGACCGCAAGGTCGTTGACGTGCGGAGAGGCGGACTGGGATTTTTGTTGAATGGGTTGACCAAACAGGCATCGCGCGTGTTGGACCAATTTGCAAAGGCGCGTGGTGGGAACCTTCCTGATGGGCGGGAATCAACAGAGGACTGGCTGCGGCGTTACACCAAGAACGAAACGGTTCATGCCGTTTTTCGCAATCTCTGTGCGGCGATTTTTGCGATGAATGCCAATGAAATTCCGGCGCGGGCGTTTTTGACATATTTCACCCAGAAGGGCGCGTTCAAGAAGTTCGGGTTCCACCCCGAGGGCACCGGCGGCGCGTGGCAGGCATTGGCCGATGCGGTCGAGCGGTTGGGCGGTGAGGTCTGGCTATCCAGTCCTGCTGAAAAGATCGAAGTGACGGACGGTCGCGTGCGTGCCGTGTTGATCGAGCGCGAGGACGGAACGAAGGTTCGGGTCGAGGCGCAAACAATCATTTTCAATGGCGGTCCGAGGGCTCTTGTCGGGTTGGTTGGCGAGGGCGAGCTTGGCGCGGAGTATGTTGGCAAGACGCAGGATGTCCTGAAGCCGGCGGCGAACATAGTATATAATTTTGCCGCGCGCGAAGATTTGATGCAGGGCTGTCCGGGCATTATGACATTCGGGAAAACTAGGAATGGACGGTTGTGCAATATCGCCAATCTGACCGCGACCTGCCCCGAGTTGGCTCCGGAAGGGTGGCATCAATATGTGGCCTATGCGGTCCCCCGGCCTGCCGTAGCCGATTTTGATAGCGAGGCCGAGCTTGCGCTTGGCCTTGACGACCTGCGTGAACAGTTTCCAGGTTTCGACGATAAGGTAAAGATGCTTTCAACACGCGTGATGCGTGATGACTGGCCCGCGCAAAGGACGGGCGCCGGATACGACATGGATGTGTCGACACCAGTGGCCGGATTGTGGTGTGTCGGCGATGCGGTCAAGGATTATGGCAATGGCGGCACGCAAGCCTGTGCTGTCTCGGCCAAAGTCGCCGTTGGGCAGGCGTTGGAGCGGTTAGACCATCGTGAGCCGACGGCCTAACCCGCCGTTGTCACATTCGTTTTGCGACTTCTTCCAGCATCACCTCGGTGGCGCCGCCGCCAATGCGCAGTATCCGCGCATCGCGGGCCATGCGTTCGATCGGAGTGCCGCGCATGTAGCCGGTGCCACCGTGAAGCTGGAGGCAGCCGTGAACCACGTCATGAAGGATTTCGGGGCCGACCGATTTGATCATCGCGGTTTCGCGGCTGACCGGGCGGCCGGCGTCCTTAGAGGCGGCGGTCTGATAGGTGAGCGCCCGGATCATGGCAACTTTTGAAGCAAGATCCGCCAAGCGTTGGCGGGTTGCCTGTTGTTCCCACAACGATTTGCCAAAAGCGCGCCGGGTGCGCACGTAGTCTAGCGTCAATTCGATTGCCTTTGCGCCTTCGCCGGCGCAGAACGCTCCGATCATCAAACGCTCTTGCTCGAAACCCTGCATGATCGCGTGAAAACCACGGTTTTCCGCTCCGAGCAGGTTGGCGTTCGGCACGCGCATGTCCTGGAATGCGAGTTCTGCTGTGTCGGAACAAAGCCAGCCGTGCTTGTCGAGCTTTGATGCCACTGTGAAGCCCGGCGTGTCGATCGGAACGATGAAAAGCGAAATCCCGCGCGAGCCGCTGTCTGGGGCATCTGTGCGCGCAGCGAGGATGACTACATCGCCGTAAACGGCGTTTGTGATGAACATTTTTGTGCCGTTGATGATCCAGTCATCACCGTCCCTAACCGCTTTGGTCCGGATGCCCGCCACGTCCGATCCGGCGCCCGCTTCGGTGACGCCAATGGCGCAGACCGCTTTGCCGGCGATAAGATCGGGCAGCCACTTGGCCTTTTGTTCTTCGGTGCCGACGCGGGTAATGTGGCTGGCTGACATGTCGGTGTGAACGGTGACGGCTGCGGTGACGCCGCCGTATGAAGAGCGCGAAAGCTCTTCACCAAAGACGACGGATGCGAGGGCGCCCATTTGCGTGCCGCCGAATTTTTCTTCGTGTTGCATGCCGAGTAGGCCAATGGATCCAAGTTTGCGAAACACCTCGCGGGGGATTTTGCCATCGTTTTCCCAGCGGTCAGCGTTTGGAATAATCTCTTTGTCGACAAAGCGGCGCACCTGTTCACGCAGCATGATGAGATCTTCGGTGACGAACTCTGGGTCGGTCAGCCAGAATTCTGTTTCCGCTGCGTTGGTCCATCCGTCTTTTGCCTTGTTCATATCGGTCTCCTCCCGATTGTAGCTGTTTGCGCCGCAATGATTGCACGGATGAGCAGGGGGTGGTAGAAAAAACAGACGGACGACCGGTTAATTTTGGGAAGTGAACATGTCAGGCATCGAGTACAAAGAGGATGGGGGGCTTGCGTGGATTACGATAAATCGCCCCGAAAAACGCAATGCGCTACGGGCGGAAGATTGGCAGGCGCTTGGTCGGGCCGGGCTTAGGGCGGCGGCGGGCGATGTCCGGGCTGTGGTAGTGCGCGGTAGGGGGGCTGTTTCTCGTCCGGTTTCGATATTGCCGGAATCGTGCCAGATCAGATTGATGCCGTTGCGTTGATTGACGAGAACGTGAATTTCGCTCTGCGAGCCATAAGGAATCTTCCGCAACCTGTTGTCGCCGCCGTAGAGGGCGCGTGTGTCGGCGGGGGACTTGGAATTGCGGCGGCCTGTGACATCATTTTGGCTTGTGAAACCGCAGTTTTTTCTGCGCCTTATGTAAAAATTGGCATTATGGCCGATGCCGGTCTACATGTTTTCCTGCGAGAGACTGTCGGCTATCAGCGCGCGGCTTACCTTGTTTTTTGCGGCAGACAGATTGCTGCAGAGGAGGCATTGGCGATGGGACTATGCGCGGAAGTCTCCTGCGAAGCGGCGTTTGAGGAGAGGCTTGAGAACCTCGCCGGGAGCCTTGGTTCCGGGCCGACGCAGGCGATGATTCGGTCCAAAAAGATGCTGCGCTCGGATATGTCTGTGGATGCAGCACTGGATCAGGAGGCGCGGCTTCAGGGGGAGGTATTCCGTACATCGGACGCGCGTGAAGGCGTTGCTGCCTTTCTTGAACAGCGAAAACCGCAGTTTTCGGGCCGTTGAGTTTTGGATTTCTTGGTCGTTCCGTTTGACTTGTGTTTTGAGAGTAATTAAAAAGATGGTTGTCCGGTTTTAGAATTGTGGTGTGCTACCATGGCTGACCGGTTCACGGAACCCAGACAGGAAGAGGATGCCATGGACGGCGATTTCAAATCGAATTGGGACAAACTGATCCAGCCGGGTCGGGTGCATGGATCGCTTTATTACGATGAGGCGATCTTTAAAGAAGAAGTCGAAAAAATCTGGTTCAAAACTTGGGTCTATATCGGGCATGAGAGCGAGATTCCCGAAGACAATGATTTCGTATCCAAGTCTATCGGCCCGATGCCCGTCTTGATGGTGCGTGACCGGATGGGCGAAATCCAGTTGCTGTTGAACCGTTGCCCGCATCGTGGAAATGCAGTTTGCGTGCAGGAGAAGGGCAACCGTGCGCGTTTTACCTGCCCGTATCATTCATGGACGTTCTCAAATAGCGGCGACCTTATCAACTATGCCTTTCCCGAGGGGTACGAGGGGACGGACAAGTCGAAGCTGGGGTTGGGTAAGGTGACACGGATCGCCAACTATCGTGGCTTTATCTTTGGCTCGATGGCCGCAGAGGGGCTGACTATTGAAGAGCACCTTGGCGGTGCCAAGCGCTGCATTGACCAGCTTTGCGACAATTCTCCGACTGGAGAAATCGAGATCACGGCAGGTTTTCTTCAGCATCGCACCAAGGCCAATTGGAAATTTATCCTTGAAAATGAATGTGACGGGTATCATCCGGCCTTTGTGCATTCGTCTATTTTCTCGGTCTCTGACAGTGCGATTGGCGATCTTTATGGCAATGATGCCGTGGCGGTGACGCGCAGCTTTGGCAATGGTCATGTCGAAGTGGATCCGCGCCCGGAGTTTCGCCGCCGCGACAAACCGCTGAGCTGGTTCGGGACGAAACCGGAACGATTGCCGGAATACGTTGGCCAGATGAACGAGGCCTATGGCGAGGATCATGCGCGCCAGATCATGATTGATGGGACGCCCCATACGATGATCTTTCCGAATCTGTTCATCGCTGAAATCCAGATATTTGTGATCCAGCCGGTTGCCGCTAATGAATCAATCCAGCACTCGACGGCGATCCAGTTCAAGGGCGCGCCCGACATCAACAGACGTTTAAGACAACAAACCATGGGCTCTGTCGGGCCAGCGGGTTTTCTGTTGGCTGACGATACGGAAATGTATGAGCGCAACCAGCGTGGTTTGGAAATCCGCCAGCCGGAATACCTGTTTCTCAAGCGGGGGGAACACCGGGAGCGCAGGGACGAAGACGGCTTTTTGATTGGTCATTCCACCGACGATCTTCCGTCGCGTGAAATCTGGAAGCATTACCGTGAGATTATGGAAGACAAATGAATATGGACGCCGAAGAAATCGCAGGACCAGACATCCTTAAGGAATGGGTCGGCAAGAGCCGAGTCTATGACCGCGCTATTGACGCCGGACTCCAGCAGGAGGTGCAACAGTTCGTGTTTCGCGAAGCACGCTTGCAGGACATCCACGACTATGACGGATGGGAGGGTACTTTGGACCGATGATGCTCTTTATTGGGTGCCGGCCAACGGGACGGACACCGATCCCGAGCGGCAGATGTCTCTTATCTATGACAACCGTTCACGGATCGCGTTGCGCATACGCCAGCTCAAGACCGGGCGTAGGCATTCACAGACACCGCCGTCGCAACTGGCGCGAGTGATCTCGAATTTCGAGTTCCTGAAGTCCGACAATGATGACCTGAAGGTCATGTGTAATTCGCAGATTTTCGAGACCAATTTGCGGGGCGACACGATGTGGGCGTCGCGCAATGAATACCTGTTGCGCAGGGTCGATGGCGAATTGAAGATGGCCTATAAGAAGGTCGTTCTGATCAACAACAACAAGGCGATTTATACACTATCGTTCCTCGTCTGAGGAAGGGAAGAGAGGCCGATATGTATCAAGGCGACGAAACGATTGTAGGTGATGGGCCGGTGCTGCTTACTTTTGGCGAGGGCATTGCAAACATCCAGTTGAACAACCCTTCTACGGGCAATGGTTTTGATGTGCCGTTGATGAGGGTTCTTCATGACGTCATCATGCAAGTACACGGCGACAGCCGCGTGCGGGTTGTGATCTTGTCGGGGAATGGGAAGATATTTACCGGTGGGGGAAACGTAAAGGATTTCATGTCCAAGGGGGATGCGCTCCCTCACTATTTGCGGATGGCGACGGCTTATCTTCAAACTTGTGTTTCGGCCTTGGTAAACCTTGAGGTTCCGGTTGTTACGCGAGTTCACGGTTTTGCAGCAGGCGGGGCGGGGATGGGCCTTGTCTGTGCGTCTGATATTGTCGTCTGCGGTGACTCCACCCGCTTTCTGGCTGGGGCGACGCGCGTGGGCATGGCCCCTGATGGTGGGGCGACGGCGACTTTGTCAAAGATCATCGGGTTTCGTCGGGCGATGGATCTGGTGCTGACCAATCGGATTGTCGAAGCGCCGGAGGCCGAGCGTATTGGGCTTGTAACCCGTGCGGTGCCGGATGATGCACTGGATGCAGAGGTGCTGGAATATGCGCGCATGCTTGGGCAAGGTGCGCCCAAGGCACAATCAGCTGCAAAACGGTTGATGTGGAACGGGCTTAGCCGTGGTTTTGAGGCGGCCTTGCCTGATGAAGCGCGCGAAACCTCGGCTCTTTCCGGGACGCGGGACGCCATGGAGGGCATGACAGCGGTTGTTGAAAAACGCAAACCGGTATTTTCGGGCGAATGAGTGGTTTGCACAAACGGTTGCAAGGACTTACGGCACTTGTGACAGGAGGCGCCAAGGGGATTGGTGCCGGCATCGTTCGCCGGTTGTCAGCCGAAGGTGCACATGTCGTTATTTTGGACGTTGATCGCGCCGCCAGCGAGGCGCTTGCCAAAGAATGCGTTCCAAAGGCGCGGATTGCGATTGTCGATTTGACCCGGTTTGACAGTGTGAGCGCGGAGATCGCGGCACATGGCCCGTTTGACATTGCCATCAATAATGCCGGTGTGGATCAGCACGCCTATTTCACCAAAACCTCCCCGGAGGATTGGAGCCGCCTTTTGGCGATCAACCTTGAGGCCGTGTTTGCTGTGACGCACGCGGTGCTGCCGTCGATGCAGGCTGCCGGGTTCGGCCGAATCATCAACATCGGATCGGAGGCGGGGCGGCTTGGCTCGAAAGGGGGATCTATTTACTCGGCGGCTAAGGGGGGCGTTGTTGCCTTTACCAAATCCATCGCGATTGAGAATGCGCGGTTCGGGATCACGGCAAACAGCGTTTTGCCGGGGCCTATTGATACGCCGCTGTTGCGTGACGCGGTTGATCAGGGGGGCGCGGCCTTGTTGCAGGCGATGGAGCAAGCGACGTTGCTTGGCCGGCTCGGGACGCCGGAAGAGGTTGCCGCAGCCGTTGCATTTCTGGCGTCGCGTGAGGCGGGGTTCATTACCGGCGAAACGCTTGGCGTTTCTGGCGGGATGGGTGTTGCCGCCAGTTAACTGGCGGCGCATTGGTGCGTCAGCCGATCTTGTTTCTTAGATAGTCACCGATTGCTGCCAGCGATTGACGCGCTTCGTCGAGTTCCGGAAACACTTGGAAGTGGTGGATCATGTTGTCCCAGACGACAGTTTCGACTTCTGTTCCGACCGCTTGCGCACGTTCGGACAGTAGCCGGGCGTCGCCAAGCACCGTTTCGTCGCCGCCGACATGCACGAGGATTGGGGGCAGCCCCGACAGGTCGCCTTCGATTGGAGATGCGAAGGGGTCAGAGGCATCGCCGTCTTTGCCTAAGTAGGTTTTGACCATCGCCATGACTTTGTCGCGCTGCGTGAGCGGATCGCGTTCCGCGCGGGTTTGGTAGGTGTCGGAGCGGGCCAGCATATCAACCCATGGGGACAGAAACACAGCCGTTGCAGGAAGCGGCAGGTCGTGTTGCTTGCTTTTCAGCATCGTCGCGAGCGCAAGGCCGGCACCGGCGCTGTCACCTGCGATCGCGATACGATCGGCTGTAACGCCCTGATCGAGCAGCCAGCGATAAGCGTGTATGCTGTCTTCGAGAGCTGCGGGATATCTGTGTTCCGGGGCCAATCGGTAGTCAAAGCCCAATACGCGACAGCCCGAGGCAGAGGCGAGATCGGCCATCAAGGGGCCATGTGAAGCAATTGACCCCATCTGATAGCCACCGCCATGACAGTAAAAGAGGACGCCGTCGCCTTGGCCAAACCAAGCGGCGGGGACACCATTGGCATCCGCAGGGGTCAAGTCGGTTGTGCGGCCGGCCGAGACGAGTTCCGCAAAGCCATTGCGCATATCGTCCAATGTGGTGGACTGGTTCCAGCCATCAAAGATCGTCGCGATCCGGGTGCGCACTGCGTCCATCTGCTGAAGGTTCATTGACGTATTCCGATCAACTTGGTTCGGAGAGGAAGCCGCGCAGAAACACCTCTACAACATGGTCGGCGTATTCTTCAGGGGATACCGGTCCTTTTGGGTCGAACCAGGCATAGGTGTAGTTCAGGGAACCCAGCAGGGACATCGCGTAGCTGGTGGCAAAGCGAGGCGTCATGCGGTGCTGATTGTCGAGCCGAGCAAGAACGTCGCGGATGATCGAGATGATGCGCCGCTGCATGGACCCGATCTCGTGGCGTTTCTTTTCGTCCAACTGGTTCCAGTCGTTTAGCAGAACGATCTGTTCGGCCTGACTTTCCGAATTTATCCGCATAATCGTGCGGGCAATAGAGCTCAGGTGCTCCTCTGGCGTGAGGCGTTCTTCACCAACCTGAACGAGGACGCTAAGCATGGTTGCAACATGCTCTTCCAGTATCTGGGTGAGGATTTCTTCCTTGGAGGAAAAGTAGTGATAGAGCGCTCCGCGTGAGGAATTGCAACCTTTGGCAAGATCGACGATCGTCGTCGTGGAAAATCCCTTTTTGGCAAACAGTTCGGCAGCCGATTTAAGAATGCCTTGTCTGATTTCGGGATAGAGCTTGGATTGGGTGCGTGCCATGAATTCTCCAACCGGTTGGGCGGACTGTAATAGCAGATAACAGCGCTCGCGCATGACCTCAAGCACAGTGACACTTATTTTGTCGCTTCTGAACAGCAATAGCAACATTGTGACGCGTCGATTGGGCTAAGGCGCCAGGCCGCAGATGAAGTTGCGCCACGATTGCGCGGGTGGGTTGGCAGATGGCGGGCTTTGTTTCGTCTGAAACATTGCATTTACCGGACGGACGTCTTAATAATTGCGAGCAATAGAAAGGCGGCAATACCCATGGCAAATACATGTAAGATGTTGGACATCGACACGCTTAGAACATGGGAAGGGCGGACCGAGACGATCAAGGACCATCTGGATCTGTCCGTGCTTGCAAAGATCGGATCGTTCTTTGGTAAATCCAATGATGCCACCAGGGGTGCGCCGATTGATGAGACGTGGCACTGGTGCTTCTTTCACCCTTCTGTTTCTGCCGCAGAGCTTAGCACCGATGGTCATACGCGGACCGGGGGTTTTCTGCCGCCGTTTGACCTTCCTCGGCGGATGTGGGGAGGTAGCCGATTAAGCTTTCATGCTCCACTGAAAGCAGGTGAGGCGGCGGTCAAAACTTCGCGGGTGATGTCCGTGAAGTTAAAGACAGGCAAGAGCGGGATGCTAGGGCTTGTGACGGTGGAGCACTTGATTCAACAGGGTGACACGCTGTGCCGTAGGGAAGAGCAGGACATTATTTATCGTGAGAGCGCGCGCGGGACGAAGGGGCCTGTGACGGCCCTCGAATGTCCTGAAGGGGCGGAGTATTCGACGAGTTTTACCGCCGATCCGGTGACACTCTTCCGGTATTCGGCACTGACGTATAACGCCCACCGTATCCATTATGACCGTGAATATGCGACCGGTGAAGAAGGGTATAGGGCGCTGGTTGTCCATGGGCCGCTGACGGCGTCATTGCTCGCCCAGTTTTCGCGATCGACCCGCAGTGATGCGCCGATGAGGGCTTTTTCCTTTCGCGGAACGAGTCCGCTTTTTGATAGTGAGCCATTCACATTGCATTCCAGATCAGGCCCCGTGGCTGACAAGCTTTGGGTGGCGCAGCAGAAAGGCGGCATGGCAATGACGGCTGAAGCAGCGTTCTAAGGCTGTGGTCCCGAGACGCGGACCTTAGAGGCGTCTCCGTGTTTGCGAAAAAGTCAGGACGCGCGCTCTAGCTCTTCTCGAAGGTCAGGGTGGGTGATGTTCAGCATCGCTTGCCGACGTTGCTCTAGCGATTTGTGGCGGAGATCTGCGACGCCATACTCGGTAACGATGATCCCGGCGTCCGCTCGCGAAATGCTCGTCGGGCCGGAGAGAGTTGTGACAATGCTGGAGTGTAGGGAGCCGTCGCGCAGCTTGCGCGCGGCGGGCAAAGCGCAGATCGGCAGGCCGCCTTTTGACAGGGCTGCACCTCGGGCGAAATCGGGGCCGCCGCCGATTGCTCCGACATACGCCGGGCCTGCTTTTTCGGCGTTGATTTGCCCGGTCAAATCGACTTCGATTGCGGAGTTTACCGAGGTAAAGGTGTTCAGCGCGGCAAGCCGGTTCAAATTGTGGGTATAGCCGGCAGGGGCAAGCCGGATAAGATTGGTCATTTGGCACAGCCGCAAGGTTTCGTCACCGCCAGAGATAAGACCGGCGACGCTGTAGCCTTGGTCGATGCCCTTGCGGCTGTTGTCAATCACACCGCTTTCGATCAGGGGGGTGAACCCGTCGACGAACAAGCCGGTGTGGACGCCAAGGTTACGATGGCCATCAAGGGCGTCGAGAATGGCGGCGGGTATCGCGCCTAGGCCGACTTGCAAGGTTGCGCCGTCCGGAACAAGCCCGGCGATCGCCGCGGCAATATCACGGTGCACATCCGTGACCGTTACCAGCGGCGGGGTCGGTAGCTCGCGTGAGGTGGGCACGATGATGTCGATGTCGGATTCGCCGATTTCAGCCAGAGCGGATGTTGCCGGAACGCGGTCGTTCACCTCCGCCACCACCAACCGCGCGTTTCGGATCAACGGCCAGAGATATTCGCAAGATAGTCCGAAGCTGTAATGCCCTGCTTTGCGCCCCGGTGCTAGTTGCAGAAACAGGATGTCGACCATGGGAGGAAGGGTGGCTTCGAACCTTGAGTAATGCACCGGCATAATATCGAGCTTGCCAGCCTTATGCAGCAATCGGTTGCGACCGGTGCCGCAATAGGAGGTAAAGTCGATGCGATCGGTATGCGCGGGATCAACTGTGTCGTGCCAGCTTACGCCGATAAAAGCCTTGACCCCGCCAAGAGCGTGACGCTGTGCCATCAGGGTTTCGGTCAGGGTCAACGGTTCGCTCGCCGCTTGACCCCAGGCAATGGTTTCGCCAGGCCGGATGAGCGCGGCAAGGTCAAGTTTTTCCGGTGCGATGGTTTGTGGCATCAGGCGTTTTCAAAGATTGCGGCCATCCCCTGACCGCCGCCAATGCACATGGTTTCAAGGGCAAACCGCGCTTTGCGGCGCGGCATTTCATGGAGCATTGATGTCATGATCCGGCTACCGGTGGCGCCGATCGGATGGCCGAGTGAAATGCCCGAGCCGTTGACGTTCAAACGTGTGTCGTCGGCATCAACGCCCCATTCCCGCAAGACGGACAGCACCTGACAGGCGAAGGCTTCGTTAACTTCAATCAGGTCCATTTGGTCGAGTGTCATTCCGGATTTGGCCATCACGCGGGTGGTCGCGGGAACAGGACCGATCCCCATGTGCGACGGCTCGCATCCGGCTGCGGCCCAGCCCGCCAGAAACGCAGATGGCGTGAGGGAGAGTTCGTGGAGCTTGTCTTCGGCCACTACGAGACAGGCGGCAGCGGCGTCGTTTTGCTGACTGGAATTGCCCGCAGTCACAATGCCGTCCTGCATAATCGGGCGCAGTTTCCCCAGGCTTTCGACGGAGGTTTCGGGGCGGATTCCCTCATCCTCGCTCACTCGACGGGCTTCGCCCTTGCGTTGGGGAACCGACACGGGAACGACCTCTTCGGCGAAGCGCCCGTCGGCCCAGGCGGTGGCGGCTTTGTGGTGGCTTGACACAGAAAAACTGTCCGCCTCTTCGCGGCTGATGCCGTAGTCACGCGCCAGATTTTCGGCGGTTTCGACCATGCCGGAAATCTTGCCAAACCGCTCGACCGGTTGAGAGCGTTCGCGCCCGCGTTCGAGACGGTCGTGGAATTTGGTCGACCCGGCCCGTTTGCCCCAGCGCATATCGTTGGTATAGAATTCTACGCGGCTCATGCTTTCGACGCCGCCGGCCAGCACGACATCGCAAACTCCGGTTTCGACCATCATGGCCGCCGTGGCGATGGATTGCAGGCCGCCGCCACAGCGCCTGTCCAGTTGCATGCCCGGAACCTCAAGCGGCAGACCTGCAGACAGCGCCAACCAGCGGCCGATGCAGGGGGTCTCTCCGTTGGCATAAGATTGCGCGAAGACGAGATCCTCGATCAGCATCGGGTCGATGCCGGTGCGTTCCACAACGGCCTTTACAACCGTAGCGCCGAGGTGCCTCGACCGGGAGATCGCGGAAAGCTCCGCCGAATTTCCCGATGGGCGTTCTTAGAGGGGCAACGATAGCTGCGCGACGGGTCATGGTTTTCTCCTCAATAGCTGCGCGGCAGGCCGAGCACGTGTTCCGCAAGAAACGACAGGATCAGATTTGTCGAAATCGGTGCTACCTGATAGAGTCGTGTCTCGCGGAATTTACGTTCGATGTCGTATTCTTCTGCAAAGCCAAAGCCGCCGTGTGTCTGGATGCAGGCGTTGGCCGCTTCCCAAGACGCGTCGGCCGCCAGCATCTTGGCCATGTTCGCCTCGGCGCCGCAATTTTCACCGGCTTCGTATTTACGCACCCCTTCCTGAACCATTAAGTCCGCTGCGCGCATGGCGGCATAGGATTTGGCAATTGGGAACTGAATGCCCTGATTTTGCCCGATTGCTCGGCCGAAAACATGACGATCCTTTGCGTAGTCGACGCCGCGTCGGATAAACCATTTTGCGTCACCGACGCATTCGGAGGCGATCAGGAGCCGTTCTGCATTCATACCGGTTAGGATGTATTTGAAGCCTTTCCCTTCCTCGCCGATCAGAGCGCTGGCCGGGATACGCATGTCTTTGAAGAAAATCTCGGTGGAGTTGTGGTTCATCATCGTGCGGATCGGCCGTATTTCCAGCTGATCCTTGGGAATTTCGCGCATGTCGACGATGAAAGTGGAAATGCCGTCGGTTTTTTTCGCGGCGTCGTCTTTCTTGGTTGTCCGGGCAAGCAGGATCATCAGGTCGGAATGCTCTGCGCGGCTGGTCCAGACTTTCTGACCGTTGACGACGTATTCATCACCATCCAAGGCCGCAAAGGTCCGGATCGAGGTAGTGTCGGTGCCGCTGGTTGGTTCGGTAACACCAAAAGCCTGAAGCCGCAGGTCACCAGCGGCGATGCCCGGCAGATACTTTTGCTTTTGCTCTTCGGACCCGTGGCGCAGGATCGTGCCCATAACGTAGAGCTGGGCATGACAGGCGGCGCCGTTGCAGCCCATTTCCTGAACCGTTTGCAGGATTGCAGCTGCGGCGCTGAGGCCCAAGCCGGTGCCGCCGAATTCTTCCGGGATCAAAACCGAAAGGTAGCCTGCTTTGGTCAACGCATCGACAAAGGCCGAAGGGTAGGCGCGTTCGCTGTCCAGCTTGCGCCAGTATTCATCCGGGTAGTTGGCACAGAGTTTGCGTACTTCGTCGCGGATCATGTCGTAGTCATCAGGGGCGCTCATGCTTTCGTCTTTCTATCGCTTTCGGGAAAGGGGTGGCCAATGTGGCGGCTTCGTTCTGGGGCTTAGATGGGATCCCACGTGAAAACGTGTTCCGACCTATCAAGCGGGTAGAATTGCGAGGCCATGGAAGGCAGTGCATGGTCGAGCACGGATTGTGGGGTCCATCCTTCCGAGCGATGCACGGACCGTAGCGGGCGGGGTTGGCTCATCAACATGATTTCGTTGTTGCGCACGGTGAATACCTGCCCCGATGGCGCGCGGGCGTCATCCGAGAGCAGAGAAATCGCCAATGGTGCAATTTTCTCGGGCACCATCTGTTTGAATTTCTCTACTCGCGCGATCTGTTCCGGTGTATCGGTCGGCAAGGAGCTTGTCATACGGCTCCACGCAAAAGGGGCGATACAGTTGGATTTGACGCCGACCCGTTCCATGTCGAGGGCGATGGATTTAGAGAGCGCGGCAATGCCCATTTTGGCGGCCATGTAGTTCGCCTGACCGTAGTTCCCGATCAATGCAGAGGTCGAAGTCATGTGGACAAAAGCACCGGAGCCTTGCTCCTTGAAACGGGCGGCGGCTGCACGGCTTACATTGTAGGTGCCGTAGAGGTGTACTTTCAGGACGGAGTCGAAGTTCTCGTAGCTCATCTTGTGAAAGAAGCCGTCGCGTAAAATGCCGGCGTTGTTGATGACGCCATCAAGCCGACCGAAGGCATCGATTGCTGCCTGAACGATGCCTTGGGCGTCCCCGGGTTCGGACACGCTGTGCGTTGAGGCAACCGCTCTGCCTCCGGCGGCAGTGATCTCGGAGACCACTTTGTCAGCTGCGCCAAGATCGTCAGCGTCGCCAGCCAAGGAGACGCCAATATCGTTTACCACGACTGACGCACCAGCTTTGGCGCATTCAACGGCGAGCGCACGACCGATACCGCCACCAGCACCTGTTACGATAACAACCTTGTTATTGAGCATGAGATTCTCCTCTGATTTTTCAATTCTTAAGACGGACAGTCGGAATATTCAATACGCATCAATTCGGGCGATAACTGTTTTGCAAACGTAGGGGGTGATCGTTTCGTGGGAAGTGGTGGGCTGTATTGTGCAATGTTTACTGCAGTTTTGAGAGATTTTTTGACTTGCCGGCACTGTTCGGCGTTTTGTGAGGATTATCTTTGCACTTGGCAGAAAAGAAAAACAAAGCTACATAAACAAAACGACTGGCCTAATTATAGGTGAGCGAGTTTCAAGCGCCTGGGAGGTGTCATGAAGGCGAGCGGTGGCGATGAGCTTTGGACCTTTGCGCGGTTCAATCCGGGGCAGGATTTTGGCAGCGTGGACATAGAAATGGACGCTGAGCGGCAGGAAAGCTGGGGGCGTGTGTTTGGCTCTGTATCCGACAGGTTGCCGCGCGGGATGCTCGTAACCGCCATGATGGAGGCCTACATCGAAGCGATCCAGCCTCGCCCCGATGGAAATGTTCATGCCTCTCAGGAACTGGCGTTTAAAGGTGAGCGGGTCTGTTGGAACGATACCGTCTCTATCGCGGTTTCTTGCGATGACAAGGCAGTGAAAAAGGGGCGGTTCTGGGTGCGGTTCGCCGTTGTTGCCAGGGTTGGCGAGCGGGTGGTGATGACTGGAACGATCCACTCGATTTGGGCCGCGTGAGGGCGGGGCATGATCAAGAAGCTGAATGAGCAGAGCTTGCGAGCGACTTCGGATGTAATCGGTGCCTATGCCGAGCTTTCCTATGACTACAATCCTTTGCATATCGATGCCGAGTTCGCCGCGACGACGCCGTTTGGCGCAAGGATTGCACATGGCGCGATGGCGTTGGATCTGTTGTTGAACGCCGTCGACGACACCTTTGGACAGGATCATCAGGTGCGGATCGATATCCGTTTTACCGCCCCGGTAAAGATCGGGGACCGGATAACGGCCGGGGGTGAGGTCAGCGAAGAGGCATTTGCCGTTTGGGTCCGCAAGGACGATGGTTCCGACGTATTGCGCGGGACCATGGCGATTGGAGATTGTCGGTGATGGGGCAGGCAATTGGGAAAACTGCCAGCAGGCAAGCATACGATTTTCCGTTGTTCGTGCCGGGGGACAAGCCCGAGCGTTTTGCGAAGGCTCTTGCTGCTGCTCATGATGCTGTCATCATTGACCTTGAAGACGCGGTTGCGTCTAACCAAAAGGGTGGCGCTCGAGACGCGATAGCCGATCATGCGGCGGTGATAGCGCGCGCCGAGCAAGCCGTTTTTATTCGTATCAATGCGCGTGACACACCATGGCACGAGAATGATCTTGCGCTTTGCGCAGAAATTCCGATTGTCGGGGTAGTGTTGCCGAAAGTAGAAAGCGGGGATGATCTGTCCGCTCTTGCAGCGGGTTTGCGGGGCGATGCGCTCTCAATTGCTTTGGTTGAAACGGCGGCGGGGCTGCTTGCCTTGCAAGAAATAGCAGCAGAGGCGGATAGGCTTGTTTTCGGGTCTATTGATTTTTGTGCGGATGTCGGATGTGCCCATGAGCGATTGGCGCTTTTGCGTCCGCGGCAGGATATGGTTATCGCGTCGCGTATTGCCGGTTTGCCTGCTCCAATTGACGGCGTTACCACCGCTTTGAGAGATGATGAGGCGATCAAAAGCGATGCCGCCCACGCGGCGAAGCTGGGATTTGGCGGAAAGTTGGTGATCCATCCGGCGCAGATTTCTCCCGCGCGGGCTGGGTTTGCGCCAAGTGACCAAGATGTTGCATGGGCGCACAAGGTCCTGACGGCCTCGGGGGGGAGGCGGCTACTGTTGATGGCGCAATGATTGACGCACCGGTTCTGGCTCGTGCCAGAGCTATCCTTGCCCGCTGTCCTGAATGAATGGAGATCCTCGAATGAGTTTTGTTGAGACACTGGAAGAAGAAGGAATCCTGCATCTGGTTCTTAATGTTCCGGAAAAGAAGAATGCGTTGACGGATGAGCTTCGCTCGGCGCTACGAGACGCTGTGCAGCGCTCGCAGACAAACGCAGACGTGCGCGCGATTATGATCTCGGGTGCTGCGGGCGATTTTTGCTCTGGCGGGGACATTTCCGCGATGACGGGTGATCCGGATACTGCGCGCAAACGAATGCAGGTTTTGCACGACACGGTTAAACTTTTACTGGCCGGGACTAAGCCGGTTGTCGCGGCGGTGAGTGGGGCCGCTTTTGGCGCGGGGTTTTCTCTTGCCATGTGCTGTGACCAGATCGTCGCGGACGAAACATCGCGGTTCTCGGCGTCCTTTGGTCGGGTGGGCCTTCCGCCGGATCTGGCGTTATCCTTTACGCTACCGCGCAAGGTAGGCGATGCAACAGCGCGGAGGATTTTGCTTTCCTCTGCCATCCTCTCTGCAGCAGAGGCTGCCCATATCGGGATAATTGACACAACTGTTGCGCCGGAGGACAACGTTCTTGCCACGGCGAGAGGGGTTGCACGGGAGCTTGCGGCGTTTACCCAGCAGTCCAAGGGTGAAGTTAAGCAGTTGATTACTGCCGCTGTCGGTGATCTTGATGCCTTGTTGGAGCGTGAGATGAACTCTTACATCACGTTGCTGAACTCTCACGAGCACACGGTTGCGCGAGAGGCGTTTATGCGCAAATCCTCGCGGCGGATTGGAAGCTAAGTGAATTGGTCATACCAAACTAACTTGGCTTGAGCGCTGCGTGGGGCGGCACAAATTAAGCGCGTTGAAGGGTTCTGTCAGAGCAAAATCGCTTGAGGCGGGCAGGGAGGTTACGTAGCGTCTATGGATGACCAAACCTGATCCATTTCGCTACTTTAAAACGAGCCGTGAGATAATCCGTCTGGCAGTAATGCTGTATGTCCGTTTCCCTCTTTCCCTTCGCAACGTGGAAGATTTGCTGCATGAACGGGGCATCGATGTTAGTCATGAATCGGTGAGATATTGGTGGCATCGGTTTGGCCCGCTGTTCGCTGCCGAGATAAGAAAGCGCCGGATTGAGGGTATGAAATCCAGTCGCTGGCAATGGCATTTGGATGAGATGTTCGTGAAAATCAACGGTGGGCAGCATTATCTATGGCGAGCTGTCGATCATGAAGGCGAGGTCCTGGAAAGCTTTGTGACAAAGACGCGCGACAAAAAGGCCGCGTTGAAATTCTTAAAGAAAGCAATGCGTAAGCACGGTAGCCCAGAAGTGATTGTGACGGACGGGTTGGCATCCTACGGCGCTGCGCTGAAAAAATCGGTGCGGAACACCGCCAAGAAATCGGCCGCTGGCTGAACAACACGGCGGAGAATTCACATCTGCCTTTCCGACGACGAGAACGGGTGATGCTCCGCTTCCGGCGCATGCGAAGTTTGCAGAAATTCGCCTCTGTTCACGCTTCCGTCTACAATCACTTCAATCAGGAACGCAGCCTCTCAACGCGACTCAATTTCAAACTCAACCGCGCCGCCGCTCTCGCCGAGTGGCGCAATCTCGGCGCTGCATAAGGTTCAGTCATATTGTCCTTGCAGAGACGAGTTCGAATTGGTCTGGCAGCACCGCCACTTGCCCTTGAGGAAGCGTTCTCCCGATCCGGCTGCGGCTGGTTTTTCCAGTTATCTCTAGGGTTATGCGGGAGGGGCTGTTCATCACGCTTGAGTTAGGAAGCCCACAAGTGTTCTCTCCGGACCTGGTGATTGCGCTGTTTTGGTGACTGGATTGTAAGGGCCTGACAAAGCATGGCTTTTATCTAGGCGTGGTTGCGCACTTCAACGTCAGTGCCGCGCCAGTGAAATGCTGGCCCTTGTACTGGGATACACCTGGGAGGCTGGCCGAGCATGGGAGCAGTGACGCTCTTTTAGGAAGTGAAGTCCAGTCCGGATTGGCGTAATTGGCGCGATTCGGAGTGTTTAGTCCTGTCTGAGGCAAGCGTTAGTGGAGCCAAAGCGAAGGCGCCAATTTGGGGTGAAACGTATTAATTATGCGGGAAAGAAATTTTGTGGTATGCAACAGATGGGGCGTTTGTGCGCTAAATATAATTCTATAGCTAAAGTTTTGAATTTTACAGTTACTTTTTGGCGGGCAAAAGGAAAGTTATGGTCAAGACATTTACTGTAAAGTCTGAAGATATTGTTGAGGTTTTTCCAACTTCAATCACTCAGAAACGCGCTTGGTTTATGGAACAAATCCATGCCGGAAGCCGAGGCTTGAATATTGCTGTCCGATGGGAGCTTAGAGGGCCAGTCACGAGTGACAGGGTGGAACGCGCCTTTCAGAAGATCATCGATCGGCATGAAATTTTTCGCACGCGTTTTGTCGAGCGTGACGGTGAACCGGTACAGGAAGTCGTCAAACGCTTCGAATTCAAGCTTAATCGGCTGGATATTCAGAATGTGCCGGAGGCCGATAGAGACGAGAAGGTCAGGCAGATTGCCATCGAACATGCCGAAGAACTGTTTGACATGAGCGCCCCGTGTCTGATGCGTGTCGCTATGGTGCAGATCGAAAGCCAACGCGCCGCATTGCTGATTTCGGTGCATAACAGCGTTTTTGACGGGTTTTCGATTGGCGTTCTCGGACATGAACTGGGGTCGTTCATTGAGGCGCTTGAGAACGATAAGGAAGCTGATCTTCCTGAACTGGCGTTGCAATACGGAGATTTTGCAAGGTGGCAAGCCGACTATGAGGCAAGCGGTGCATTTTTCGAGGAAGAAGAATATTGGAAACGCACGCTCGACGGCATGGAATATTTCGAACTGCCTCCTGATCGGCCCCGGACAAACAAGGCGCCCGCAAGCAGGAGTGTTGCAGTCGATCTTCCGGATGATTTCGAAGAAAAGCTGGCCAGGCAGGCAAAGGCGCTGGAAACGTCTGTTTTCGCTTTGGGAACCGCCGCATTCGGCATTGCTCTGGAGCGTTTCTCCGGGCGATCCGATGTCAGTTTCGCGATTCAGGTGGCTGGGCGTAACGAGGTTGATCTTGAACCTTTGATCGGCATTTTCACTAACCCGCTGGTGTTGCGGTTTGACGTGGCGCCCGAGGTATCGCTTTCGGACCATGCACGCCAGACACGTGATGTCGTGAACGGTGCGCTCGCTCATCAGACGCTGCCTTTTGACAAGCTGGTGCATGTTATGAACCCACCGCGCGATCCTTTGCGGATACCGTTGGTGTCGATCATGTTTAATCTGCAACGCGCGTTCTTGAAGGAGCGCAGCTTTGGGTCGGTTGAAATGGTGTCCACGCAATCGCATTCGCCGGGGACGCTTTATGATGTCAACGTTAACATTGTTGGCCGCAATTCCGGCTGGCGTATGGTGATCGATTACAATTCGCATCTGTTTGACGAAGCCAGCATCAAACGAATTGCGGACCTGACTGTTGAAGCGTTCGAAGGCTTGATGAACACTCCGGACGCTATGATTGGTAGCATCCAGCCGCGATCGGATAGGACGCTTGCACCGGTTGTTTCCCCTGCACCCATCGTTCCCAAGCTGCAGGAAAAGCCGGGTGAGCAGGCGGTGCAATCGGACATGTTGAGCCGGTTGCGATCCATCTGGGCAGAGGTTCTGGCCTTGCCGGAGGAGCAGGTGTCGGGAAATTTCTTTGATCTTGGCGGCTACTCTGTTCTGGCGCTACGCATGTTGGCCAAGGTTGAGGAGAGTTTCGAGCAACGGCCGACGATCTTCGAATTTCTGGCAGCGCCTACTTTGGAAGGGCTTGCGGGGCTTTTGCATCAAACGGTCGAGAAACCCGGTGCCAGCGTGGCAAAAGGCGCGTCAGAAGCGATGATTTGGGAACTTGTCGAACTCAAACAGTCTTCCGAAGGTGCGCCAGTTTTGATCACGGTCAACCAACCGTTCATGTATCAGGCATTGGCAAGCGAATTTAAGTCGGATTGCGCCGTTGCAAACGTAAGCGTGCCGAATGCGGATGCCTTGAAGACGTTGGAAACGGTCGGTTTTGACAAGGCAGTAGAGGGTGCTGTTGCTCCGGTATTGGCCCGCTATAGCGGCAGGCAGATAATCTTGTGCGGCTTGTGCGTGGATGGTCGGGTGGCGCTTCGATTGGCACAAGCGCTTGCCGAAAACCGACAGGAAATCGCTTGCGTTGCGATGATCGACACATGGGCGCCGGGCGCGGTCAAAGCGTTTTCCGGGTTCGAGCGTTGGCGTGATAAATGGCGTATTCGGTTGCGGCGACTGGGGTACTACCTAGGACTGCGATGGAGGGGCGAGATCGGTTGGCTTGATGTCCTGAAGCAGAATGATTTTGCCGCCAAGGTGCTGTCTGTATTCAAGCGCGAGATGGCCAAGAACGAAACCGAGATTTTTGTAGATGCCACAGTTGATCGACTGGTGGCGCAAACCCGGGGATATACGTTCGACAAATATGACGGAAATGTTGTGCTCTTCGTTACTCGGTCTCAGGGAATGATGCCGCGCGATGGAATGCTGGGCTGGTCGGCGTTGCTTGCACCGGACGTATCCGTTTTTGCAGTGAACGGCTGGCACGGGGATGCATTACTGCGCTCCGGTTTTGACCGGATTGTCGGGGTGTTGGATGCAAAGGCCAAGAGGTTGGGTTCCGACCCGTCCCTGAACGATGAGTGAAGCGATCTCGCAACCTCTGCGAATTGTTCTGGTTGCAGATGCAGACCAATCTCTGAGTGATGCGCAAGCGCAGTTAATTCAGCGGTTGAATGATGACCCCGCAATCGAACTGAGCAGTCGGTTGACTGGGGAGCGGAAGAAAGGCGGGCGTGTTTTGCCGCTCGTGTTGCGAGGGGTATTGGCCTGCGAAAGACGGCTGATGCGTGGTCGGGTTCAGTCCTATGACACCTCTGCGGCCCGCGAAATTCTGGCGCAATTGCCAGAAGGTGATGGCCAAGGCAGTGCAATCGTTTGCGATCTTGCCATCGCTCTGGGCGCGCGCCGGTTGGCCGACAACGAGCTTGGATTGCTCAGATACGGGGAGTGGGCATTGTCGTTCGCCGGCTCGGATGATCCGCGCTGGATTGGAGCAGCACCAGAGGTTCGAGCGAAGCCACGTATCGAACTGGAGATATTGGGCAGAAATGCAACCAATCCCGATCCGGCTGTTATTCGTTCTACCAGCTATAACCCGAAACCCGGGGCGGTGTTAACCGGAGCGTTTGTGGCCGAAAAATCGGTATTGTTCATGCACCGTGCACTGCGCGACCTAGTGACGGAGAGAGATGTCCCACTTGAAGAGACGTCTCCTGTCGTTTGGCCAAGGCTACCGGGCACGTTGGAGACAGTGTCTTATGCACGGTCCTTTTTGAAAACGGCGTCTCATAAGCTCGCCGAGCAGGTGCGCACGCGCAGGAACCGAATGCGACAATATTGGCGTGTCTCAGAGGGCGTGGGATCGGTGCTTGATTTTGAACCGAGAAATGCAAGGGACTTGCCGGTTCAGGCGCATGTCATGGCGGACCCGTTTCTTTTTCGCAGCGGTGAGAATACCTGGCTTTTCTATGAGGCAATGCATGCCGGGGGCGGGAAGGGCTGGATCGAGGTCGCCGGTTTGAAAGATGATGGCGTGGAACCGTCTGCTGTTGCGCTTAAGCGGCCCTATCATTTGTCCTATCCTTTTGTGTTTTCTGTGGGCGCCGATATTTTCATGATACCGGAAACGCAAGAGTCCCGCCGGTTGGAAGTCTGGCGCGCAACGGCGTTTCCGCTCGAATGGGAATTGCATGCGACGGCATTTGAAGGGCAGCTGCTTGCGGAGACAAGCCTGTATCAAGACGAGAACGGGCAATGGTGGTTGTTGACCAATATCTCGGATCACTATGCCTTTCAGGACCATTCAAGCGAGCTTTACCTGTTTGCGGTAGACGGACCCGACTTGAAGTCGATCACGCCGCATCCGCGGAATCCGGTCGTTTTTGGTGCCGACCGGGCACGCAACGGAGGGGCAATCATCCGGTATCAGGATCGTGTGTTCCGGCCTGCGCAAAACAACAGTTATGGCGTCTATGGGTACGGACTGAATCTCATGGAGATCTTGCGTCTTGATGCGACTGGCTATGAGGAAAGACTGGTCAGAGAGTTCACTCCGAACGACAAGCCCGGCAGTATCGCCATGCACCACCTTAGCGTGGCCGGCGACCGGTATGTGCTAGATTGGTGTGGTGAATGATGCGTGCGCTTGCGTTTGGGATCGGAGTGCTGCTTTCGCTAGCATCGGGTGCGCAAGCCCAGGATCGCACGTCGGGCTTTGTTCTCGGCGTTCAGACGCATTTCGAACAGAAATGGCCCATTTCGTGGATCGATGAAGCTTTGCAGTTGGGCGCTACGGCGTTGCGCGACGAGTTGAGCTGGCGTGATGTGGAAGCGACGAAAGGGGTTTATGACTTCTCGAAAGCCGACCAATATATGGTGCCGGTTCTGAAACGCGGTTTGAAGGCCCTGATCGTGATTACGGACGGCAATCCGCATTATGATGATGGGCATACACCTCATTCAAAAGATGGCATTGCCGCGCTGGCTGCATATGTCAGCGCAATTTATGATCATTACACTTTGGAAAAAGTGCTGATCGAAATCGGCAACGAGGTCAATTCGGACGAGTTTGTTTCGGGGCCATTTCTCCGCGACAAACCTGCCTTTCTTGCGGAGTCGGCGCGCACGGTGCGGGCGCATTTGAGCACGACCCAAACAGATGCAAAAATCATCTGCGGCGGGATGAATACGATTGCGATGGGTTTTTTGAGAAAGTTTTTCAGACGGGGCGGTTTGCAGGCCTGTGATGCGATTTCGGTGCACCCATACCGGGACAATCCCGACACGATTGTGATGGAGCTGGACCGCCTGAAGGCCCTGATGCGCGAGTACGGCGGTGAAAAGCCGATCTATGTCACCGAATTTGGCAAGTGGTTCGATGACCCGTTAGAAGCGCCGGACTATATGCTTAAAATGGTTGCACAATTCGCAGCCGCCGGTGTTCAGGAAGCCTATTGGTATGCTCTTGTTGATGAGCCATGGTGGCCGAACATGGGGCTGCTGGAGAAGGACGGAAAGACGGCCAAACCTGCGGCAGAGGCGTTTCGTTTGCTTCAAACCCGGCTTTTGCCTCTCGCGCAAACGGTTGAGCGAAGGGTTTCTCCGACGGTGCGGTTGTATGAGTTCGGAAAAGGTGGAAATGCCTTCGTTGTCTGGGGAAGCACGGGAAAATTGCGTGTGTCGGGCCAGGCCGAATATGTTGATGCGCGGGGGCAACCGGTCGCGCCGGTGGTAGAGCTTTCGGATCGGCCGGTTGTCATCCTTGGCGCGGGGCTGGAGGTTTCGATCGAGATTGCGTATCCGGTTGCCGATACAAAGTACCAATACAACCAGCTTCCCTGGAGCTACTTTGCCTTGCGTCCGGGCATTGGCTTGACCCCGTTGGAAATAATCGACTGGGAATGGGCCAGCTATCGTGGCGCGCCCGATTTGGCGCCGCTTCGTGTTGGGGACAACTGGATCACAACTGCGAGATTTCAAGGGAAGCCATACCACGCTGTTGAACGCTTTACAGCGAACAAGGCTGGCAAATATCGCATTGAGGGCTGGTGGCAAGCGTCAAAGAAAACGGAAGCTTCGCGGCTGATAGTGCGCCTCAATAGGGACACGATTTATGAGGTCGCAGAGATTTCACCGACGGGCCATTCGGTTAACGGATTGATGGTGAAGCTTGGGGTTGGCGATACTCTGGACTTTGAAATGGCGCCGACCGGACCGGACGGGGCCGGTTCTGTTAGTCGCCGCATAAAGGTGCATGGTCCGTTGCCAAATGAATGAGTGCGGACGCAGCAATAAAAATGTCGACTGGCGCGTTGCCTGATTGCGGCAACGATCGAAGTGCTCTCAGTGCGCTTGCCCCCGGCTTTCCCGGCGATAGGATTTCAGCGATGGCTTTTTCGGGCCGTCGAGTTTGCTGTCAGTGCTTTTGTTGCTATCGGCAAATGCAGCGAGTCGGGCAATGGAGGGGTATTGCATCAGGTGACGCGCTTCGAGGTTCAGGTCTGCGTCGATCATGCGCGCAGCAATTCGGAACACCGTAAGAGAGTCTGCACCCATGGAAAACAACGTTTGAGAGGTGCTGATGTCATCGATTCCCAGCACGTCCTGCCAGATTTTAGCCATCTGGTGTTCGGTCGGCGTTTTCGGGGGGGTGTGCAAGGCGGTTACCGTTGCTGCCGCTTCGGGTTTGGGAAGCATTTTGCGGTCGAGCTTGCCATTGGAGGTCTGCGGCAGGGCGCTCAGGAAAACCCAAGCACTCGGAACCATGTAGGCTGGTAGCCGTTCATTGAGCTGTTGGGAGAGCGTGCTCGGCTCTGGCTCACTGTCTGTTTCGGCAACCACATACCCCACCAGCTGTTGGTCACCGCGCGCTGTTGGCTTAAGAGCAACGGCTGCCACTTTGACATCCTCAAGGGTGCGCAACGCGGCTTCGACTTCACCGAGTTCGATACGGAATCCTCGGAGTTTGATTTGACTGTCATTGCGTCCGAGAACCTGAATTGATCCGTCTGGAAGCCGACGTGCCAAATCGCCGGTTTTGTAGAGGCGCTCGACCTTGCCGTTTACATTCACGTCGCGGAAAGCCTGATCTGTTAGATCCTGCCGACGGAAGTACCCTTTAGCCAAGCCGACGCCGCCGATGTTTAATTCGCCGAGGGCACCGATAGGCAGCAGTTGATCCTGTGGCCCCAACACATGGAGAGACGTGTTGGCGATCGGGCGACCAATTGAAACGGGGGCATCGGGGGTGACGTGCGCGACAGCGGACCAGATCGTCGTTTCGGTCGGCCCGTACACATTCCAGAGCGAGCCGCCACCGGCTGGTAATTTTCGCGCCAGGTCGTCTGAAAGAGCTTCGCCTCCGACCAGCATTGTGAATCCCGCGGAAGGTTTGAAGCCGGCTTCGAGGATCATTTGCCAGTGAGTAGGCGTGGCTTGCAGATGGGTGATATTACCCTTGGCAAGGCGGTTGACGAGGCGGAATCCGTCCAGGACATCCTCTTGCGACGCAATCACGGTGCGTCCACCGTTGATAAGGGGCAGGAACAATTCGAGCACGGATATGTCAAACATCGTCGTTGTGACGGCCAGGAGCACGTTACTTTCTCCAAAGCCGGGTTCGCGTGTCATCGATGTGAGAAGGTTAACTACAGACCGGTGGCTGATCTCGACCCCTTTGGGGGTACCAGTTGATCCCGAAGTGAACATGACATAGGCCGAAGCATCGCCGCTTGATCGGACAGAGTCAGGAACGCCATTGGCCGTAGTCTGGCCGAGGCTGATGGAAACAAGATCGAGACCGGATGCGAAACCAGGCAGGCTGGGCTGATCGTGGACAATGCCGGACACGTCCGCGTTTTCGAGAATTAACTGCAATCGGGCAGGTGGTTGAGACGGGTCAATCGGAACGTAAGCGTTTCCTGATTTCATAACCCCCAAGAGTGTCGCAACGCAGTCGATTGAACGGGGCAGGGCGACCGCGACGCGTCGACCGGTGCCGATACTCATCTGTTGAAGTGTTTTGGCGACGGCGTCGCTTCTAGCCGAAAGCTGAGCATAGCTTATGCACGTGTCCTCGCACTCCAACGCGATATTGTCGGGGTATTTGGCGGCGCATTCTTCGAACAATTGATGCACCGTTTCGATATCGGGCAGAGCTTCTTGCGTCTGGTTAAGAGTTACGGTGAGCCAGTCGCGCTGCTGGGCGGTTTGAATTGGCAGTTGTGAGATTGGCCGAGTGGCATCTTGCGCAATTTCAACAAGAACGGTTTCAAAATGACCGATCCAGCGTTCGACCGTTTCAGCGTCGAACACATCGGAATTGTAATCGACATCAACGCGCAGTCCGTCACGGCGTTCAACGATATTGAAGAACAAATCGAAGTTGACGGATGTCTTTGCATTCGGCGTGACGGTCATTTCAACCGGTCCCATCGCGACGCTTTCCCCCAGCTTTTCCAGGTTGAATTGGATCTCGGTCAGAGGCAACCTGTTGAGCGATCTTTCGACTTTCAATTCGCGAACCAGAGTTCCGTAGGTGCAGTTCTGGTGATCAAAAGCATCCATGATTTGCCTGCCGACGCGGTCGAGATGGTCCGATACCGGCGCGTCTACGTCCTGCTTGGCGCGAATGGGAAGAAAGTTCACGCAATGCCCGACGAGGGCGCTGCTACCGAGCAATGTCTGCCCGGCCGTGGGAACGCCGATCACGATGTCGTCCGAGCCGCTGAGTCGCCCGATGACCAGTTGCAAGCTGGCGAACAAAGTCGCAAAGAGCGTACAACCTTGCGCTGCTCCGGCTTTTCGCGCTGCGCGTGCGATCTCGCCTGGAATGAAGGCGGTGGAAGTCGCACCGCAGTAGGATTTCACAGCAGGACGCTGTCGGTCAGTTGGCAGTTCCGGTAGTTCGGGAAGGCCGGCGAATTGCGCACGCCAGTAGTCTTGCGTTTCAGAGTCGGGGCGGGTGTGGGATGCGTCCAAGGCCAGCGCCGCAAAAGACGGGGCGGGCGGTAAATTTGCAGGTGTTCCGTCGACCTCTTGACGGTAGAACGCGGCGAGATCATTCAGGAGCACATTGTATGACCAGCCGTCGCAGACAATGTGATGCGCATTAATTATCAAAACATGTTTTGCGGCGGAGCAGCGCACAATGAAAGCACGCAGAGGCGGACCCGTGACGATGTCGATTTCCTTGGACGAGTCTTCTTGGAGGAGTTTTCCCAGTGCGGCACCTGGATCGTTTGCCGTGCTGAGATCATGCAATTCGAGCGGCAGTTCAAAAGGATCCAGAATGTCGAAGGTTTCGCCGTTGCGTTTGAAAACCTGACGCAGGCCATCGTGACGGGCGATCACCATGTTTATCGCGCACTGTAACGCACTGTTGTCCAGCGGGCCGTTTAGTTCGAGCGATACGCTTTCGTTAAAGCTGCACGAGGCGGCGGCGCCCTGTTGGGTTGTCATCCAGATTTCGCGCTGGGCCTCTGTGAGTGGAATATTCTTGGTCGGCGCCGGGGTGCTTTGAACAGTTGCAGCGTTGTTTGCGCTCACTGCGGCGGCAGTTTCCAGCGGCTCTTTTGCAGGCTGGTTCGAGGCAAGGATGCCGACCCTTCGCAGGGTATCTACGGACTGCACGAAAACCTCGACGACCCTCTGGTAATCGTCCTCCGTGTGGGCGGTTGTGAAAATGCAGGGGTAGCCAATTTGAACGTGAATGCCGGACAGACGCATCAACGGGAAAAGCAGCGCGGCGTTGGCATCGTAGTCGGTTACCTGAGGGACGAACCAACTCGCATAGGCTTCAATCATTGGCGGTAGCCCACGCGCAACAAGCGCCGCATTCATTTTTTCTACCGCGGCCGTGGTCTGATTGGCCGTTTCGGTCCAGAGTGCGTCGCCATGTTTTTCGAGATGCAAAAGCGTGGCATCGACGGCAGCAAGCACCAGAGGGTGGCGAACAAAGGTTCCTGCAAAGAAAGTCGGCATCGCCTCTGGTGCGGAGTCGTCGCCAAACTGCCACATGCCGCCATCGAGCGCGTCCATGAATTGGGCTGAACCAGCCAGCATGCCAATGGGCATACCACCGCCTACCACTTTGCCGTATGTTGCCATGTCGCCTTGGATTCCCCAGACACCTTGCATACCACGCGGTCCAACGCGGAAGCCGGTGACAACTTCGTCAAAGACGAGGGCAGCACCGCCATCACGCGTGAGTTCGCGAAGCGCGAGGACGAAATCGCGGGGGCGTAAATCGGGGTGGCGGCTTTGAACCGGTTCTACGATGACGCCCGCCACTTCGTTGATATTGTCCCGAAGCCAGGCAAGGCTTTGTTGGTCATCGTAGGGCAGCACAACCATATTCACGAGGCTGGAACGCGGAATGCCTGGTGCAATTGGCAAGGCCGCCGGAATAGCGCTGCTTTTCTTGCCTTTGACGAGCACTTCGTCGAATTGGCCGTGGTAATCGTTTGAGAAAACAACAATTTTTTCGCGTCCTGTTACGGTACGGGCGATGCGCATCGCTGCCATGACGGCTTCGGAACCAGTGTTGCAGAACGTGGCGCGTTCATGGCCGACAAAATTGGCGAAGCGTTCGGCGACAGGACCGGCAAGGTCGCTTTGCGGGCCTATGGCAAAGCCGCGTTCCATCTGGCGAGTTATGGCGTCGATCACGAAGTCCGGTGAGTGTCCGAATGCAGTTTGTCCGAACCCGTTTACCAGATCGATGTATTCGTTGCCGTCAATGTCCCATAGACGCGCACCCTTGGAGCGCTCGCAGACCACAGGAAAGACCAGTTCTTTCCATTCTTGGCGAAACCCGGCGACCGAGCGGGGATCGGCCATGACCTGACGGTGTTTCTGGACATAGGCTTTGGATTTGGGGCTTTTATCACTGTAGCGGCGAGCAAGGTCTTGAGCAAAGGTGCTCTGTTCGAACGTTAGATCGCCCCCCGCTGCGTTCGTTGCGCGTCCGATAGAGAACACTTTGGCAGATTCATTCTGCTTGTCTTTTTCATCGGTGCCAGCTTCCAAGGGAACGGCAGGCGCTACCGTCGAAGCGGGTACGGTGGCTTGGCGCGGTTGCGGAGCAGGGAGGTGAGGCTGTGTTGGCGTTACCCCGATTTGAGATTGCGGCGCGGTATGGGCCCCGTTTGATAGAGTTGCTAGCTGTTGCGTGATGATCTGCTGCATTGTCTCGAGTTGCGCCTGCATCAGTGCCGTGTGAGACCCGTTCTGAGGCTGGGCAGGGGTGGTGAGTGGCGCCGAGGCAACCCCACCCGGATCGCTCTCGACCGGCGCTGTCAGCGGGGCAGGTTCGGCAACAGGTTCAAGTGCAGGCGCGGTGGAAACCGGCGCAGCGGCGGGGGTTGTTTCGGCGGGGAGGTTGTCGTCAAGAAATGCAGCAACGTCTTGGGCTGTCGGGTAGTTGGACAGAAGCTGGCGAAATGTCAGTTCAACGCTGTAATCTGCTGTGAGTTTCTGACTTACCTGCCCAAGAAAAAGCGAGTCAAAACCGAGGTCAAGAAAAGATGCGCTGGCGTCTTCGGGGGCAAGGTCTTCTCCGGAAATATCGCTTAGCATAGCAAGAATTTCGGCGACGAGTCGGGGCTTGCGGTCGACTGTTTCAATGGCGGCTGGAGGAGTCATAGGAGTTACCTCATGAGGCATGGGCTGAACCAAGGGAGTTGTTGCCGTCGCAGGCGTAGTGTCTTGGGGGCGGGGTGTTAATCGGAGCTCGGTAGCGGGGGCCGGGGCATCGACCCAGTGCAATTTGCGCTGGAAAGGATAGGTGGGCAGTGGGATTTTGCGAGTGCCGCGCGGCCCCAGCTTGCTCCAAGACACGGGCACGCCTGCGCACCAAAGCTGGCCGAAGGCCTTTGCCATGGAAATTTCGTCGGTTTCATCGCGGTTATGATCCGGGAGAGATTGCACGATCGCCACCTCGGCGTCGCGGGCGAGCGTCTGCCGGGCGAAGGCGGAAAGGGTGTTTCCGGCACCCACTTCGAGCAATACCGAAGGGCTACCGTCGACAAGGGATGTAATCGCGTCCTGAAAGTTGACAGTCGCGCGCGCCTGTTGGGCCCAGTATGATGGATCCCTGCAGTCGGTGTCGGTAATCCAGCGACCGGTCACGCAACTTACATAGGGAATTTGCGCAGATTTGAGCGGGATGTTGGAGAGTGTTTCCGAAAGTCCGTCAGAAACCGGATCCATCATAGAGGAATGGAAGGCGTGCGAGGTGTGCAGGCGTGCGCATGCAATACTTGCCTCTTTGAGGCGCGCTTCTACGTGTTCGATTGCCGCGTTGCTTCCGGCAAGCACGTTAAGTTTGGGTGCGTTCCGAGCCGCGATGTCGACTGAGCCGTCGAGAAAAGGAGACAGATCATCGATGCTGGTACGAACCGACAACATTGATCCTTCTGGTTGTGACTGCATGAGTTCGCCACGGCGTGCTATGATTTTGAGGCCGGTTTCGAAATCCATAACGCCGGAGAGCGCTGCGGCGCTGAATTCTCCCACCGAATGGCCGATCATTGCGGTTGGAGTGATCCCACGGGTCATCCAGAGCTTGGCACAGGCGAATTGCGTTAGAAACAGCGCTGGTTGCGTGAGCCTCGTGTCGCGCAAGGCGCGGGCGGTGTCTTTGTCACTTGGATCGCTAAAGCACAACATGGTTTTTACATCCAGCCCGAGGATCGGCCGGAGGATTTCCGAGCCTTCATCGATCCAGCGCGCGAATTCTGGCTCTGTCGTGTAAAGACCGCTTCCCATGCCGGGATATTGTGAGCCTTGACCGGGAAACATGAATGATACCGAAGGATCGCCGAGCCGTGCGGGCCGTTGCGCTGGTGGTGTTTTGCGCAGAGCCGTTGCAAGAGCTTTGCCGTTGTTTCCTGCAACTGCACAGCGGAAATCGAAAGCAGCGCGACCTGTTTGCAGGGTGTAAGCGGCATCGGAGAGGTTCAAAGTGGTTTGAGCTTCCAGCGCATCAGCGAGATTTGATTGCATTTCGTCCAAAGCTTCGGGCGTTTTGGCGGAAAGCACGATGACTTGCACGGTGTCTGACACCGGAGCCTTAGGCAAAACGGGGGCTTCTTCCAGAACCAGATGGCCATTGGTGCCGCCAACGCCGAAGGAGCTTATCCCGGCGCGTAGCGGATGCGGCGCGTCCCAAGTTTCTCGCTTGGGCGGAATCCTGAACGGTGTTTTTGCAAAACTGATGTTGGTGTTCAGGGTCTGAAAGTTGGCAATCGGCGGCAATTCACGATGCTTCATCATGAGCGCGGTTTTGATGACGCTGACGACCCCAGCGGCGGCATCGAGGTGGCCGATGTTACCTTTCACAGAACCCAAGGCGCAGCTGTTTTCGTCAAGTCCTTCGCCAAAGGCATGGCTAAGGCCGCTGAACTCGATTGGATCGCCAAGCGGAGTTGCTGTGCCGTGGCATTCGACATACGAGATCGTATTTGCTGTGATGCCCGCATCCTTGTGGGCGAGTTCGATCGCGGCGGCTTGTCCATTGACCGAAGGCGCCGTGTAGGAGATTTTGTCTGCACCATCGTTGTTGATCCCGACACCGCGAATAACAGCGTAGATGTGGTCTCCATCGGCGATTGCGTCTTCAAGGCGGCGCAGGGCAAGAACGCCCGCGCCATGAGAAAAGACCGTACCCGACGCCCCGGCGTCAAAGGGGCGGCATGTTCCGTCATCCGACGCGAGCCCCCTTCTTGAGACAGGTAGCCGCGACGCTGCGGGAAGGTGATCGAGACGCCACCGGCCAAAGCGGTGTCGCATTGGCCTGAACGAAGGTTGAGGATCGCCTGTCCAATCGCCGTAAGCGAGGTAGAGCAGGCGGTTTGAATCGTCATCGCCGGCCCGTTCAGGTTAAGCTTGAACGACACGCGCGTTGCGAGGCAGTCGGGGAGGTTGCCCGTTAGTTCCGCGAACTTTCCGGTCTGGTAATTCGAGGTAAAGTCTTCCGCCTGTTTGCGGTCGCCCAGAATATTGTGAATGAGATAGCTATTCATGGAAGAGCCGGCAAAGACGCCGACCGGTACATCCATACCAAGCGGATTGCGACCGCTGTCTTCCAATGCCTCGTAACATATTTCAAGGAAGATGCGCGCCTGGGGGTCTGTGAGCGCTGCTTCACGAGGATACATCGAAAAGAACTTTGCGTCGAACATTCCTGCATCAGCCAAGTCGGGGCGGACAGGAACATAGTTGCTGTCGGATCGTTGTTGCGCAGAGAAGCTATCTTCCAGTTCAGTGGGGTCATAGCGGCGGATCAAGTTTTCGCCCTTGAGCAGATGCTGCCAGAAATCGTCGATGGTGTCCGAGCCTGGCAGGCGTGCTGCCATTCCCACGATTGCGATGGCATTTACGGGAATGTCCGCCTGTGGGGCATCGTTGTCTGTTGGCGCAACAGTGTCTTCCAAGCGGGGCGCCGCGAAGTTGGCGGGAGCCGTATCAGTGTTAATGATATTCGTCAGCTTTTCAGCTAGGCTTTGCAGTCGAGGCACCTCGAACATCACCGTTATGTCGAATGATGTGCGCAATTCTTTCATCAAGGCGGTGTGAAGGTTCACCAACTCGAGCGAGGTGCCGCCAGCTTCAAAGAAAGTTGTGTCGTCTGGCACCTGACCGCAACCAAGTGCCTCGTCCCACAGGTGTAGAATTTTTTGTTTTACCTGATGTTCGCTAATGGTTGAGCGTTTCGACTGGAACGCCGGAAGGGCGATGTTCGTTGCGGCTTTGTTTTCCTCTTCAAGGCGGCGAACCAACGCCTTGCGATCAACCTTGCTGTTTACGGTGAGAGGGAAATTTTCGATGACCCGATTGACGCGGGGTAGCATGCCGTCTGGTAGAACCTTGCCTAGCTCGGCCATGACATCCCGGATAAAAGCAGTAATATCCGAGGGCATTTCTCCGCTTGGCTTGAGAAAAGATGCAATCCTCTTTTCCCCCGTTTTGGCAGTCACCAGCACGACGGCGGCGTCAACCAGCATCGGCAACGCACGCAGGTTATGTTCGACTTCGTCCAGTTCGATGCGACGGCCGCCAAGCTTGACCTGCCGGTCGGCGCGGCCATGGAACTCGTAAACACCATCCTCGCGGCAACGCGCGAGATCGCCGGTCAGATAGACAAAACCGGAGTATCCGGGGCGGGGATCTTGTATGAAGGACTCCGCTGTGCGCTCGGGCTGGTTGAGATACCCGAGGGCAACCCCGGGGCCGGCTGCCACCAGCTGTCCGAGCGCGCCTTCGGGCAAGAGCGCATGATTGTCATCAATGACAAAGCACTCGCAATGCCCGGTAGGAATTCCGATCGGGATGGAACCGCCGTCCAGATCTGCGGGCGTTATCAGGTGCATGGTCGTAAAGACCGAATTTTCGGTTGGCCCGTAACCGTTGATGATTTCAATTCCCGGATCCGCTTCCATCAGTTTCCGGGTGAGCGGAACCGACATGACATCGCCACCCGCACCAAATTGGCGGAGCCCAACGAGTGCGCTGGTGTGATGCTCGATCATCAGATGCGCAAGTCCGGTATAAAAATACGCGACGTTTACATTTTTTCGCCTGATCACTTTAGCAAGAACGTCAAGTGCGGGTTTGGGTTGGGTAACCACCGCGACGGCCGCACCGTTGAGGAGCGGTGCCCAGATTTCCCAGGTTGAAACGTCACATGCTATGGTCGAATTGGCCAATGAAACATCACCGGGCAGGAACTGGCCTGTTGGTTGGTTGTAGCCCAAGCGCGTGATGGCCCTGTGCGGTAGGATGACCCCTTTTGGTTTTCCGGTCGAACCGGATGTATACATAATGTAGCAGGAGTCATCGCCGTTACGGGTTGGAAACGCGGGTTTTTCCGAGGGTTCATCGCGCAGTAAATCCGCTATCGAAAGGCAAGGAATCCCTTTTGAAGACAGGCTGTTAGCCAAGTCCTCGTAAGGAGCGTCCCAGAGGATGACCGAGGGGCGTGAGTCTTGGATGATGTAGGTGAGCTGCTTTGAGTCATAGGCCGGGTCTAGCGGTACATACGCGCCGCCCGCACAAATGATCCCTGCCATTGAAATGATGGCTTCCGGCGTTCTGTCGGTGATCAGGGCAACGTTGTCATCCGCTTTAACGCCAGCTTCCATCAAGTGCCAAGCGATGCGCTCAGAGGCGTTCGCCATCTCGGAGTAGCTGAATTGTCGCCCCTCGGCCGTTAACGCCAAGTCATGCGGGACGATGTCGCGTGCGCGCATGAAGCATGAATAGAGATCGAGTTCCGGGTCGTACTCGAGATTGGAAAAAGTGTCTTTGACAATGCTGTCCGGCATTATTTCCCCCAAGAAAAAATCAGGGGAATGGCGAAATTCGATACTGCAAAATCGATTTATACCAACGTCTTGCCAAAAAGCGACGCAGTTTTCCCCCAAGAAAAGCAAACATTCGACGCATATAACTTAATAGGGATAGCGTAGGGGAAAGGGCGGCAAAAAGTAAATAGTTCGTTAATGTAAAGTTTGATTTTTACCAAGAAGGGTTTGCCCTGAATTTCAAAATTTAGGCCAGGCCCTGTCGTAAATAGGCAAAGCAGGTATTGAAGTTCGCTCAGCCCACAAAATGTAGTGGGGGGACGCAAAGAGGTTGATGGAGGTTAAATTGTTCAAAATATGAGCTCTGGTTGGGCACGAAAACGATCTTTGAACCGTTTCTTTCGGCCTAGGACAGAATCATCCAGAAAATTGAGCCCCACACGGCGACACAGGCGAGGATGACAGCCAGGCGTAAGTAGCGACCGCTCGCTCTGATCCCTTTCGACCACGGCCGAGTGGATGCCTTCTGGGAAGGGAGTGTGTCCATGGTGGTTTCGTTTTTTCTGACCATGCGGGGTTGATATCGCCCATGAGTAGAAAAAACTACTTTTCTTACCCCATAAGGCGTCAGTGTGCGGAAAACGGCTCACGACGGCATCAGGTGAGGGAGCGGTCGTTAGGCGCTTTGATCAGTTAGAGTGCAGGATGTGCTTTGTTGTTCTTTGAGCTTGGGGTGCGTGGTTACGACGGGAGTTGGGCTTGAATGGTCCTTTTCAGCGATGTGTCCAGGATCAACAGGCACGGGACATAAAGGATCAGGATGCTCAGGCTGAGTACGAAAAATCGCGCGAGCGGATGTAGTTCCGCTAGCAAGCCAAAATGGAGAGCGATAAATGGAAATACGAGCGCAATTATCGTTGAGGGGATAACTTGCCAGCTTCTTTTCAGGATTTGTACCCAATGGATGCTAAAATGGCGGCTCATCACCACGGCGTTTATCACAAACGCGATGGATGCTGCGCAAAGTTCGGCCGCCGCCGTTGCGACGATACCGTACCGGGAGCCGATCGCAATACAAGTGATGGAAATGACGGAATAGACAAACATCAAACGCGGCAGCATTTCAGCGCGACCTGCCAGTGAGATAATCGGGATTGTCGCATGACCCGACATTCGGATCAGACCTGCGAGCGCAAGGATTTGCAGCACAGGTGCGGCCGAACTCCATTCAGAGCCGAGCAATCCTTCGGTCAAGTCGTCTGCCAGAACGGCGATCCCGACAAACAAGGGGGCGGCACCATAGATCTGGAGCCGGAAGAAAATTTGCGAAGTTTGCGCGACTGAATTGGTGTTTGCGTTGTTATCCCGAGCCTTTCGGAAAAGGTTCCAGGCGAGAACACGTGTCGGTTCGCTAACAATCTCTTCAAATCCTGCAACGATCCTTTGACCGGCTCTGAAGAACCCGACAGCTGCAGCCCCGACAAAGCCGCCAATCAGGAAGGTTGCGGCATAGATGCGAAGATTGACCAAAATACGTGTTGCGATGATGTGTTTGGAGAAATGCGCCATCTCAAGAAATTGAGGCCGTTCGATCTGCCGCGCAGGATATAATCGCGTGGCGAAGGCTGCGGCGCAGCACCATGTGAAAGAGTTCGCCAATCGCCCCCAGGCGAGGGCCAGTACACCATACCCCTGATAAAGCGCCCAAATGGCAACTGCAAAGTTGAGGGTTTCGCCGGCTACTACGCTCAATGCGGCGGACGATAGCCTGTTTTGTTGGTTTAGCGCGCCTGAATAAGCGGCGCCGAGTGACGCGAACAGGATGCTGAGTGCGAGAACCTGACCTACCAATCTTGCCAAGGGAGCGTCAGTAACCAACCCGGACAGCAACGAAAGCACGACGCCGATAATGGTGGCCAAAAGGCCGCTTAGAAGGGCAACGAGAAGCGATTTTCGTATCTTTTCGGTGTCTCCCTCGCATTGAAGGATATATTCTGGCCAACCGGCGGTCGCCAGTTGGTTCAGAATTACAATAAATGCCGCGACCAACGCAAAGAGGCCGAATTCTTCCGGGAGCATGAGCCGGGCAGCGACGATGAATATCGCAAACTGGATGAGTTGTACATAAATGCGCGACACAATAGTCCAACCGCCGCCTCTCAATGTTGTCTCAGGCTTTTGCGCTGGGGGGGGCGGGGGTGTCATACGGAGGCTTTGCAATTTATAAAAAGGGCTTCTTAGCATGATCTGCGCACGAAGAGGCGCGTTTAATCAATGGCGAACCCGACGATTGGGTCTGTGTTGGAAAAGTAATTTTGTTAACATCGTTACCTAGAGCAGACGCTAAAGCAAACCCTCCATTTGATTGAACTGAATAAGTTATCGACACGGGTTTTTGAGCTGTTCCCCAAACCTCGGGCAGGATCTGCCGTTTATTAAGCTACTCTTTGCTCTTGCGCTCTTGCCGATCGTCGGTGCCTCTCAGCGTTTCAGGAGCCGCTTTGGCCTTCTCCCGTTTTACATATCTGATCCCCGTCTTCTTGCATGACTCGCAGACAGCAACCCGCAGCTTGTGTCAGTGTCCAGATTGCGGTGGGGGAGTTCACTGCGGTGATTAGACACTGTGTGTTACAGGATGGAAGGATGAGCAAAATGACATGGCATGGGAAGAGATATTGGCTCCGATACCCGTTTTCCAAGGCGTGGTTGAAACTGACGCCATAGCAACTCTATGGCGTAAGCGTATAGAGTTGCTATGCTATTTCTTGATTCAAGATCCTTTGCGATTCGAAAAGATTAGATATGTTAGCTATTAGACAGCCATTTCCAGGCACGGTGCCGGGTGGAATCCGCGAATTTTTTTTCGCGCTTTCTTGCCTGCTGTTAATGGCGAACTATGTGTTGGCGGCTGCGCCTGACGGCTATTTGATAAACGTCGGTGACGAGCTGGAAATGGATATTCTGGATGATAATGATCCACCGCAACGGTTTACGGTTGGACGCGATGGTGCAGTTCAGTTGCCCTACATCGGCAGCTTTAAAGTGTCATCGATGACGCTTGGCAAAGCGCGTATCCAGATTGAAAAGATTTATGTCACGCGCGAAATTTTCGTGAAGCCATCAATTGAACTTTCGGTCGCAAGTTTCAGGCCGATTTCGGTGTTGGGAGACGTGCGGCGCCCGGGAAATTTTGACTACCAGCCGTTCATGACAGCAGAGCAAGCAGTTGGCATGGCGGGTGGCCCTGCAATTTCAACAAACAACGAAGAAGCGCGCGTTTTGGAACGTCGCAATCTTGCCGGGAGCCTAAGTAGCTTGGAGTTTGATTTGGCGCGCGTTGCGGCGCAATACGCTCGCGTACAGGCCCAGATTGCGGGCGCGGATGCCGCCGATTGGACCAATGTTCCGCCTGATATAAGGCCAGATATCAAGCGTGAGCTTTTTGACGAACACAAAATCAAGGAAGATCAGGTCATTGCCCTTGCGGCCGCGGATGTGACAACGCGCCGAAAACTTCTGGCCGATGCTGCGAACGAAGCGCAGCGGCGGATTGAACTTCTTGAAGAGCGCGAAGCCGTTTTGAAGCAAGCTCTTAAAGTGACTCGCAACGAGTTGGCGAGAGTGCAGGATATGGTGAAAAGGGGGCTTGTTGCGAAGTCCAACATCAATGCAAACGAGCTGAAAGTTTCGCAAGCGGAAAGTCAGTTGTTGCAGCTTTTGGAACAAAGGTCTGCTGCGCGTGTGCAGTTGGCCGATATCAAGAGTCAGCTGTCCCGGTTCGATTCCGACAGGGAAAAAACACTGCTGACGGACTCGCAGAACTATTGGAGCGAAATCAATAAGCTCAAGTCCAACCGTGCATCTATTGAGGATCGCATGCGGTTGCTTGATCAATGGATGAACGCGGCGAACGGGCTCGATACCGAGCTGTTGCTGGAATATCAGGTGCGGCGTAGAGAGGCACTGCGGATCAAGAATATTGTCCTGAAACCCTATGACGAACTCCTCCCCGGAGATCTGCTTGTTGTGGTGGTCAAAACGCCAGAGACGCTGGGAGAGCGGAAATGAACCGCTACACTCAGTCCGAAGCAGATAACCCGTACAATTCGGCCAAAAGGCAACCATCTGAGCAAAGGCCTTCGCCTTTACAGTCGATTGATTTGCTGGGTCTTTATTCAGTTTTGAGAGTCAATCTCAGGCTGATTTTGACGATTACGTTTCTGAGCATTGTCGCGATGTTTGTGTATCTGCAAACCTTGCCGCCAATCTATACGGCCTATGCTCAGGTCATTCTCGATACGCGTGAGGAGAGGGTGACGCCGGTTCAGGAAGTTGTTTCGAACCTGAATGTGACAAACTCAGTGGTTGCTGGGGAAATCGTCACGATCCGGTCAAATGTGCTGGTCGGGACGGTGGTTGATGAGATGAACCTTGTTAATCATCCGGATTTCGATCCGCGGGTGGCGCGTGGCGAGAGCCCTATGGCGTTTATCAAAAGGATGCTGCGCGGTGGCGAGCCGAGCCACGTTATTGCCGCCAGGTTGCCAGAGGAAATCCTGCGATCCTGGGTGACTGATGCCGTCAGGCGCAAGCTGAATGTCTCGCAATTAGGCGTCTCTTATGCGATCGGGATCAGTTTCGAACACGGCAACGCTGCACTTGCAGCCGAAGTCGCCAACGCTGTCGCGAACAGTTACATCGAAAGTCAGCTGGATACCAAGATGCAAGCGACGCTCAGGGCGAACTCATGGTTGGGTGACCGGCTGACAGAGCTGAGCGCACAAGTCGAAGTCGCTGACGCTGCTGTGGTCGCGTTCAAGGCTGAAATGATCGACAATGCCGGAGGTAATGAAGAGAGCATCAACCAACTTTTGGCCGAGTTGAACACAAAACTGGTAGGCAGTTCGACCGAACGTGCCGACGCCGAAGTGCGCTTGAGTCAGGTTGAGGCGCTTATGGCCAGCGGTGGGTTATCTTCGGTTGCTGATATTCTGACGTCCCCTCTTTTGGAAACGCTAAAGCGACAACATGCAGAGATGGCGGCGTCCAAAGCGCAAATGGCCAGCACTTTTGGGCGAAAACACCCTCAAATGGTGCGCATTACGGCGCAAATCAACGACATAGATCGAAGTATTGAAACGGAGCTTCGCCGGCGCGTTGAGGAAATGCGCAGTGAAGTTAGTGTGACCCGCAACAGAGAAGCTGCGTTGCGGCGCCAGATTGATATTGTGTCCGTTCGCGCGGACAGTCTCTCGAAAGACTCCGTCCGTTTGGGTCAGTTGGAGCGTACGGCAGCGGCAACACGATTGGTTTATGAGAACTTCCTGGCCCGGTACAAGGAAACCAGTGCACAGGCTGATTTCCAAACGCCGCAAGCCCGAGTCATCGGCAAGGCGATGGTGCCGGTTGTGCCGTCAGGGCCGAGAAAAACCATGATGATGATTGCGGCGACAACGCTTGGACTCGCTGCAGCAATCGCCGCGGTGTTCATAAGGAGCCTAATCCGGGCACCTGTCGCCAACGCCGAGGAATTGCGCGCGATTACACGATTGCCGACACTTGCGACCCTTCCGTTTGTTGGCGGCATGTTCAGCAGGAAAAACTGGCTGACAACGGAGTTGGCGCGCGAACACGGGTCGCCTTATCTTGAACGGGTGCGATCTATCAGGACCCACCTATTTGATGCGTCGCAGGCCGACAAACCAAAAGTGATCATGATAACTTCTTCGGTGCCGAATGAAGGCAAAACCTCTTTGAGCTGCACGCTCGCCAAGGTGTTTGCACAGCTTGATAAAAAGGTGCTGTTGATTGATGCTGATTTGCGCCGGCCGGATATTCTGGCGGCGCTGGACATGCCACTTCAGAAGAGCTGCCTTGTTGAGTATCTTGAGAAAAAGAAGAAGATACAGAACCTTGCTGTGAGTTCACCTTTACTGGGAGCGGATGTGATCGCCCCGACACGGCCAGCCGATAATGCGAGCGATCTACTGTCTTCGATGCATTTTTCAGGCATGCTTGTTCGGTTGATGCCGAAGTATGATTTTATCGTCATTAACGCGCCGCCCGTGTTGCATCTGTCGGATGCGATCCTTCTGGGCAACCTTGCGGATGTGACGTTGCTCGCTGTGCAATGCGATAAAACGCCTTCGAAGGTTGTGGCAGATTCTCTGGCAAGGCTTAGAAAATCAAACAAGACGCATGTTGCGGGAACCGTTCTTACAATGGTGCGGCGTTCCCATGCCGCGAATAATCAGCTCGACATGTATAGCTACGAGTATTGAGGATTGCATCGATTTGAAGGTCGCATTAGTTCACTACTGGCTTGTCGGGATGCGCGGGGGCGAGCGCGTGCTAGAAGAGCTGATCAGGCTTTACCCGGATGCGGACATATTTACCCATGTTGCAGACAGGGAAAACCTCTCTGATCTGATTTCGAGCCGACCAATTACAGAGAGCTTAGTTGCGCGGCTTCCCGCGGCCAAGAAACATTACCAGAAATATCTCGGCCTTATGCCTCGTGCTTTGGAAGAATTCGACCTTTCAGGATACGATTTGGTCGTCTCCTCGGAAAGTGGTCCAGCCAAGGGGGTGATTGTACCTCCCGGCACGCCGCATGTTTGCTATGTTCACACTCCTATGCGGTATATTTGGGATCACTATCCAGCCTACAAAAAAGAGCTTGGGCCATTGCTGCGTATGTATTTTTCGCGTTTGGCCCATCGCTTGAGGATCTGGGACGTTACGAGCGCGGCCCGAGTTGATCATTTTGTTGCCAATTCGAGCTTTGTTGCCGAGCGGATAAAACGATTTTATCGTCGTGACGCCGTGGTCGTGCACCCGCCTGTCGATCTGGATGCGTATCAGTTGCCGAGTGGCGCTTCAAAGCGTGACGCCTATCTGTTTGTTTCACAGCTCGTTCCTTACAAGCGGGCGGATTTGGTGGTCGAAGCTTTTCGCGGGATCGAACAATCACTTGTGGTCGTTGGCGACGGTTCACAACGCGCTGAATTGGAGCGCGATCTGCCTTCAAATGTGGCCCTACTGGGTAAAGTTCCAGGCAAAGAATTGACCCGGCTTTACCAAAATGCCCGTGCGTTGATCTTTCCTGCGGAAGAGGATTTCGGCATTGTCCCGCTTGAGGCTATGGCGTGTGGCACGCCGGTGCTTGCCTATGGACGGGGGGAGCTCTTGATAGTGTGGTCGACGGCAAGACAGGTCTTTTCTTTGACAGTCAGAGCATAGAGGCGATCCGTCAAGCGGTGATGCGTTTTGAACAGCAGCGGATGCAGTTTGATCCAGAAACAATCAGCGCTCATGCTTCGCGATTTGGTGCTGAACGTTTTCGGCGAGAATTTTCCACTGTGGTCGAGCGCGCGTTTGCTGATCAGTCCGAAAGAACATAGAGTTCCAACGCGGAGGGGGCCTCCGGGGTTGAATGCAAAGTGATCTCTACAGATCGGGGATTGGTTTCAAGAAAGTTGACGCGTCCCGTGTTGAGATTGCGTTCCAGGCGCGGAAAGCTCGTTCCAGCAACATGGAGTCGGAGTTGATGCCCGCGATTGAATTGGTAAGCGATATCGCGCAAGCTGACGGTGATTTCGTAGACCTCACCGGGTTTCAGAAGGCTCGGCTCGTCGAAGCTGTTGCGGTAGCGAAGGCGAAGCGCGCCTTCCTGAACCAAAAGCGCCTGTCCATCCGGATCGACATCGATGAGCCGCAGCACAAGGTCTGTGTCCGGGGTCGTAATTGAGACGCGTAGCTTTGCATTTATTGGGCCTGCGATGCGCAATGGCTTTGCGAGTGGGGCGGAGGTGAAAAGCAGCACATCGTGACGGGTTTCAATCGCGTTTTGAAAAACCGGACCGCTACGTTCTTCTGGATCGCCGGTGCAGCAGACAGCCCCGCCGATTGATGGAACCGGATTGGATGGATCAGAAGTGAAGCGCCGCTTGGTTACTTTGATCTGGTCAGCGTTTTTTACCAGAGTGCCACTTCTGGTTAGTAAGTACCTTTGCTTGATCGCGGTCGCCGGGGGCCAGTCTGCAGACGTGTTCCAGCGATCTTCGATCAAGCCGTAGAAGCTAAGATACGGCAGTGTCGCGGCCGGACCGTCAGCGAGGTGATGTTTCAAGAACCGGATTATCGTTTCGACAAAACCGAAGGTGGTTTCGGGGTTGATCGGCAAGTCCCCTACCATGGTTGATTGATCGGTGCCGAGATACCCGCAATGAGTGCCTGCGGCAATGATCGTGCTCACAGGGGCGCCGGCATTCCGAAAGGTTTTGGCCAATTCCAAGGTCGAACTGACGCCGGGGTCGTGCCATGTGTCGATGAACAAGGCTGGAGTGCGGAACGGCTCATGGCCTGTGATGTAACCCAAATTCTTCCAATAGCTAGCGTCGCTGAACTGTCTTAAAAATGGGTCATAGTCGGTCAAGTCCGGACGCGTATGGCGCACGACATCGATGACCGGCAGCACATTCAATGATTTTGGATCAAGTGGGCGATAGCCCGAGGTTTCGGGGGTTTTCCCGCCGTGCGTGCCAAACCAGCCGGCGGCGAGCGAGAGATTCAGGATGCCGCCTTCGAAAGCGCTGAAATAGGCGTTGCGTCCGCCGGCTGTTCCGATCGCGCCGCCCGCTGCGATTGGCACCATTGCGCGGTGTGCCGGATGCATCCGCGCTGCGAGCATGAGTTGCGCCTCTCCTAACGCAGAGCAACCCAATGTGCCGACCCTTCCGTTTGACCAAGGTTGAGAGACGATCCAGTCCAGTGTTGCGTAGCCGTCCGAGCCTGCGTTGGGGTAGGGCGTAAACACACCTTGGGAGTTATGGCGCCCGCGCATGTCCTGGGCGACGACAACGAAGCCACTTTTCGTCAGTTCATGGACCCAAAAACGAACCTCGCCATAGCTGCGCTTGCCATAAGGCAGGCGGAGCAAGACCGTGGGTGCAGGCGAGGCGGCATCGGGCAAATAGACATCAGTTGCCAGCCTGATCCCGTCTGGCATGGGGATCATGATATCCGGCAGACTGGGGGTGCCGGCTTGTACTTGCCAGGCAAGCTTATCCCGCAGGGAACGAACGATGGTATCAACTGGCCAGAAGAACGCTGAGATTACCATTACAAGCACGAATAGGGTGAGAAATGTAAAGCGTTGCGCAGTCATGGCTGGGTTGGCTTCAAGGTTAGGAATACCCGCAAAAAAGACGTGCGGGTCGGTGACTTGCAGCAGTTCTCATTCTGCACGTTCAAGGAAATACCCCATGCTGGTGCTTGCGCCGAGTGACGGGTGCGTAGCGATCGTCCGTGACAAGCTTGGAATTTGCCAACTATCCCGGATGACGTAGCCGATTTCGGAAATACCCTGTTCGAATGCTTCTCTATTTCGGATCTGATACGGGATGCGACCGTTGCCGATTTTCTCTAGAGTAACAACGGTCGGGCCGAGAGTCGTTGCGACTTTGTTCAGAAGGATATGTTTTGGCTTCTGGGTCAGTTTGGCGACTAAATCCGCGAATTCGATGTCAAGGTATTGCAACAAGCCCGATGCCAAGAGCACGTCCGCGGCCTTGATCTGCGTCACATCATCAAAGAACTGGATCTCTTCAGGGACGATCCCTGTTTTTTGTAGATCGCGTGCAGCCCGGATGGTCGCCGGAAGATCGTAAGTGCTCCAGATCACGGCGTTGAGGTCTATGTGCTCATGAAATGCGATGTACTTGGTGCCAAAATGACCGCCAGCATCCAATACTTGCAGATTGGGTTCAACGAGGCGTTCTAGCCAAAACATCACCGGATAGTCCCAGATGTGAACTTGTTTCATCACCTCGAAGTTAACCGGAGCAATGTCATCGTCGTCATAGCTGGCCGGAGTGCCGTTGCTCACATGGGAGATGGCACGCTCCCGGGTGGGATACGCTCCGATGAAAGCAGGAGGGCGGATGCCCATCGCCATCAGGCGCGCCCATTGTGCAGAAATTGGCCAGCCTATGTGGCGCCGCAATCGTTTGAGGCCGGACTTTGCTAGCCGCTTTGTAGACATAATTGTTGAAGCCTCACTCAAAAAAGGGGTGTTTTCGTATGTCTCGTTTCCAAAAGGGAAACAGTGAATTTTAGCGTAAGCGACAATGTTTATTGGCGTGTGGTTTTCTTTGTGTAGACTGCAGTCGAACAAATGCGGATGCAAGAATGATCTTTTTCCCCGCGGCCGGAGTCTTTTTGTTGGTTTGGCTTTGGGCGGTCATGCGAAGCGCTGATGCCGGCATACCGCTGGTGATTGCCGTGGTGCCGTTCGGCATGTTTGCGGCGGTCGCTATTGGTGGGTTGTCGTTGTTGTTGGCAAATTTGCTTGCTGCGCTGACCATCGGCGTCCTGATATTGCGACGGTTGAGCGCGAAAGAGGTGCAGACATCGCTGCACATTCCGGTTGCGGGTTTCTTTTTCATCGCATTCGCATTGTATTCGGTGTTTTCAGCCTTTGTCCTGGTGAGGATTTTTCAGGGACAGTTTTTGGTTTTCCCAATGAACGTCACTTATAAATCCACACAAGTGAGTGTTTTCTTCCCCTCCACAATGCTGCCGCTGCAACCCTCTAAGTCGAACATCGCGCAATCGTTTTACATCTTGCTGTCATGCGGTTTCTTCTTGGCAACTGTGTTTGTCATGCGGCGTAAAGGCACAAGGATTGTCGAGGCCGGGTTGTCGTGGGGCGCAGGCCTGAATGTGTTTCTAGGTTTTATGGACTACTTGGGAATGGATGCGCTGTTAAGTTTTGTTCGGACGGCGGATTATACACTGGCCAACGAGCAAACCGTTGCCGGGATAGCGCGGATTATCGGTGGTTTTGCGGAGGCTTCGGTCTTCGGAGCAGCTTCGGCGGCGTTCGCTGGCTACTTCATAATGTCTTTCTTGATCGGGCGCCGTGCTTGGGATGCGGCATTGGGGCTTGGAAATCTGATCGTTGCAGTGGTCGCGCTGTCGAGCACAGCGTTCTTAGGGCTCGGAATTGCAGCAATTCTCATACTGCTGCACGCCCGGACATTTTTGAGCGGTACCATGTCACGGACGGCTGGCCACCTGTTTGTCATAGGGGGGGCAGGGATGATGATCGCAATTTGTGTCCTTTTCCTGGTGTCGCCAGCAATGGATATGGCCTCTGACCTGTTCGATCGCCTGATCCTGTCAAAACAAGGAACGCTGTCGGGATTGGAGCGGGCAGCGTGGGCGCGCGCCGGCATAGATGCCTTCTACAACAGCTGGGGATTGGGCGCCGGAGTGGGATCGTTGCGCGGAAGTGGGCTTGCATCGGTATTGCTTGGAAGCGTCGGGCTGCCAGGAACTATTGCTTTTCTCGGTGTGGTGTACTTTTCGATTTTCAGGCCAATCAAAACGAACGACGCCGAGATTTTCCGAACATATTATGCAAGTCGCGTGTGTGCGTTAATCATACTGGCAACAATGTTCATTTCTGCGACAGTGCCTGATCCTTCACTACTGTTGAGCGGGATTGCCGCTGTTGCAGTTGTTTCGCGGGAGAACGCGGCGCAGAGATGGGTGGATCATGTCGGAAAGCCAACGCGGGTGTGGATCTCATTCAATGCCTGACCAAGATTTTGGTTGGGTTGATGCTTGGGTATGTTAATCGCTCGATGCCTGGAAAAAAGCTTGATGGCGACACGTTTTAGTCACTTTTCCTTTGGGCTTATGCTTGAACTGCACGCCAAAAAACCCACCCCAAAGGGGCGTAAATTGTTGGCAGGTAATCAATACATAAAGAATGTATGAAAAAAAGTCGTCAAACCTGACCACAATTCAACTATAGTTGGACAGGGATATGATTCGTTCATTTTTTTTCAGAACGGCAAGATTTTGACATATTTTACGACGATTGAATGTGGATTTTGGAATGCAGCTAGAGGGAGAACGTGAGGTTTCGGCTGTCCGAAACGTTGTTTCAGAGCAGTTTCTGACGCAAATAAAGTCGGAAGACAGCTCGGCGAGAGTGCTGTTTGAAAAAGCGTTTGCAGCACTTGCTTTGCTGTTCTTCGCACCATTTTTCGTCGGGATTGCCTTTTTGATTTACGTGACTGAAGGGGGGCCGATTTTCTTTGCACACAAACGCATTGGGAAAAATGGACAGCCTTTCTTGTGTTTGAAGTTTCGAACGATGGCGCTGGATGCTGAAGAACAGCTCCAACGCCTTCTTGAGAAGGACGATCAGGCGCGCGAGCAGTGGGAGGCAAACCAAAAACTTGATGGCGACCCACGTATCACCTGCATAGGCGAATTTTTTCGCAAAACCAGTTTGGATGAGTTGCCGCAGTTTTGGAATGTGCTGAAAGGCGAGATGTCGATTGTTGGTCCACGCCCCATTGTCGCGTCAGAAATACACCACTACGGGGATAACATTCTCGAATACCTATCAGTGAAGCCGGGAATCACGGGCGAGTGGCAGGTCAACGGGCGCAGCAAGACGACCTATGAGCAAAGGGTCGCGATGGATGTAGCGTATGTGCGCGGTCGAACTTTTGCTAAAGATTTGAGAATTATTGCAAAAACTGTGAAAGTGATGATCTTCGGGGATGGGGCTCAATAGTGCGAGAAGTTGGGCTCAACTACGCTACAACCACAAGTCCCAACACTGCGACCCAGAAAAAACTGCAACCGGCGACGACAGCAAGTCTGAGTTTGCTACGTGACGTGCGACGAATGATGCGTTGGCACGCCAGTGCAGTGTCGGTGCTTCGGCTTTTCATAAAGGTATGCTCGAACTTTTTTCTTAACTTTGGGTTAATTTCGCTTCATTATGTTCAATTGTCAATATGTGGTATGGTGGCGCGACAAATCAGCAACCATTTGTGGTTGAGCGCAAAAGGGCAATGCTAAAGTCAATGATTGTCTCAATTCCCACAACAAATCGTCCAGAAGTTGTTGTGCCAACGGTGTTGAATATCGCGCGTCAGACGCGGCTTCCAGACCTTCTTCTCATAGTCATCGCTAGTGAGAAAGATATCGATCCCATCGCAATCGAGAATATGCCCTTTCCCGTTTCAATCATAGTGAGCGAGCGTGGGTTGACCACGCAGCGTAACGCGGCGTTGGAAACACTCAAAAGCGATGACTTGCTGCTGTTTCTGGATGATGACTTTGTGATGGCACCGGACTACCTCGCCAATCTGGAGCGGTTGTTCTTGGATAATCCGGAAGTCGCGATGGCGACCGGAACTGTGCTAGCGGATGGTATTCATGGGCCGGGATTAACGCACAGATTTGGTCAGGATCTTGCGTCCAGAGGAAAGCCGCGGAAACTAGACAAGCAAAAACTGCAGGATGTCTATAATTGCTACGGATGCAATATGTCACTGCGAGCTAAGCATGTCGTGGCGCAGCAGATTCGGTTTGACCAACGACTAAAGATGTATGGGTGGCTTGAGGATGTGGATTTTTCCCGTCAGATGGCCAAGTTCGGGCGTATCGTTGAGTCTCAGTCTTTGGTTGGCGTCCACCTGGGAACCAAGACCGGACGCAGCAATGGCTTTAATCTCGGGTATTCTCAGGTCGCAAACCCATTTTACCTTAACGGAAAGGGGACGATGGCACCGCTGCGAGCGATGAACATTGTCGGCCGCAACCTTTTCAGCAATCTGGCCAGGTCATTGTACCCTGAACCTGAAATTGATCGTTGGGGGCGCCTCAAGGGAAATTTCAAGGCGCTCGGTGATTTGATACGGGGCCGGTTGAAGCCAGAACGAATTCTCGAGTTCTGATGATGAGACGGCGTCCTGACCGAGTGGTTATCATTTGTGATTTTGCCATGGTGAAGGGTGGGGCCTCGAAACTGGCGCTGCTGCAGGCCGAGGAGCTCGCGCAAACCGGCATCCCGGTAACCTTTTTTCTGGTGATGCTGGGGCTGAATTGCCGAAGGGTGTGGATGCGGTGGCGCTTGGCGGCAACAAATTGCTGGAGCAACGGAGGTTGAGCGCATTGTTGACGGGGCTCTGGAACTTCAAAGCGCAAAGGGGGTTGCGCGACTGGATCAAGGCCAACGATACGAGCACCACTATTTACCATGTCCACGGTTTTCATCAGACCCTTTCGCCTTCAGTCCTATGTCCCTTGAAGCGCGTAAAAAGCAGGACGGTTATGCATGCGCATGATTACTTCTTGGCATGCCCGAACGGGGCCTTTTTTGACTTTCAATCTGCAAAAACCTGCAATCGTCGACCGTTGTCATTTCAGTGCGTATCGCGCAACTGTGACAAACGTAACTACTTCCATAAGCTCTGGCGAGTTGCGCGGCAGTTTCTTCAAAACAAAACCAGATATCGCCTGTTGCCGGATGTTGTGACCGTTTTGATCCATGAAGCAATGGAGAGGCGGTTGTTTCCGCAGGGCGCCGGTGGACCGGTCGTTCCGATTGCAAACCCCGCTGTGTCGTTATTGGAGACGCCAGTCTCCGCCGAGCGCAATGCAGATGTTGTATTTGTCGGCGACATTCATGAGTACAAAGGCGTTTTTTTGCTGGCCGAAGCAGGGCGGCGGGCAGGGGTGCCTGTCCTTTTTGCGGGGGCTGGACTTGGATTGGCGCAGTTGAAAAAGCAGTATCCAGAGCATCGTTATGCTGGCTGGCAAGACCGGAATGGTTTGCGCAACGTACTATCGAAGGCGCGTCTATTGGTGGCACCGACACTTGGGCCCGAGCCATTTGGCTTGGCGCCCGTTGAAGCGTTGTTATCGGGCGTGCCTGTTGCGATAACGGATGAAATGTCACTCAGCCAGGATATCGTTTCGCGCGAAATGGGCCGTAGCTTCAAGGCTGGTGATATTGATGAGTTAACTGAAGTGATCTCGCACTTGGCCAATGATGATCTCGCTATTGCTCGGATGTCCGAAAATGCGAGTTTAAGGGCCGAAGAACTGTCGTTGCCTCCGGTCAAGTGGTGTCGTGAGCTTTGTGATGTTTATGCCGGACTGCTCGAAGATGCGGTCAACAAGGCGCGCTAACCTGCGGAAAAGAATTTCTATAATGACACGATGGTACTAGCTATTGAGATCCGACAGGATTTGATTTTCGCACGGATATTTCGTTGTAAGAAGATCAACCGAGTTAATCAGGAACGGCCTTAGCACTTGATCGAGCCGGATCAGGTGGAAGTGGCACATAGCTGATGGCCTGCTCCCCTGAGAGTCCGCTAATTTAGGTTAGCTCTGTTCAAGTTTTGGCCTTCCTTTAACCGGTTAACATATTCTGCCGGCGTCATGCCAGTGAGGCTTGTGTGCGGGCGGTGGTGGTTGAAGTCGGTGCGCCATGGCGCGATCAGTTGACGCGCGTGTCTGAGGCTGTCGAACAGGTGTTCGTTCAGGCATTCGTCCACTGCCTAGCAGGCGATTGCAGAGCAATCTGCCGAGCGGGGCGCATCCTGCCGTTAGCGCTTTCGACAAACCCGTTCTGCATTGGCTTGCCAGGGGCGATGTAGTGCCAATTCGCCTTGCGATCCTCCTGCCATTTCAGGATCGCATTTGAAGTTAGTTCGGTTCCATTATTGCTGACCACCATGCAGGGGTAACCACGCATCCCGGCTATTTGATCTAGCTCGCGCGCAACCCGATCTTCTGACAATGACATATCGAATACCACAACCAGACATTCGCGGCTGAAGTCATCGATCACATTCAGAATGCGGAACCGACGACCACACGAAAGGCTGTCTGACACAAAGTTGAGTGATCCCGTCGCCCGGCAGGCGATTTGCTTGCATGCAAATCTGCCGAGAGGGGCGTTGGTTCGGCTCTTGTGGGATCGCCCCTCTAGGGATCATGCTTTGCATGACCCTGCTGGGCAATGGTTCACACGCCAGGCCTCCCGCTTGAGCAGAATGTGCAGACGGCGATAACCAAACCGCCGTCGCTCAGACGACAGCTCTTTCAAGCGATCCCGCAGATCAGTATCCGCCGGTCGCTCGGATGTCCGGCGATAAACACGCGGATCGATTCCAGCTAACGCGCAGGCGCGCTTCTGATTGTATCGCTTCTCTTTCATGGCCCAGGCCGCAGCATTGCGTCGCGATCCAGGCCCCAAAAGTTTTTTCTCAGCATCTCCTTGAGCGTCGACACATCCATCATCTGCTCGGCGAGCAACTTCTTGAGCTTGGTAATACCAATCCTCTCGGCGTGTTGGAGCGCTTGAAGTTTGCCTTGAATGTCACGTTCATTGTTCGTCATGACTACCTCCTTCATTCCGCATTAGGGAATTTACAGTAAGTGTCGCGAGAGGCTGTATTTTCTACAATCCTTATTTGGTGAGTTTACTCCAGAATGCCGGAGCAGACCCCTGTTCGCTTTTATTAACTTTAAGACCTTCATATGAGCCACCAGAAGTTCCCGGAAGCTAACGACCTCGTTTCAAGAGCCGGTTTTCGTCGAGATTTACCGGCTCAGAATCTCCGCATGAAGACGCTGGAATGCTTCGCTTGCAGCAGTGGGGTTCATTCTTCTATCCAGCAGGCCGAGGCGGGGGTAGTATCCGCGATCCACATCGGTCAGCGTATCCAAAATCACTTCGCTGCACGGCGGAAGCGTTGCTGCGACATTGAGCGCATCGCAGGTGATGGCTGCGGTTTCATCGCGAGAGCCGGTCAGCGTTGCAGGATTCTCTCCGCCCATTCGGACAGTAAGGCTGAAGGATAGATTCCGGTCGTTCATGGCCGTGATCAAATCCTCGGCAAATACACTCGCTTTGCAACCATGCCCGGTTTCGAAAACCAGCCCGTCTACGCAATTTACTCCATCCAGCACCAGTCCGAGCGCATCAATTTCGTCAATGCTATCGGGAAGGAAGCCATGCGCGATTGAATGCGCGAAAGTGCCAGCCATTGTCTGGCCGTGATCCGCGGTCGAGCGTAACAACGAAACGAACAAGCGGGGGCCCATCCGCTTCTTTAGGGAAGACAATTCCCCGGTGCTTTGGGCAATGTTTTTTGCGGAAAGAATGATGTTCACCTGATCAAGAACATCAGACGCTGCCGCGATCTGCTCTTCCATAAGGCTATCGGGCATCCGGTAGAAGAAAGTTGAGAAACGATGCCCTGCGCGCTTGAGAAGCCGCATCCGGGCGAGCGTTTCCGGGTCACGGACATCCTCGAAGGGGACGCGCAGATGGCTTAGCCCCATCTCCCAAAGACCGAGAAGGCGATAATCGTTTCGGGCAGGTTTACGTCCGAACGCATCGACAACGCCGGAATAGGCGATTTCTATCGGTTTGGCCCACGGATCGCGCAGCTCAACTCCGATCGGGGTCGGCAAGCCCAGTTTGGGATGGATCATGGGAAGGGCCGGGGTCGCAGGGGGCGCTTCTCCTTCGGACTGCGTTTCACCGTTGCTGCGTATATGATGCAGCACGTGCCCGTCTTCATAGACTTCAACCAAAACGAACCCCAGCTTCGGCGCATCGTTGCGGCCGAACTCATCGGCCTCTCCCGGTGGCGCTTTGAAGAGTTCCGAATAGTCGAGACGCAATGCGCTGGTTGCGGGCAAGACATACGTCTCGGTTGCGCCGACAAGATCATAAAAGAAGGTGTGAACATGACCCGAAAACCATGCCTCGACCTTGTGTTTGCGTAGTAAATCGAGCAACCGGCCCCGCCCAGGTTCGGCGGTGTTGTCGTAGTGCTCTGCTTCATCATCAGCGCTAAGCCGTAGTGGCTGATGACCGAACATGAAAATGCGTTTGTCTGAATTCGTCTCAAGTTCGGATTCGATCCAGTCCCACTGCTCGGCCTCGCTGGTCGAATTTGTGTTGATGGTCTGACCGTTGATCAGGATGAAGTGGCTTTCGCCGTGCGAAAACGACAGATGGTCGGCGCCAAAATAGTCCTGATAAGCGTCGACGAACGCTTGCTCGCAACTTTTAGCTGGCGTCGATGGATCGGGCTTGTCCCCGATGTCGTGATTTCCCGGCACCAGATGCAGCGGCACTTTAAGTTGGCTGAAAATAGAATTGAACCGCTCGACTGAGCGATCCCGGTCGTCTGTGGCTTGATCAGGCGTTGGGTGGATCATGTCGCCAAGGTGAATGACGAAATCCGGCGCGAGGGCGTTTACCCGCGAGACAACGGCGCGCGCACGGTCATTGGCCAATCTGTTCGATGACCACGGCGAGGGCGTCACGCCATCGACCGGTCCGATATGGGTGTCTGATACGATTGCGAAGGTGAACATAGGCAGGGAATCACGGCGCGCCGCCATGGTCTGACCGTTGGATTTGCTCATTTTCTATTCCCTTGACGTGAAAAATTCATTCTATCATTATGATGATATTATAAATGGCTTGCAATACCTATCAGCTGTGTGCTCCGATCATCTCAGTGGAGAAGCTTCAACATTGATAGACGGCAAGCATAGGCCTGAGAGTGTTGGGTCTTAAACAGGAAGGTGGAATGATGAAAAAATTGATATTGGCTGCGGGTGCGCTCGCTTTTATGGCAGTCGCATCAACGGCGACGGCACAAGATTATCCGACAAAACCGGTCAAGCTGATCGTGAATTTTGGCGCTGGTGGTTCAACTGACACAGTCGCGCGCCTTGTTGCGGCGGAAATGTCAAAGATACTCGGAGAGCGTGTTGTCGTGGCGAACCAAGGCGGGGCGGGAGGCACGATCGGTGTCGCTGCTACGGCCGAAGGCACGGCTGACGGTTATACCATTGGCACGGCTAACATGCCGGCATTGGCTATTATGCCGCAAATGCGCGAACTTCCCTATGCGCCCGACGATGTCGTGCAGATCGCGGGTGTAATGCCATATGACTACGGCGTTTTTGCGCGCAACGGCGCTCCCTATGACACATGGGAAGAGCTGGTCGCATACGCCAAGGAAAACCCCGGCAAAGTGACCTATGGTAGTGTTGGCACTGGCACCACGAACCATCTGATGATGGAGCGAATGGCCAAAGAACTGGGCATTGAATGGCGCCACGTGCCGTTTCAGGGCGGATCAAAAGCGGTTGCGGCTCTTGTTGGTGGTCACGTTGACTTGGTCAATAACACCATCGGGCCTGTGCTTGCCCCTGTTCAAGCTGGGAAAATCAAGCCGATCATCGTTACATCCGAGCGGCGCTTTCCGTCTCTCCCCGACATGCCGACAGTATTGGAAAAAGGCTTTGGGTACGCACAGGTGTCTTACATGTCCATCGTCGCACCGGCCGGTCTCGATGACGGCATCCGTCAGACGTTGGAAGCGGCTGTGAAACAGGCAGTAGAAAGCCCTGCAGTGCTTGAGGCGGCGGCTAAGCTGGACCTGTTCCCCTCCTATTTGCCCGGCTCCGACTATGACGCACTGCTGGTGACCATGCGGACCGATTGGGGTGCGCTGCTGTCCGAACTCGGAATTGCCAAATAATCATGGCAAATAAAGTGCGCCTGACCTGTCATTCTGTCCTGCACCTACGGATAGGGCTCTTCTTTTCGCTGCTTGCCGTGCTGGTATTTGTTGCGATCAATGACCAGTTCGGTCCGTTGGGTAAGGACGCGACGATCGTTCCGATGATCGGGGCCGGCGCAATGTTTGTTCTGGGCGTGTGCTTGGCAGGCTCCGCCTTCAAAGAGCCGAATACAGATGTGGAAGCGGAGGAGCCGCTTTCACATCTTTCGGGCGCAGAAATGTCGCGTTTCATCGCCGCATTCGCCGTTGTCGCGTTGCACGCTTGGCTGTTGCCTTGGTTGGGCGTGTTGATTGGCGGCGTCACGCTCCAGTTTCTTTTGTATTTGTTGCTCGGGGTGCCCCTCCTGCGCGGCTTGCTGATTTCGGTGGCCTCTGTCGCAGTTCTTTATGTGTTCATTGGTTTGCTACTTGGGGTTCAACTGCCCTTGGGCTTGCTGGAATAGGGGCCTGACAATGGATATCCTTTCGTTTTCCATAATTGCAGAGGCATTGTCGGTCGCGATGATTCCCAGCAACATGCTGGCGGTTGCCTTGGGCGTCGCTGCGGGCGTTATCCTCGGGGCTATTCCGGGCCTGTCGGGGACGATGGCGATCGCTCTGATGATCCCACTGACATTCCATTGGACGCCCCTGTTTTCGATTTCTATCCTTATGGGATGTTGGAAGGGCAGCGTTTACGGCGGATCTATTTCTGCGATCCTGCTCAATACCCCCGGTACACCTGAAGCGGCCCCGACAGCGATGGATGGTTATCCGATGGTGCTGAAGGGCAAGGCGATGCAAGCGCTGATGATGGCGCTGGTGGCGTCGGTTGCCGGAGCGCTGATGTCGGATGCAGCCTTGATTCTGGGTGCCCCCCTGATTTCACAAATAGCGGTCAAATTTGGTCCTGCCGACCTTGCGTCGTTAATCCTTTTGTCGTTGGTCATTGTGTCCGGCAGCGGGTCAAACTCCATCCTGAAGGGTTTGATTGCCACCTCGGTTGGCTTGATCCTCGGGTCTATTGGTCTCGATCCTATTTCGGCCGAACGGCGTCTGACGTTTGGCATCCTGCATTTGGATCAGGGTCTGGATCTGCTTGCCCTCACGATCGGGCTTCTTGTTATGTCCGAGGTTTTCGTCCAATTCCGAGAGGAACTCGCCCGTCGCGGTGGCGCAAGCAGACAAATGCCCATACAGCTGAAAGGCGCATGGTTGAAATTGTCCGATCTGAAACGCAGCGCCGGCGTGATTTTTCGATCAAGCATCATTGGATCGGTCTGTGGTGCTCTACCCGGAGTCGGGTCAATTACAGCGGCGTTCATGGGCTATGATCAGGCCAAGGTTACATCGGGCCACCCGGAAACCTTCGGCAAGGGCGAGATTAAGGGCGTCGCGGCGTCAGAGGCGGCCAACAACGCGGTCTGCGGTACGGCGCTGGTTCCGATGCTTACGCTTGGCATTCCCGGCTCGCTTTCGGTGGCCATTATCATGGGCGCTTTCATGATCCACGGCCTGGCCCCTGGTCCGCTTTTGATGTCGGAAGAACCGGTATTCGTTTACGCGCTGTTTATGCTCCTGATCCTGTCGGATATCCTGCTGTTCTTTATTCCGTTACCGATCATACCACTCGCAGCGCGGCTCAGTTCGATCCGACGGTCCTATTTATTGCCTGCAATCGCATTCTTTTGCGTGGTCGGCGCCTATAGCACACAGCAAAGCCTTTTCGATGTTGAGGTCATGGCTGCCTTTGGGGTGGTCGGTTACTTTTTCAAGCGGTGGGGGATTAGTCCGGCGGCCCTTTTGATTGCATTCATCCTCGGGCCGATGGCCGAGACCAACCTGCGCCTTGCCTTGACGCTTTCCGGCGGGGACGCCACTGTGTTCGTAAGCCGGCCTTACAGTGCAGCTTTCCGGGCTTGGCGGTCGTAATGCTGGTATGGATGTCGGTGCGTCGCCGCAAGTATGTCGAAGCAGGTTGATGGCCAACCCGATATAGAAGATCGCGCAAGCTCGAAGTGTGAAAGACAAGACAGTAATGGCAAGGCGAACAGGCGAGAACAAGCTTTACACGGTCGTATCGGATCAGCTGCGTCGTCAGATACGCTCCGGCACGCGATGCCCCGGCGATCGTTTGCCGGCGATGGACCAGCTTGCTGTTGAGTTCGACGTATCGATTGTAACAATTCGCACTGCCATTGAGATCCTCGAAAACGAGGGGCTGCTAATGCGCCGGCAAGGCCGAGGGACATTTGTTGCCCGTACTGCGCAAGCTCGTGAATGGCTTAAAATCAGCACCAGCTGGGATGATCTCATCTCAGGTTACGCGGATACCCAGACCAAGAACGAGAACGAGGTATTGATCGAAACACCGGGTCGTTCGCTGCCCTTGGATGTTGGGGATGTCAAAAGTGAAAATTGCGCGCCAAGCTATATTTTCATGCGCCGCCGGCATCGAATGGAGGGTCTAGTCTATGCTTATACGGACCTTTACCTTGATGAAGAGATTTATCGTTTGGCACCGGAATCGTTCAAAATGGACATGGTGCTGAGAGTGCTGGGCACGACGCCTGGTGTCGAAATAGGCTCTGCGACACAGAGTATATCTATTGGCACAGCGGACGCTGAAACTGCAGACCTTCTCAACCTGACCGTTGGCGCTCCTGTCGGAGAATTGCTGCGCTTGGTAGAGGATCCAGACGGTCAAATAATGTATCGCGGAATGGTTTTTTATCGTGGCGATCTCGTCCGCGTCAGCACTCGGTTGAAGTAGCCGGTGACCGCTTGATTGGCGGGCACCCTTTTTGTGTGCAGATTGCCGATATCCGTTACCCGTACCCGTTACGGCGTGTCAGCGCCCAGTCTGCGCCCACGACGATGCACCGACTATCCGGCGTCTCGGGAAGATGGTGTGCCAGCACCTTGGCCGGGTCGGTCGCCGAAATTGAAGCCTTCAGCATCCGGCGCTGCAGAACATAAGCATTGGTATTGTGGTTGCGTTTGTCGTGCTTAAGGCTGAGATAAACTGACCAAGAATGTGAAAGCTCGTTTTTGCCAGAGACCTTTGACACAAGCGGATCATCCGCAACCTTCTTGTTGTCGTATCTGTGGTGTGTTTTCCGCGATGATGTGTTTTGCGGGGCGTCTGTGATGTTCCGGGCGATTCTATCGGGCTATCACCGGAGGCTTGATGCGGCAGGTCGGTGGGCGCCAAGGGATTCCGCTGAAACTCACGGCGCGGCGCGGCGGGGTGGTGAGCGCAGTCGCGCCATGTTGTGAGCGTTATGAGGTCTGGGGCGTCACAATTGGAGCGCTTTGATCACGCATGCGGCGGCTTTGCGCGCCGACGGAGAAAAGCTGACGTGTTCCATGAAGTTGTGAACGACGCCTGCGTGCACTTGGTGCTCGGTTTTCACGCCTGCCGCTGAGAGCATTTCGGCGAAGGCGCGACCCTGATCAAACAATGGATCAACGCGGGCGTTGATGATTGTGGTGGGCGGCATGATGGATAAATCTGGCGCGTTGACGACCGAGGCGCGCCAGTCTTTGCCAAGGCTGCGGTCGGGCAGATATTGTTCGCGGTACCAGAGCATTTCCATCGCTTCGAGGTAATACCCTTCGGCGAAGTCTTTCATCGAGCCGGTCAGGGGCGCATTCTGGGTCGGGACCGTCATGTCGGTCACCGGGTAGAGCGCGACGACGCGGGCAGGCGCTTGACCTTTGCTGGCAGCGATCAGGGCGCCAACGAGGCAGAGGCTTCCTCCGGCGCTGTCTCCGGCGAGAACGAGGCGGTCCGGTGTGGCGAGGCCGCTTGAGATGATGAGGTCAAATGCGGCTTCTGCGTCTTCGATCGGGGCCGGGAAGATGTGCTCAGGGGTGCGGCGATAATCGAGGCTGATGACGCGTTGACCGGTTTGTTCGGCGAGCCAGCGGGATTGATTGTCATAGGTTTCAACGCAGCCCATAGCGAAGCCGCCGCCGTGGGAATAGAGCACGAGCGCATCGTTGCTTTGGTTGGGGGGCGTATAGAGGCGCATCGACGCGCCGGTTGGCAGCGGAATGTCCCGGGTTGCGACATCGGTTTCGGGTTGTGGGCCGCGTTGGAGATACCCTTCGCGATAGGCGGCGCGACTCTCTTGGACTGTTGGTTCGGGGGTTTCGGCGGCCTTGGCGGCATAGTCGTCGAGGAAGGCGATCAATTCGGGGTCGAGCGGGTGTTTCATGAAAGGGTCCCATATGCGGGAAAGGGGCCAAGCTCGGTCGCCTCATAGACGCCGCGCGCGGTGGCACGGGCGAGGCATTCTACTGCGGCCATGCCAAGTTTGGTGATGTCCACTTCGGTCGCGCGCATCGTTTGCTGGCCGGTGGAGATGCAGAAGATCACATCGCCGTCGAACGGGGTGTGAACCGGGTGAATCGCACGCGCCAACCCGTCTTGGGCCAGCATGGCGATCCGCTTGGCTTGTGCTTTGGTTAGGGCAAGATCGGTGGCGATGACGGCAAGGGTGGTGTTCAAGCCCGGTTCAGCGAAATCCGGCAGCTCGGTTTGCACCGGAGCAGGGGGCGGCGCATCGGTGCAGCCGCCGAATTCAGCGTTACATTCAAAATCGGCGGCCCAGAAACGGCGGCTTCCGGGCACGAGCACCTGACCAAATGAGTTTACCACAACGAGCGCGCCTACGGTCTCGCCGCTGGCGAGGCGGCAAGAGGCGCTGCCCAATCCGCCCTTGATTTGGCCCGCAGCGGTGCCGGTGCCGGCGCCTTCGGTGCCGAGGGCAAAATCGACATCGGCGTTGTCTGCGGCTTGTTTGGCGAGGTTGAAATAGAGGTGTTCGTCGTCCCATGATTTGTCGCCCCCGTTATGCAAATCGAACACGATCGCGGCGGGCACTGAAGGGATGGTCGCATCAAGAAATTTGCCGCCCATCTTGTTCTTGCGCAGCCAGTGCATCACGCCGCTGGCTGCGTCGAGACCGAAGAGGGAGCCGCCCGCGAGGGTGATCGCATCCGACCGCTCGGACAGGCACGAAGGATCAAGCAGATCCGTCTCGCGCGTGCCGGGGGCGCCGCCGCGCACATCCACCGCACAAACGGCGCCGCCGTCCGGCAGCACAACCGTGACACCGGTGCGCACGTCGCGGTCTTGTGCGTTGCCCACACGAATGCCCGGCACATCGGTGATGAGATTTCGCATTTTCAGCCTCGATAATAATTTGATCAAATTAATTATTGACTCGAATTGGATCAATTGCAATATAATTTAGGCTAATCGCATTGCAATTATAAGGCTGAGCTACATTGGGATTTCTGACCATTGAAAACGTGTCTCACCAATACGCAGGGACGCAGGCAAAGGTTCTTGACGAACTGGCGTTGCCGATCCGCGAAAACGAGTTTTTCACGCTGTTGGGGCCTTCGGGTTGTGGCAAAACGACGATGCTGCGGGTGATCGCGGGCTTTGAGGTGCCGACCCAAGGGCGCGTATTGCTGGATGGGGTGGACATCGTGAAAACGCCGCCTTGGGCGCGGTCGGTGAACACGGTGTTCCAGAACTATGCTCTGTTTCCGCATCTGACGATTCTGCGCAACGTGACCTTTGGTTTGAAGATGCGCCGGATGCCCAAGGCCAAACGCCACGAGGCCGCGCGCAAGGCGCTGGAGTTGGTGCGGCTTGACGGGTTTGCCGAGCGGATGCCCTCGGATTTGTCGGGCGGGCAGCAACAGCGGGTTGCGCTGGCGCGGGCGTTGGCGTGTGAGCCGCGTCTGTTGTTGCTGGATGAGCCGCTTTCGGCGCTGGATTACAAGCTGCGCAAGGAAATGCAGGGCGAGTTGAAACGCATACAGCGCGAAACGGGAACAACATTTGTTTTCGTGACGCATGATCAGGAAGAGGCGCTTGCCATGTCGGACCGGATCGCGGTTATGCGGCAAGGGCATCTGGAGCAGGTAGGCACCCCGAGCGACATTTATGACCGCCCGGCATCGGCGTTTGTGGCTGAGTTTATTGGCGACTCTAACCTGTTGCCGGTGACGCCGGGAACGAAGGGCACGCTGTGCCTGTCGGGGGGCGTGACCTTGGGATCAAAGGCACGCAGGCCGCGCAGGTGATGATCCGCCCGGAAGCGCTACGGATTGCGCCCGATGGCGCGTTGTCGGGCAGGGTGACCGATCTGGTCTATTCCGGGGCCGCGACGCGCTTTGCGGTGGCGCTGGACGGGGGCAATGAGACCGTCCATGTGCAACAAAACAGCATCGCGGCGTCCGGCATCAGCTTGGGTGATGAGGTGCGGGTTGCATTTGACCCGGACGCGCTTTGGATGCTGGCAGCATGAGTGCGGCGGGGCAGAGCGCGCAGATGCGCCGCAGGGTCGGGCTTACGGCGCCGGCGATCCTGTTCATTGCCATCCTGATGGGTGGCCCGATGTTGATTATGGTGTTCGTGTCGCTGGTCGAGCGGGCGCCCGACGGTGGTGTTGTCTGGGGGCGGTTCACCACGCTGGCCTATCAGCAGTTCTTTGTCGAAGAGAACCTGCTGGGCGAAAAATCGTTTAACACCGATTACTTACAGATTTACCTACGCTCGGCGTTTTTGGCGGGAATTACAGTGGTTGCAACCTTTGCTATCGGGTTTCCGACGGCGATGTATGTGGCGATGCAGGAACCGCGCAAGCGCGCCTTGCTGATCTTTTTCCTGTCGTTGCCATTCTGGGTGAACCTTTTGGTGCGCAACTATGCTTGGTTGCTTTTGCTGAGGGCGAACGGGCTGTTGGATCAGGTGGTGATGGGGCTGAACCTGTCCTCGGAGCCATTGAATATTCTATATACCCAAACGGCGATTTTCATCGGGCTGACGTATTCCTTTTTGCCGCTGATGGTTCTGCCGATCTATGCGGCGATGGAAAAGTTCGATTTCTCGCTTGTTGAGGCGGGGTTTGATCTGGGGGCGACGCGGTTACAGACCTTGGTTCATGTCATCATTCCGGGCGTTAAAGGCGGCATCATTGCCGGGTGCCTGTTGGTCTTTATTCCGGGGCTTGGCTCTTATGTGACGCCAGTGCTGCTGGGCGGGTCCAAATCGTTGATGATCGGCAATCTTATCGAGGCCCAATTCGCCGCGGCGCGCAACTGGCCGTTTGGAGCGGCATTGGCCTTTATCCTGCTGATGATGGTGGTTCTGACCGCGGTGCTGCGCGCCCTACTTTTACGCAAACGCCGGAGGGTGAACACATGAGAGCCAGAGGTTTCCAATCCCTTCCGTGGCGGTTTCGCGGGCTGAGCGCGACGGCGGTGTTGCTCTACGTCTATCTTTATATCCCGCTGATTGTGCTGATCTTTTTCTCGTTCAATGCCGGGCGGATGGCGACGATCTGGGAAGGGTTTTCGCTGCGCTGGTATGCTGATGTGATTGTGTCAGAGCCATTCCGGGCGGCCACGTTCAATTCTGTCATCGTGGCGTCGAGCGCTGCGTTCTTGGCCACGGTGATGGCGACGCTGGCGGCTTTGGGTTTTCGCGGACGGCCAATGCGGGGGCAGGCGATGCTGGTTCCGTTCCTGTCCTTTCCGCTGGTCATTCCCGAGATTGTTACTGCGGTCGCCACGCTGATTTTCTTTATTTCGGTGGGCATTCCGCTCGGCATGATCGGGTTGATCGCGGCGCATACGGTGTTTTGCATTCCGTTCGCCTTTATCACGATCAAGGCGCGGATGGATACGATGGATACGGTATTGGAGCAAGCGGCGAACGACCTTTACGCCACCCCGCGCCAAGCCTTTTTCGCGGTGACCTTGCCGATGCTTTGGCCCGCGATCCTGTCTGGCTTTATTCTCGCGTTCATCGTGTCGCTTGATGACTTTGTGATCTCGCTGTTCCTTGCCGGGCCGAGCTCTACGACGCTGCCCATTTACATGTACGGAATGATGCGCCTTGGCGTGACGCCTGCGGTCAATGCGGTCTCGACGATCCTTTTGGTGGCATCCGTTTTCTTCGTTCTGATCGCCGTTTGGGTCAACCAAGTTCAACGAAAATAATAGTTAATCAACAGAGGAGACTACCATGAAACTCAAGACAATTGCCTGTGCTGCGCTTGCGGCTGTGATGGGGCTGGGGGCGGTGACGGCCCAAGCCGAGGAAGAGAAGAAGGTCAATCTGTTCTTCTGGCCGGGGTACATCCCTGATGAGTTGCTGGCGCGGTTTACCAAGGAAACCGGCATTGAAATCACTATGGACATTTACGACACCAACGAGGCTTTGCTGGCCAAGTTGCAGGCCGGCGCCGCCGGGTATGATGTTGTCATTCCATCAGGTTACATCGTTCCGACGATGGTTGAGCAGGGTCTGTTGCAAAAGTTCGATCTGAAGACCCTGCCGAATGGCGGTAACATTGCGCCTGCCTTTGCCGACCCTGAGTTCGATCGCGGTCGTCAGTATACCGCACCCTATATGTGGGGCACGACGGGGCTGGTTTATGACAGCGCCAAGGCCGGGGGCGAGTTGCCAAACAGTTGGTCGGTTTTCTTTGAGCCGGGTGCCTTGAGCGGCAAGGTGGCAGCGCTTGACGATGAGGTCGAGGTGTTCAATGCCGCCGCATACTATCTTGGGTTCGACAAATGTACCGAAGACCCCAAGGAAGGGCAGAAAATTCTTGATTTGCTGATGAAGCAGAAACCTGAGCTTTTGCTCTATGGCTCATCGGGCACGATCGACCGTGTTCTGGCGGGTGAGGTCGCGATGCATCACATCTGGAACGGCGCGGCGCACCGGGTGCGCAACAAGATGGAAACGGCGCGCTATATCTATCCCAAAGAGGGCATCACGCAGTGGGCCGATAACCTGTCGATCCCGACATCGGCGGCGCACCCTGAGAATGCCAAGATCTTTATCAACTTCTTGATGGATCCCAAGAACGTGGCCGAGATCACCAATTTCACTGGCTATATGAATGCGATTGCGGGGTCGGAAGAATTCCTGAAGCCAGAGATTGCGGCGGATCCGGCGGTCAACATGCCGGCGGAGTTTGCAGAGCGGTTGCGTCCGGGGCGTGAATGTTCGCCAGCGGCGCGTGATCTGCGCAACCGTGTTTGGACACGGTTGAAGAAGTAACGCGCGATAAGTGAGCCAAACATCGGGGCGGAAGCGGATGAATTTTTGTACCAATATGTCGGTTTCCAAACCCGGTGTTCGGTCTGCGCAGGGCGTTTGCGTTGCGCAGAATACAAGAGCTGCCGGAATTGGCGCGGAGATCCTTGCCAATGGTGGCTCTGCCTTTGATGCGGCTGTGGCGGTGTCTTTCGCGCTTGGCGTGCTTGAGCCGTGGATGAGCGGTATTGGCGGTGGCGGCGGTCTGTTGTTTCGTGACGGGGCGAGCGATGCCGTGCAGACCATTGATTTCGGGCTTGTGGCGCCTGCGGGGCTCGATCCCGACATCTATCGGCTTGAGCCGGGCTACAGCAACGACATGTTTCCGTGGCGAAATGTGCAGGAGAACCGCAACAGCAGCGGCATTCATTCAGTGGCGACGCCGGGGGTGATTGCAGGGATGGGGCGGCTTCATGCGCATGGCGGGCGGATGCCGTGGCGCGATTTGTTGGCCCCAGCAATTGAACTGGCGCGCGAGGGCGTGCGCAGCGATTGGTATGCGCAGGTTTTTGTCAGCACCTGCATGGGGAAATTGCGCGACGATCCGGCGCTTTGCCAGACGTTTTTGCCGGGTGGCTTGCCACCGGCGGCTGCGGGTTTGGCCGCAGGGCAGGCGGGGTGGCGGTTGTCCGCGCTGGCCGACACGCTGGAGCAATTGGCCCATTGCGGATGGGAAGATTTCTATTGCGGAGATCTCGCGACAAGTATCGCGTCAGAGGTTCGTGATGCCGGGGGAAGCCTAGGGCTGTCCGACCTCGGGGCGTATGAGGCGCATCAAAACGCGGCGCAAAGCACGGCTTTTCGTGACGCCAAGGTGTTTCTGTCACCGGGGTTGTCCTCTGGCAAGGCATTGGCGCGGGCGCTGGAGTTGATGCCGGTTACCGACAGCCTTGGAGGTGTTTGGTTTGCTGAGATGGCACAGGCTTTGCACCAAGCGCAGAGTGAACGGTGGCGTGAAGACGGCGATGGCGCGGGTGATGACGCAACGGTCCCTAAGGCGACTGATCACGACGGAACCGGCAAGCCGGTAGATTGCACCACGCATTTCGCGGTGAGCGACGGGCAGGGCAATCTGATCTCGGTCACGCAGACGATCCTGTCAGCTTTTGGTGCAGGGGTGATGTTGCCCAAGACCGGCATTATCCTGAACAACGGGATGATGTGGTTTGACCCTGAACCGGGCAAGCCGAATTCGATTGCGCCGGGCAAGCGGTGTTTGATGAACTTTGCGCCGACGATCCTGAACCAAGGTGAGGCGTGGAGCGCCATCGGCGCGGCCGGTGGGCGGCGCATACTTTCGGCGGTGGCGCAATTGATCGGGTTTATGGTGGATCACGGGCGTGACGGGCAGGCGGCCTTGCAAGCGCCGCGGATGGATTGCTCTATCGCGGGTAAGGTAACCGTGCCCCAAGAGTTGGCGGATCTGGCCGAGATCGGCGCCAAGGGCTTGGATCTGGCGGTTGCGCCAGCGTTGCCTTGGCCACTGACCTATGCCATTCCATCTGTCTTGAGTGTGGGGAGCGCCGGGTCGACCGGCTATGCTGATCCGGTGTCGCCATGGAGCGGCGCGGTTGCTCCGCAAGGCAAAAATGTAAGGAACACCCGATGAGCCAGATTGCGCATACCGCGGATCAAGCCGAATTGGAGGAGATCGACACACGCCTGTTCAACACTTCGGTGCGCAAGGCGATGGACCTGTTGGCATCGTTCAACGGTGGTCCGGCGGAACAGACGATCAGCCAGTTGACCAAAGCCACGGGCGCGGACCGCTCGTCGGTTCAGCGGGCGACCTATACGTTGTTCAAGATGGGCTATTTGAACTGTGACCCCGCAACCCGGCGCTATCGGGTGAGCGAGAAGATGATGGATATGTCTTTTGCGTTTCTGCGGGCCGACCGAATGGTCGAGGCGGCTTTGGCGCCGCTGGCTATGTTGTCAGAGCGCACGGGCGAAAGTGTGCATCTTAGCCGGATGAGCGATTTTGACATCATCTATTTGCTGCGCTGGCCGCTTGGGATGCAGCAACACTTTGCCAGCCTTCCGGGACGCAGGTTGCCGGCTTATTGCACGTCGGGCGGGCGGGCGATGCTGTCGCTTTGGCAACCCGAGGCTGCACGCGCCTTTATCGAGGCGAGCGACCGTGTGGCGCGCACCGACAAGACGATCACCGATCTGGAGCAGATTATCGCGCTGATTGATGTTGCGCGCAAAACGGGTGTGGCGCGTAGCGATGGTGAATGCCTGATGGGGGAGGTCGCCCTGTCTGCGCCGATCCATTTTGACGGCGATCAGACGGGCGGTGCCGCTGTTCATGTGACTTTGCCGGAGGGGAAATATTCTGATGCGGAACTTGAAGACAAGATCATCCCCCTCTCAAGATGGCAGCGCATATTGTTGGCAATACCTTGCAAATCTAATTCGGTGGTTGATCATGGCTGATTTTCATGTTTCCGGGCTCTACCGCTATCCGCTGAAATCCGGCCGCGGCGAGCGGCTTGAAAGAGCAGCTATTGGTGCTGACGGTGTTGCGGGGGATCGTCGCTTTATGGTTGTTGATGAGGCCGGTGCGCAGGTCACATCGCGGGAGACGCCAGAGCTTTTGCAAATTGGGATTATGCAGGCGGGGAATGGGTTCGCGCTGGCGCTGCCGGGGGGGAGACTGTGCCCATTTCAGGTGACGGGCGCATGCGGGATGCCTGTCTGTTTTCCGATCCTCTGCATGTGGAGGACGCGGGAGAGGGCGTCGCGACGGCGCTGTCAGAGCGTCTTGGCCGCGATGTGCGGCTGGTGCGGACCCGCAAGGAGACAGAACGCCCTTATGGCGGCGCGGCATACGGCGGGTTTGGCGATGTGGCGCCGCTGTTGATTGTCAATCAGGCCAGCCTTGATGCGCTTAACGCGCGGCTTGCGTGGCCGGTTGAAATGAGCCGGTTCAGGCCGAATGTCGTTGTCGCAGGGGCCGAAGCCTTTGCCGAGGATGGTTGGGCGGAGCTTTCTATCGGGACGCAGGTTTTTGAGGTGATCGAGCCTTGTGTGCGGTGTGTTCTGACGACGATTGACCCCGAAACCGGACGGCGCGATCACGGGCAACAGCCATTGCGCAGCCTGTCAGAGTTTCGCGCAGATGACGGCGGGGGCATCCATTTTGGCGTTTATGCACGGCCCGTTTCCACCGGCGAGATTGCTCAAGGCGATGGTGTAAAGGCGCGCTCGCACCCCGAGCCGCGCCACTATGCGGTTGGCAAGCCGGGGATCGCTTTGCCAGATGATCGCCACCTATTGCGCATCGTCGAAACCGAGGGCGCAGCCGATCAGGCGCGCCACATCTGGCTGCGTTTTGAAGACCGGACATGGGGCGCGCCGATCCAGCCGGGGCAGTTCATCACGCTTAGGGTGCCACAACCCGACGGGAGCGAGGCGATCCGCTCGTTCACGATTTCGGCGCGGCGCCATGAGGATCGCGAGCTGCGCGTATCGGTGCGCCAACAAGGTCACGGCGGTGTGTCGGATTTTCTGGTGAATGAGGCCTGTGTTGGCGATACGCTTTGGACAAGTGGTATTCACGGTGATTTTACGTTTGATACGCGCGAACAGGCGGCTCTCTTCCTGTCTGCGGGGAGCGGGGTGACACCCTTTCTGGCAATGCTGTCTGGCCGTGAGGACATGCGCGACACCGTTCATATTCACGTTGATCGCAATCAAGCGCGGGCGATTGGCTATGAGGAGTTGCAAGCGGCGCAAAAAGCGCAAGCGGGATATAAGCTCTCTCTGCGATGGAGCGCGCAGGACGGGCGGCTTGGCATACCGCAGCTCGCGGCGATCCCCGGTGTGGCAGAGCGTAAAGTCTGGCTGTGCGGCCCCGAGGGGTTTGTTGAGCAGACGCGTGCGTTGCTTACGCAGCTAAATGTGCCGGATGCACATGTGCATACCGAGACCTTCAGCCGCCCGGAAACAGGCGCAGAAACTGGACAGACCTTCATGGTGAGCCTCGACGGGGCTGCGCCGGTTGCTGTTGATGGAGGTATACCCCTTCTCAGGGCGCTTCGTGCTGCCGGGATAACGCTGCCGTCCTCTTGTGAAGTCGGCAGTTGTGGCACCTGCCGTCTGCGGCTTGTGGAGGGGGAGTGTCACTCTGCCGGAACGACAGATGACAAGACTGCTATTTTGCCGTGCACCTCTTTTGCGAGATCAGATCTTGTTCTTGCGCGGTTTGAGGAATGAGCGGTCACGCGTGAACAAGGCTGCGGCCGTGGCGCACGGATTGGGTGCTGGCCCTTCTCTTTGCTGCGCCGAGAGGGGGGCGGCATAGCATGCTAAGGTGATATGCGTTTTAGGTCGGCTTTATGTGCCCGCGTTCGTGCGTCAGCTTCGGGTAAAGTAATCGAGCGAGCGGCGCAGGTCTTCGCTTTCGTAACCGCGGCCAATGAAGACGATCTGGTTCTGGCGGGCGCGGGCCTCAGGGGGGAGCAGCTCGGGTGGTTGGACGGATTTGCGCACGGCTTGCAACAAGAGTGGCCCGGCAGGCGTTTCAAAGACGCCTTTGACCCGCACCAGATCATCGCCGCGGGCGTGAAGCAGAGCCGATAGCCAGACGGAGAATGTCGCCCAATCGACCTCGGTAGGAATGTCGATCTTTGTGGGGCGGATCGGCGCCGCCCCGCCGGAGAACTGCGTCAGGTCATAGGCCGAAACCGGCTCTGTAGTGCTCGGGTTCAGCTCGACCGGCTGGCCTTTGATGGCGGCCTCGATCTTTGCGCCGGGGTTGAGCTGTTGCACCGTTGCTTTGACCTTGGCGAGCGTTTGGTCGGGGACCGTGTCGATTTTGGTCAGGATGATGCGGTCGGCGGATTCGATCTGTGCCCGGCTGAGGTGTTCGCGGTTAAGTTGCTCTTTGGCATGCAGGGCATCAACCAGCACAGTGATTTCAGCGACGCGAATATGGTGCACCAGAATGCTGTCGTTCTGGATCGCCTCAAGAATGGCGGCAGGGTCGGCAAGGCCGCTGGTTTCCAGCACGATATGCTGGTTGGTGCGGTCCTGTTTGGGTTGGCGGCTGCGTTCGTCACAAAGTTTGCGCAGGGCGGCGGTGAATTCTTCTTTGCCAGCGCAACAGGCACATCCGCCGGCGAGCATCGTCAGGCGGTCGGCCTGAGCGGCGAGCAACGTGTCATCTACAGGTGTTTCGGCGGCTTCGTTCACAAGGATATGCGCCCCTTGGAAGGCACCCTCGAAGAGTTGGTGGCGTAGCCACGTCGTTTTGCCGGAGCCAAGGTAGCCACCGAGGATCGTAAGGCGCAGGCGGTTTTGGTCGGCGTCTGCTGTCATGGGGCGGGAGTGTCAGCCGCCGTAAAGCGCGGGTCCAGCGGGTCGATCGGGTGGCCAAGTTGGCGCGCGGTCTCTGCCCAGACCGCTTCGAGATCGGGGAGCAGGGCGGTGCGGCCGGTAAACGACGATAGCGCAAAGCCCGGTCCATGTCCGGGTGGGCGGGCGGTGAAGCCGTAGCCATTGAGCAACCGGTTGAGGATTTGCGCGCGTTGCATTTGCAGGCGCAACCGATCACCGGCGTTGTCTGCCCCAGCATCGGTCCAATGGCCGGGGCGTGTCGGAAATCCACAGGCATTGCACATGGTCGGTCCTCGCCGTTTGGGAATGGGCAGCGCATTTGCGCGCTGCCCATGTGAGTTTCAGGTCGGAAGGCGTCAGATGGTTTCGGGGCGCTTGTCGCTATCAAAGGGGAAGCGCTTGCGGAAATCATCGGCGATGGTGTTGAAATCCACCCATTCGACGCCGGAATGGCCGTTGATATATTCGATCAACCGCTCAAGCATCAACAGAACCTGTGGGCGGCCAGCGACGTCGGGGTGAATGGTGATCGGGAACACGCCGTATTCCATTTCACGGTAGACCCAGTCGAACTGGTCCTTCCACAGCTGCTCGATATCGCGCGGGCTGACAAAGCCGTGGCTGTTTGGCGCGTTCTTGATGAACATCATCGGCGGCAGGTCGTCGACATACCAGTTGGCACCGATATCGACGAGGTCGATTTCCTTGCCGTGCTTGAGCGGGTGCATCCATTCGCCGGCGGTTTTGGAAAAGTCGATCACGTTCCATTCGTCGCCGACGCGGGCATAGAAAGGAAGGAAGTCCCGGTAGCTTTGGCTGTGGTCATAAGAGAAGCCATATTTGCCGAGCAGGGCGGCTGTCACGTTGGACATTTCCCACCACGGCGCAACATAGCCTTTGGGCGCTTCGCCGGTGAGGCCTTTGATAAGCTCAATCGATTTGACCAGCACGTCTTCTTCTTGGGACGGGGTCATGGCGACGGGGTTTTCGTGCATATAGCCGTGGGCGCCGATTTCGTGGCCGGCCTCGACGATCATGTCCATCTCTTTTGGAAAGGTCTCAAGCGAGTGACCGGGAATGAAGAAGGAGGTGCGCATGTCGTATTTCTTGAACAAGCGCAGCAAGCGCGGAACGCCGACTTCGGTTGCAAAGATACCGCGTTGAATGTCGTTGGGCGAGTCGCCGCCGCCGTATGAGCCAATCTGGCCTGCGACGGAGTCGATATCCGTGCCGAACGCGCAATAGATCTTTTTGGTCATTTTGTAGTCTCCTCTTCGTTGTGTCGTCGTTTTTTTAGGTGCGGAGTTACCCGCGGATGATCTCTTCGCAGCCCAGTGCTGCGGAGAGCAGGGCGGTGTCCTGTCCTGTTGGCGCTGACATGAGGAAGCCGGTGGGCATCCCGTCGGGATCGGTGCCATTGGGTATCGACACGCCACACCAGTCGAGAAAATTCCCCAGAGACGTATTGCGCAGGGTCAGGGCGTTGGCGCGCGAGAAGGCTTGCTGGTCCGCCTCAAGGGGGGCGGTGTCCCAAGCAGTGACGGCCGTTGTGGGGCAAAGCACCAAAGCGTTTCCGATCCGGCGAGCAGAGGAGGCCATGGTTCTGGCGCGGGCCTGTTGCAAGGCGATCAGGTCGAGCGCGCTCATGGTTTCGGCCTGTCTGATACGGTTGACGACGCGGGCGTCCATCAGTTGTGCGGCGGGGCTTTGCAGGCGTTTGGCATGCACAGAAAGCGCCTCGGCGGCGACGAGAAAACCGTGCTCGGCAAATAGGCCGGTCAGTTCAGCAAGCTCGGGGAGCGATATCCGTCTCACCCGTGCGCCTGCGGCTTCTAGCCGTGCCACGGTGGCGTCGAAGTTTTTGGCCACGGCCGGGGACAGGCCGTCGAACAGGATTTCGTCGGGAATGACGAAGGAGAGCGTTGACGGGTCTGCGGCGCGCGCTTCTGGGGCGTCCTTGCCGCGAAGCACCGCATCAAAAAGCGCGCAATCAGCAATGCTGTGCGCCAGCGGTCCGATGGTATCGAGCGATTTGGACAGGGCAAAGACACCGGTCATCGGGTGACGCCCGGCCGAGGTTTTGTAGCCAACGACGCCGTTGAAGGACGCGGGAATGCGGACTGATCCCCCCGTGTCGGACCCCATCGAAAGGGGTACGATTCCAGCCGAGACAACAACGCCGGACCCGGAGGAAGAGCCACCTGGGCTGCGGGTTTGCCCGGCGGGCGCGTGGGTATTGCGCGGGGTGCCGTAATGGGGATTGAGGCCGATGCCGGAATAGGCAAATTCGGTCATGTTGACGGTGCCGGTCGAGATAAGTCCCGCCCGATGGGCCTGAGCGACGACGGGTGCATCGGCCTTGGCCGGGGCGTCGTCTTTGGTCACCAAAGACCCGGCGGTGGTTGTGCGCCCTTTGAGGTCAAAAAGGTCTTTCCAAGCGACGGGGACACCGTCGAGCGGGCCTGCGGGCAAGCCGGCTTTATAGCGCAGGCGCGAAGCTTGCGCCTCGGCCAGAGCACGCGCACGGGTTGTTTCGATATAGATCGCTTCGTCGCCGTGCTTGGCCAGTTGATCATAGACCTGTTCGGTCACGGTGACTGCGTCGAGCTTGCCCGAGCGCAGGTCTGCCGCGATCCTGCTTGCCGTGAGGTGAGCCATCTCAGCCCCCTAGTGGTCGATGACTGTGGCATTGGCGGATTTCCACGCAACGAAAGCGCTTGCTCCTGCCTTGAGCCGGTTGCGGTATTTGTCGACATGACCTTCGACGTTGATCTGTTTGCCGTCTGCGAACCGCACAACCATTTGCATGATATGGCCAACGATTTGCAGCCGCTCGATGGTGCAGGGGATCGCGTTGGACCCGAAGTTGGCGCGCATTTCGGCCTCGGGCACGTCGGCGGGCACGAGGTCAACGGCCTCGGCGGGGAGAATGATGCTCATTTCCCGGCCCTCTTGCGCGTCGATGTTTGCGCGATTGGCGCCGCCAAGTGTGCCAAACGCCGTGTCCAGCATCACGATGCCATCCTTGTGCGCGCGGACCGTGCCGGGCAGGATGGTGTTGGAGCCGATAAAGCGGGCCACGAATTGGCTGGTGGGGTGGGTGTAAAGCTCGCGCGGGGGGCTGACTTGTTCGACGCGGCCTGCGTTCATCACCACGATCCGGTCGGACAGGGCGAGCGCTTCGGATTGGGCGTGGGTCACGAAGACGAAGGTGATGCCAAGGTCGCGCTGCAGAAGTTTCAATTCGTTCTGGATGCTTTTGCGCAGGTTCGCATCGAGCGCGCCAAGTGGTTCGTCCAGCAGCAGGATGTCTGGCTCCACCACAAGCGAGCGGGCCAACGCGATACGCTGGCGCTGTCCACCCGAGAGGCGGGCGGTGGGCATATCGGCGATGCTGGTCAGGCCCAGCTTTTCAAGGATCTTGTCAACGGCGCGATTGGCTTCGGCGCGCGGCATCTTTTTGACTTCGAGCCCGAAAAGCACGTTCTGGCGCACGTTCATATGCGGAAAGAGCGCGTAGTTTTGAAAGATCATCGAGGTGGGGCGTTTTTCGGGGAGCTGATCGTTCACGCGTTTGCCGCGGATCATCAGATCGCCGGATGTCACCGTTTCAAAGCCCGAGATCATGCGCAGGGTTGTGGATTTGCCGCAGCCTGATGGGCCAAGGAAAGCAATGAATTCCCCCTTTTCGACATCCATATTGAAGTCGATGACGGCCGGAGTTCCATTGTCGTAGGTCTTGTAGATGTTTGTGAGTTGAAGATCGTAGGCCAAGGGAAAGCGTCCTATTCGGAGAGGGGGAAGGGTGGGTTCAGCCGGTGGGCCGGCTGAACCGTTGGTGTTTTAAGCGGAGAGGAACTCGTCCCACTTGCGGATGAGGAGGTCGTACTCATCCGGCCACTGGTGCCAGTAGGCGACGTTCGAGGCGCGCTCTTCGAGCGAGCCGCCATCGCGCAGGTTGCCTTCTTTGATGCCACGCTCGGTTTCGCCGACCCAAGGCTTGCCTTCGTACCAGAAGGCGTATTTGTCGGGGTCCATGACGTTTTTGACGTTCGTGGTTGGCGAATAGTAGCCTTGTTCGGAAACCGCGATGGCGGGCGGGCCGGAGAGCCAGTAGTCGGCGTAGGCCGCGACCGCTTCGAGGTTCGGCGAAGTCTTGAGAGGTGCCACCCCGATCGCCCAGCCACGATAACCGCTTTTCATTGTGGCATAGGAGCATTCAACGCCCTGTGCCTTGACCGCCATAACAGCGGGCTGCCATGCGTCAGCGATGACCATCTCGCCGGAAGCCAGAAGGTTAACCAACTCGCCAAAGTCACCCCAGAGCGCGCGGAACTGGCCCTCTTTCTTTTTGGAGATCAGGAACTTGGCCGCTTCTTCGATGGCGGCGGCGTCCGGGTTGCCGGGGTTTGACACTTCGAGAAGGCCTAGTTCGTTCATCGCAAGAACCGCTTGGCCAAAGGCGATCAGCGGGTCGACGTTGAGGCCGGTTTTGCCTTTGAACTTGGGGTCGAACAGCGACGACCAGTTGGAGGCTTCCTCGGCGTCGACCAGATCAGGGCGGTAGCCGATGGAGTCGTAGTTATAGACTGTCGGCACCATGTTGAGGCGCTTCTGGCTTTCGTCTTCCCAGATTTGGCCGACGATCTGGCGGTTGAGGTCCCAGCGGTCCGAGGCGGTGGTGAAGGTGTCGCGGATACCGGCCCAGTTTTTCAGGTTCTCTGACGGGATCGGTGCCAGTTTGTCTGTGGCGACCATCGCCGCGAGCCGTTCGCCGATGATTTCCCAGCAATCGTAGGCATCCGAACCGGACAGGATTTCGGTCTGGGTGTTGGGGAAAATGTCAGCCTTGCCGCTGACCGAGCCGACGCCGGCTTTTTCTTTGAAGTCGTTCAGGATGCGTTCCTGCACGGTCACCGAAAGACCCACGGTGCGAAGCTCTTGGCTGGCTAGATCGGCCGCGAAGGCCTGTTGGGCGCCGAGAAATGGCATGCCACCGGCGGCCAGCGCAGCGGAGCCTGCGGTGGTTTTCAAGAAGTTGCGTCTTGAAAGGTTTGAGTGTGTCACTTGTCTTCTCCTTGTTGTGGTCGTTAATTTTGGTTGTTGATTGGGAAGGCGTTGCTTCCTTACGTATTCAGTAGCGCCCGACCATAAGCCCACCGTCCACCGTAATGACTTGTCCCGTCAGATAGCGCGCCGCGTTTGATGACAGGAAGCCAACGACATCCGCGATATCATCGGGCTGTCCGATGCGGCCAAGCGGGACGATGTCGCCCACAGTCTTGGCGCCTTCAGGCCCGAGGGAGTGTTTTTCCGACAAAAGCTGTGCTGTGCGGATGTATCCGGGCGCCACGCCGTTCACGCGCACGCCATGGCCGCCCAGTTCGACAGCGAGGCCGCGCACCAGCCCGACCACGCCTGCTTTGGCGGCGGAGTAGTGCACATGTTCGTCCCAGCCATAGGCAACGCCCATGATCGAAGAGAGGCAGATGATTGAACCGGAGCCGCGTGCCTTCATTCCAGCAGCGGCGGGGCGGATTACGCGGAGCATCCCCTTGAGGTCGATGTCAAAGGTTTGATCCCATTTCTCATCGGTCAGCTGTTCGAGGGGCACACGATGGGCGATGCCGGCATTGGCAACGATGGTGTCAATCTTGCCAAAGCGGGTTTCGATGTCTTTGACGACTGCATTCGCGCGGGCCGTGTCGGTGACGTCGAGATGTTGGAATTCGGCTTCGCCGCCGGCTTTGCGGATCTCCTTGACCACGTTGCGGCCATCGTCTTCGAGCATATCGGTGACCACGACATGGTCACCACGCGCCGCCAGCGCCTTGGCTGTTGCGCGCCCGATGCCGATACCGGCGCCCGTGATCAGTGCGATTGAAGTCATAGCATTACGTCTCCGGAGTTTGGTGACAAGGTTTGGCCCACGTAGATCTGCGCGGCGTCCGAGCAAAGGAACCCGACGGTCTCGGCCACGTCCTCGGGTTCGCCAAAGCGGCCCAAGGGGAGTTCGGCAGCCTTGGCTGCGCGCCAGTCGTCGGACAGCGCGCGCACCAGCGGTGTGTTGATCGGGCCGGGGGCCACGGCGTTGACGCGCACCCCTTGGGTAGAGACCTCGCGCGCCAGCGCTTTGGTCATCCCGATGATACCCGCCTTGGCGGCCGAATAATGCACCAGTTCGATGCCGCCGATCTGACCCAGTTGCGAGGCCATATTGACGATGCAACCCGATTTGCGTTCCAGCATTTGCGGCAGCACCGCATGTGTACACAGGAAGGTGCCGCGCAAATGCACCGCGATCATCCGGTCGAAATCGGCCGGCTCAAGATCGACAAACCGCGCTTGGTGAACGTGGCCGGCATTGTTGACCAGATGGGTCGGAGCGCCATATTTGGCTGTGCAACTCTCGACCATCCGCGCAACGTCTGCGGCGTCCGAGACATCACCCTGCACGGCAAGACCACCGATTTCCTGAGCTGCACTCTCTGCGGCCTCGGCGTTGTAGTCGTTGACGACAACATTATAGTCGAGCGCTGCGAGCTTTTTGGCGACCGCAAGACCGATACCCGATCCTGCACCTGTGACGATTACGGTACTCATGAGATGTCTTCCTGCATGGCGACTTTCTTGGCGCGTCGCACGCTCAGGGCCATCAAGATGCCGTAGACCGAGAGAAGCGCGAAGGAGAACAGAGTGGTCATCACCCCGAAGGCAAAGATGTTGGGGTGGATTTCGACCGAGAAGGTCCCGTAGATCGCCAGCGGCAAGGTTTGATCCCGACCCGACGCGAACAAAGTGCGCGGGAATTCATCAAAGCTGAGCGTGAAGGCGAACAGCATGGCCGAGAGCACGCCGGGGAAGATCAGCGGGAAGGTCACCTTGCGGAACGTCCTGATGGGGGACACGCCGAGCGACCATGAGGCTTCTTCGACCGAACCATCGAACCGGTTGAGGATCGCCAGCATCACGAGGAAGGCGAAGGGGAAGGTGTAGACCACATGCGCAAGGAAGGCTGTGCTCCACCAGTGCCGCTCGATGCCGACCACGTTGTTGGCCAGAAGCGATGTGCCAAGGCCAGTGAGAACACCCGGCACCATCATGCCCAGCACGATGAGGTAAAAGACGAGGCCAGCGCCGCGGAACCGCTTGCGGAAGGCCTGTGCCGCCATGACACCGAGCACTGTTGAGGTGACCATGGTCATGAAGGCCAGCACAAGCGAGCGGATGAGGGCTTCGCCAACCGGGAGAGGGGCGATGCGTGAGGGCGGTGTCAGGCCGAAGAGGTGTTTGTACCAGTAGGTCGACCATTCGATGATCGGGAACTGTGGGCCGCCTTCGGGGCCTTGTTGGAAGGACAGGATCCCCAGCACGATGAACGGGCCATAAAGGAACAGAATGAACAGGCCGACATAGACGCCGAGCATTGGTTTAAGAACTTTGGATTCCATTGCTCAAATCTCCCGTTTCAAGTCGACGATGCGCAGGAAGCCTGCAACGACAATGCCCAGAAGGATGGTCAGGATCACTCCGACGACCGAGGCCATTGCCCATTTGAGAGACCCAACCTGGGTCACGATGATGTTGCCCAACAAGTTCACCTTGCGTCCTGAAAGCGCACCGGATGTGGCGAATTCCCCCAGCACCATGACGCTGACAAAGATCGCGCCCACGACGACGCCGGGCAGGCTGAGCGGGAAGATGATTTTCCAGAAGATGCGTCCGAAGCCTGCGCCCAAGTCGCGGGCGGCTTCGATGATGTTGCGGTCGATACGTCCCAGCATGAAGGCAATCGGGCCGACCATGAAGACGACGTAGATTTGTGTCATGCCGATGATGACGGAAAGTTCCGAGAACAACAGCACCTCAATCGGGCTGTCGATCAGGCCGAATTTTTGCAAAATGATGTTGATCGCGCCTTCCTTGCCCAACATTGGCCGCCAGGCCAGCACCCGGATCAGGAAAGAGGTCCAGAAGGGGATAACGCAAAGGACCAGAAGGATGGTCGAGACAGTTTTGCTTTTGACCAGCAGTCCGACGTAGAGCGCCGCCGGATAGCCGATCAGGAAGGTCATTGCGAGGACGATGAGCCATAGGCGAATGGTCGTCCACAAGGCTCCGACATAGGCCTCGGAGCCAAAGAAGTTCTTCCAGCTTTCCAAGGTAAGGGTGGAGTTGATCGAGAAGGTGGTCTGGGTCCAGAAGGAAACATAGACGATCATCATGATCGGGGCGACGAGGAACAGGATCATCCAAACAACGCCCGGGGCGAGCAGCCGGAACGCGTTTGATTTTTGCCTGTTGGTGCTTTCGGTGGTCATTATGCGGTCTCCTTCCCGAATACGATTGCCTGTTCGGGATCCCATGACAGGAGGTAGTTTGCGCCAACCTGAAGATCGCGCGGCTCTCCCAGGCTGAGGTGGTGATCGACTTCGACAGATTTGTGGTCTTTGGTTTCGAACAAAAAGACGATCGACGAGCCGAGATATTCGCTGGCAAGATAGCGAACGGGCAGGGCGGGGCCCGGCAGGTTGGTTGCGTCGGTGTCAAAGATTTGCGTGCGGTCATAGCGGATCGCGTAGACATCGCTGGTGTTGGGTTGCGACGTTGCAACCTGCACTTCGCCGAAGGGGCCCGTGAAGATTTCGCTCTTAAGGACGCCGTCGAACAGGTTGAAACGGTTCAGGAAAAGCGCCACGTCCGAAATTACGGGTCTGTCGTAGATGGCATCGGGTGTGCCGTACTGAACGATCCGGCCCTGATCCAGAACGGCGACTTGATCGCCCATGGCCAAGGCTTCGGTTTCGCTGCCGGTCACATGCAGGAACGTCACATCGAGCCGCTCACGAATGGCGCGCAGTTCGGTTTGCATTCTTTCGCGCAGGTTGGCATCGAGCGCGCCCAGAGGTTCGTCCAGAAGAACAAGTTTGGGCTGCAATACCAGCGAACGGGCCAGCGCGACGCGCTGTTTCTGACCGCCGGAAATCATATCCGGGTTGCGATCTTCCAAACCTTGGAGGCCGACCATTTCAATGGCGCTCTCTACGCGGCTGGTGATTTCGCTATTGTCGACGCGGGTGGCGCCGTTGCGCAGGCCATAGGCCACGTTTTCAAAAATTGTGAGGTGCGGGAACAGGGCGAAGTTTTGAAACACAAAGCCGATGCCGCGCTCATGGGCGGGGAGGTCGGTGATGTCACGACCTTGAAACCAGATGCGGCCTTTGTCGGGCTTTTCAAAACCGGCGATCACGCGCAGGAGGCTGGTTTTTCCCGATCCTGAAGGCCCGAGGAGCGCGATGTAGCTGTTATCCTCCGCAACGAAATCAATGCCGTTCAGCGCGGTCAGATCACCATAGCTTCGCGTCACATCTTCCAGTCGGAATATGGGGTCGGTTTGCGTCATAGAGCCCTCTTTTTTGTCGCGAAGTCAGTCAACGAACAGCCGCGCGGTTCGCGAAAGGTTGCATTTTCGGTTCTCGGTCTAAAAATGTATAAAGTATGAAATAGCTAATTGCCTTGCGTGGCAATAGTCATCTTTGGCAAAATTTTCAGGAGAAAATCCGCTATTAGCGCAAATTTCAGCGAAATTTTCTAATATTTGCCAAATCAAAAATGGATATTGAATTCGGTATCCGTTTTATACGCGGATGAGGTAGGGGGAGCGACTCACTCTCGGGGATTAGAGCGACGAGTTTGAGTCGGGCGAGGCTCTTGAAGGCGAGGGTGCGCAGGTGCTCTTTTAGAAACTCGGTCGAGGCATTGATCTGATTTGACCTGATGAGTGCGAAGAGTGTTCCGTATTGATCCAGCGCGACCGGATCGACGGGCAAACCCAGATCGCTGAGCGCCTTATCCGTTGCCGACAAAAGCAGGCGATTGTTGCTGATGATCTCAACCAATGCGCTGTTCGGTGCACGGCCAAGGCAATGGCGCATCAGCGCATCCTCAAGCTCGGCGGCGTCCTTGACCTTGCCGCTTTCGATCTGTTCGCAGACCTGTGTGATCTGGGTGTGGTCGATATGTTCGGCGGCCAGTTTCAAGGCCGAGGGTTCCATGATGCTGCGCAACTCGAACTTTTCGCGCAGAGTGCGCGCGGTGAGGGGCCCTGCGAGCCAGTGCGACGTGGCCCCTTTGCGGATCAGGCCGCGTTCGTTCAAGCGGCTCAGAACATCGCGCGCCACGGTGCGGCTGACGCCGAGGTGGTTGGCCAGCTCGGTTTCGATCACCCGGAATTCGCCAAAAATCTGACAGGCGGCTATTTCGGCCTCGACCTTGTCATAGACTCTTTGCCAGGTGCCACGAACTGCGAGAGCTGCGCGCGACTCGTCTGGGATGGCAAAGCCGAATTCTTCGAGGGGGCGGCGGTTTGGGGTGAGGGGGGTTGCGCCGTTTCCTACCAGATAGCCGCGGCCACGAAAGCGGTGGATCAACCCTTCGGCGTTCAGCATCCGCAACGAGGCCTGCACGGGGGCGCGGCTGGTCTGCATCAGCTTGGCGATCGGCCCTTCAATCAGGACGAGCCCGTCCGGCAAGCGGCCTGATTGAATGTTGTACCGCAAAACGCGGCTGATGGTTTCATAAAGCGGTTCTTGGCCCGGGCTGGTTGGTTTCATGCTCATGCTGTGGTTGTTCCCAAGGCTGCCATGAAACGCTTCCATGCGCGGGCGGCATAGTTGTATTCGTCCATCACGGTGTTCCACAGTGCGATCCGACCGACCCGTTCGCGATAGGCACCGCCGGGGCGGCGTTGACCTGCGCGGACAACAATTTTGCCGTCTGGTCCTTTGAGATCGCAGGGCGCCAGATCGCCGTCATACCAATAGCCCCATTCCTCGGGGCTGAGATATTCGCGCACGCCTTCGACATTGGTCATGTAATGGCCCCGGCGTGCCATAAGCGCGCCAGCCGGTCCGGTGAGCCACCAGTTGAGATACTCATAAGCCATGTCCAGCTTTACGCCGCTGAGATGGCGGGCGAGGGAGGCACCGCCATGCCACGCGCGATAGCCTTCTCGTGGCACGCTTTCGCAGAACACGCCCGTCATCTCGCGCAGATTGCCGTAGGAGGGCGACCACATGCTCTGGACCGAGACACGGTCTGACAGAATGAACGCCTCGGCCTCGTCCGGGGACACCCAGCTTCCGGCGAAGAAGCCTTGTTGCCGCAGGGTTTCGAGAAGCGCCATGAGGCTGTCGATCTCGTCCACCGTCATGTTGCCGATGTCCTGAAAGGTCAAATCGCCGTTCGCCTCGGCGGCGAGGGCGGCGTCGAAGATGCCGATTGCAGGCTCATCCACCAAAGCGATGCGGCCACGCGCGCGCCTGTCGAGCAACATCGCCCAGCTTGCCCCTTCGGGGTGTTCGTCGCGGAAGAGGCGGCGATCAAAGCCAAAGCTGTCGACGTTATGCGCGGTTGGCAACATGCTGATGGTTGGCATCGGCTGCTGGCCCAATGTGCTATCGGGTTGGACGTATAGCTTGAGCACCGGGGCGTCGCCGTGGCCCTGCCAAGTGTATTTGCTGATGCCGCCGGCTTTGGAGAGGTCACCGATATTGTCCCACTGCTTGATCCTGTTGGTCTCGATGGGTTGCAGCGCCCCCCAATACCAAACGATGTCGAGGTTGTGGAAACATTGTTCGTAGATGTCGTAGTCCTGAGGAGAGACCGCCGCCAAGTGCTGACAGGTGAGAAAGTCGAGCGACTCGTGCTTGATGTCAAAGCCGAGGTCCGCCACGGCCATTTTGCGCACCTCTTCCAGCAGCGTCACATCGGTTCCGCGAACCCGAAGGACACGGCGTTTGTGGTTTGGCGGTGAGGCAAGTTTATGTGCGCTTGAGGAACGGGCTGGCATGTGGGGATCTGCTCTCCTTCTTGCGGGGTAGGACATTGCCCCGGCGTAGATGTTTGGTCTGTTGCAACAGAACTCAAATGCAGATTGGCTTCAAGGAAGCGCTTTAGAAGCGCCAAGGGGTGTGATCCGGCGGATTGGGGCAAAGCAAGCCGCCGGATCGCAGTTTTTTTGGTGTTTAGCCGAGGTGGGCACGCACTGCAGCGAGCATTTTCTTGCGCTCGGCGCGGGCCTCAATGGCCTCGTTCATGTCCACTTTGCGGAATTTCACCGGGGTATGCGGTTGCAATTGCCCGATCAGATCCATGTCGGCCGAGATAATCGCCCCGAGCGTGAAATAGCCACCGCCCGACACCGCATCGCGGTGCAAGACAATCGGCTCCAAGCCGCCCGGCACTTGGATAGAGCCATAGGAATAGCAGCCATCGACGATGTTGGAAGGATCGGCGCCCGCACCGAAGGGCTGTTCGCGGTCGACAAATTCCAGTGGTTCGCCACCTTTGAAGCGGTACCCCATGCGGTCGGCTTCGAGCGCGACGGTCCAGTCGTCATCAAAGAAACCTTGCTGTGCAGCCGGGGTGAGTCGGTGCCAATAAAGACCGGGAAGCACGCGCAACTCGGCCGGTGTGCCCGGTAGTCTGCGCAGTTCAGCAGGGACGTTTAGCCCCGGTTCAATCATGTCAGCTTCGCCCAAGGGGATCACGTCACCGGCGCCGATATTGCGCCCTTCGATGCCGCCGAGCGCGCCGATGGGATAGGTCGAGCGACTGCCAAGCGCGGTGGGCGTGTCGATCCCGCCGCTGATTGCGATATAGGCGCGCGCGCCGGATTTGAGGAAATCAAAGCTCAGGGTCTGGCCCGCTTTGACGGCAAATGCGGTCCAGCCGTCTTGGACAACGCCGTCAACCTTTGCCGGGAGGGTCGCACCGGTCACAGCGACCAGAGCGTCCGACTCGAACAGGAGTTCGGGGCCCATGAACACGACTTCGAGGCCAGCGGCACCTTCGGGATTGCCGACAAGCATGTTGGCGACACGCATTGCAAAGCGGTCCATCGCGCCACCAATCGGGATGCCAAGGTGGAAATAGCCCGGTCGGCCCAGATCCTGAATCGAGGTCGAGAGGCCCGGTTGAATGACTTTAAGCGACATTGAGTGCCTCCATCAGTTTGGCGTTGGTGCCAGGCATATCGGCGTTGAAGGCTTCGAGATCGAAATCGACTTCGGCGATGCGCGGCACATAGGTGTCGGCCTCGACCTCTGCGAGAATGCGGTCATATTCTGCGCGGTCGATGGGTTTCCATTTCACGATGTCGCCCGGTTTGAAAAACACCATGAAGTCTTTGAGGTAGCTTTGCTTTTGTTCGGGGTCGAAGATTGGCATCGGGGTCACGCCGAACATCTGATAGCCGCCAGCCCCCCGCACGGAGTAGACACAGGAAAAGCAGCCGCCATAGCCAACCGTGAGTTTGGGGGTGTCGGTGCGCGGGCGCAGGTATTTCGGCACTTGCAGCTGTTTTTCGCGCTCGACCAATTGGTAGAGGAAGGGCAACCCGGCCACAAAGCCAACCATCGACACGAACCACGGCTGCGAATGATGCGCTTCGATAAAGCCGTCAACAGAGTCAAACCCGTTGATCCGCGCCGCATAGTCGAGATCGGTGCCCGAGGGATCCTGATGGCGCTCGCGGAAGCGCATGAGCGTTTCGTGGGTCCAAGGGTCTTGGTAGTAGACCGGGATTTCGATGATCCGGGTTTTCAGGCGTTTCTCGGCATCTCCGGCCTTGTGCTCCAGCTCCTGCACCTTTTTCATCATCTCGTCGGGCGCGATGACATCAGGGTCAAAACGCACTTGAAAGGACGCGTTTGCGGGGCAGATTTCTGTGACGCCTTTGATATTGGCATCGCGCACTGCATTGCTCATCGAGAGCGATTTGAAAAATGCATCCAGCGACATTTCATCGTCGATCTCGACGTAGATATGTTCGTCGCCACCGTAGGTATAACGTGTTTTCACGGTTTGCCTCTTGTCGTTAAGGGGTTGCGTTGAGGTTGCCCGCAGCCAGCCAAGGCTCGAGCCATTGCGTATGAAAGTCATCTGCCCGCACGGAAGGATCATGTGCCAAAGCGAGGTGAAGGGGTGTTGTGGTCTTGAGGCCGCCGATTTCCAGCTTTTCCAGAGCCGTGATCAACAGCGCGATTGCGGCGGCACGATCTTCGGCGTGGACGATAAGCTTGCCCAGCAGGGAATCGTAGAACGGCGGCACTTGATAGCCTTCGTAGAGGAAGTGGTCGAAGCGGATGCCCTTGCCTTCGGGAAGGCGCAGGCTGTCGACTTTGCCGGGGAAGGGCAGGAACTGCATGGCCGGGTCTTCGGCATTGAGCCGCACTTCGATGGCGTGGCCGCTTCGGGTGATGTCCTGTTGTGACTGGCGCAGTTTGCCGCCGCCTGCGACGTGGATCATTTCCTGAACCAAATCGCTGCCGGTCAGCATTTCCGTGACCGGGTGTTCGACCTGTATTCGGGTGTTCATCTCGATAAAGAAAAACTCTTTGGTTTTGCTGTCATAGAGATATTCAAGCGTTCCGGCACCGACATAGCCGACGGCCTTGGCCAGAGCCACGGCGGTATCGCAGAGATGGGCGCGCGTCGCCTCGTCGAGACAGGAGGCACCGGCTTCTTCCCAGACCTTCTGGCGGCGGCGCTGCATGGAGCATTCGCGTTCAAAATAGTGCACCGCATCGGTGCCATCGCCCATAATCTGAACTTCGATATGTCGCGGCGCGTTGATGGCCCGCTCAAGGTAGAGGCCGCCGTCGCCGAAGGCTGCATTGGCCTCGGCCTGTGCCTGTGGTGCCATTTTGCGCAGGTCGGCTTCGCTGTCGGCAATCCGAATGCCTTTGCCACCGCCGCCTGCTGCGGCTTTGATCATCACGGGGTAGCCCAGATCGGCAGCTACGGCGACTGCGTCGTCGACAGTATCAAGCCGTCCTTTTGAGCCGGGGACAACCGGCACGCCGGCGGCTTCGGCAGCTTGTCTGGCGGCCACCTTGTCGCCCATCCGGTCGATCGTGTCGGCAGAGGGGCCGACAAAGGTGATACCGGCCTTTTCGAGCGCGCGGACAAAATCGGCGTTTTCAGCCATAAAGCCATAGCCGGGGTGGACCGCATCCGCCTGTGTCGACTTGACCGCTTCTAGCATCGCGTCGACGTTGAGGTAGGAGTGCGCCGCTTGGGCAGGGCCGATGCAGACCGCTTCATCCGCCATCCGCACTGCCAGCATGTCGGCGTCAGCTTCGGAATGGGCCTGGATGGTGTGAATACCCATCGCCTTGGCTGCGCGGATGATCCGCACCGCGATTTCGCCGCGGTTGGCGATCAGCAAACGTTTGATTGGCATGGATCAGCCCTCGAACTCAGCAAGCCATTCGCCTGCGCCAATCGCCGCGCCATTCTCCACGACATATTCTTTGAAGGTGCCTGCGGCCTCGGCCTTGACTTCGATAAAGGTTTTCATGACCTCGATCAGGCCGATGACATCACCGGCGGCGATGGCATCGCCGGGCGTTTTGAACAACGGCTCACCCGGAGCGGATTGGGTGTAGAATGTGCCGGGGACGGGGGAGAGGATATGAGCCATGATGGCCTCCTTTATTGGTCGGTCTTGTTATAGGGTTTTCGCGATTTCGGCTGCCGTTGCGATCCGGATGCCTGCATCCTGCAGACCGGCGCGGATGGCCTGACCCATGTTTAATGCGCCGGGTGTGTCGGAGTGAAAGCAAATCGATTCAAACGGAATTTCGATCTCGTCGCCTTCGACCGTGGTCACCTTGCCGGTTTTGCACGCTTTTACGCATTTTTCAGCGATCTGTTCAGGGTCGGGCCGGCCCACTTGCCGCCGGAAGACGATGGAGCCGGTATTGTCGTAATCCCGGTCGGCATAGAATTCGCGGATCACCGGATGGCCGGCGCGTTGGGCCGCGGCATAGGTTTTGGAGATTCCCATGCAGAACAGAAGCGACGTGGGGCTGGTTGCCTGAAGCGTGTCGACCAGCATCTGCGACAGGTCTTCGTTCGCGGCGGCCTCCATATAGAGGGCACCATGCAGTTTCACATGCTGCAACTGGGCACCGTGGCGTCGTCCGAATTCGCGGATGGCGCCGATCTGATAGACGATGTCATTGATCAGCTCTGCCGCGTCGGTCTTGATATAGCGGCGCCCGAAACCTTGTAAGTCGGCATATCCCGGGTGCGCGCCGAGCCCTACGCCATGCGCTTGGGCGAGCTTGATAACACGGTTCATTGAGTTCGGATCGCCCGCATGAAAACCCGCAGCGATATTGGCGGAACTGATGATTTTCATGATCTCTTCGTCAGGGGCATCGCCAAGCACCCACTGACCGAAACCTTCACCCATGTCGCAATTTAGGTCGACGACCTCTTTCATGGTCACATCCTTTTGTTGTTGTGATCCATGATGGCAGCTTGCAGCGAAATTGATATTTCATTTTTTTATTGATGCATTATTAAAAAATCAGATAATTGTATGGCGGCGGCTTTGGAAAAGGAAATTTAGAGTTGAATTTCAAGCACCTGAAGTACTTTGTTGCCACGGCGGAGACCGGCCAAGTTAGCCGGGCTGCGCGTTTGTTGTCGATTTCACAGTCTTCTGTGACCGCATCAGTGCGTGAATTAGAGGCAATCTTGGGCGTAACGCTCTTTCAGCGTCGCGCCTTGGGAATGGAGTTGAACGAGGCCGGGCGTGAATTCTTGCCCGTGGCGCGAGACATCCTCGATAAGGTGGAGGCGGCGCATCATATCCACCGTGGAGCGTCCGACATCAGTGGCAGCCTGACTATTGCCGCGACTTACACGGTGCTGGGGTATTTCCTGCCGTTTCATATTGCGCGGCTGGCGCAGCTTTATCCGCAAATCGAACTGAACATCGTCGAGTTGAACCGACAGAGCATTGAGGAGCAATTGCTGCGTAGCCAGATCGACATGGCGGTGGCGTTGACCTCGAACATCCATCGCGATGGGATCGAGACTTTGACGTTGCTGAAATCACCGCGCCGTCTGTGGGTGCCAGCGGGGCACCCCTTTGGCGAAGACAAGGAAATCTCGCTCCAGCAGATCGCCAACGAACCCTATGTAATGCTGACGGTGGATGAGGCTGCGCATTCCACTATGAAGTATTGGAATAGCAACAATGCTCACCCAAATATCAAGCTGCGCACCTCTTCTGTTGAGGCGGTGCGATCGCTTGTGGCGAACGGGCAGGGGGTGACGATTTTGTCCGATATGGTGTATCGGCCTTGGTCGCTTGAAGGGCGGCGGATCGAGACGGTGTCGACGGATGTGGAAATTCCGACGATGGATGTGGGGCTGGCTTTGAACCGCGCCACGCCGCTTACTCCGGCGATAGAAGCTTTGCGGTCGTATTTCACCTCTGCGTTCCTATCGCCGAAGCTGCAATTATGACTGACCTTGTCCGGCATTGACCGGCTATGAGCAGCTTTGACTGGCGCAGACTTGTGCTAACGGTGCATATCGCTCATAGGCTTGCGCCATGAACAGCAGTCGTCTCAAATACGGTGCGATTATCAGAACAGGCCAGCGGAGTGTCATAGTATGATCGTTGGTCTGGGACTGATCGCGCCGTTCTTTGTGTATATCCTTGCCGGAGTTGCGGCTCAGTTGCTGTTGCGCCATGGGGCCGAACAGCAGCGGTGGCTGGATGCGTTCATTTTTTACATCGCCTTGCCTGCACTGTTGTTTCAATCGGTGCGCGTCGTCCCGCCGGGCGCGGCGAGCCTGCTGGGGTTCTTGGCCGTGACCACCGCGATGACCGGGGCGATGTTTGTGCTCGGCTGGCTGATCGGGCGTCGCAACAAAACCGAGGACCATCCGGCGGTGTTCGGGCTTGCGGCCAGCTATTCCAACATTGGCTACATGGGGCCTGCTTTGACGGTTGCTGTTCTTGGCCCTGCGGCAGGGGCGCCTGCGGCTTTTGTCTTTTGCGCTGATGTGCTGCTGATCTTTACCATTTGGCCCGCCATGATCGACGGCGGAATTCGCAATTTTGCGCGCCTCGCTGCATCCTTGCGCAAAGTTGTGACACATCCGTTTATTTTGGCAACGCTGGCGGGGCTTTTGTTTGCGCGAACGGGGTGGGATTTGCCTGCGGCACTGGACACGCCCCTGAGCGGATTTCAAAACGCCGCTGCGCCTGCGGCTCTGTTCTCGCTCGGTTTGACGCTGGCGCGAAACCGGAGTCGCGCGCTGGATACAAGGCTTGGGGCGTGTCTTGTTGTGAAGCTGATTGTGCATCCATTGGCCGTCGCCTTGGCGTTCATGGTTTTTACTGGCTTTGATCCCGTTTGGGTCGCGACGGCCATTATTATGGGGGCGTTGCCGCCAGCCGCGAATGTCTATGTCATGGCCCGCGCCGAGGGGATTAGCGTGCCGCTTTCTGCCCGCACTGTCCTTTATGGCACTGCTTTTTCTGCGATCACCTTGCCTGTTGTTATCTCGCTGCTTTCTTAAGCGGTCGACCTTGCGCGGCGTGAAATCCACCAAATAATTCGACGAATTCCTTTTGAGCGACTAGTATGGGCGACGGATCGTGTTGGTCAGCTGGGACTGGGTGATGCGGGTCTGAGGGGGAGAGGGTGAAGAATATTTGGTTCGCTCAAACATCGTGCGCCGTGCCTGCTGCACCCGACTTGGAGCCTGTTGATTGTGCCGGCTTTGGCGTGACCCAAATATTTGTGCGCAAATCGCCTATTTCCAAATTTGTTATGGGGTAGAGTTGAAGGTGGAATGCAGGTCCGGGGTTTGTGGTAAACCGCTGGACGGGAGAAAAGGATGCAAGGTTCGATCGACAAAAACGCGATGTGGTCGCGAACGATTTCAGAGACCTATTTTCCGTTGTCGGTGCAATGCCGTGACCCCAAGTCGTTCAGCGGCTCGCTCAAGTCTTGGGGATTGGGGATCGTGGGGCTTTCGGAAATGCAATGTGACGGGGTTATGTACCGGCGTCACAAGAGCCATTTCGAGAAAGAAAAGGACAACAGTCTGCTGATCACGATCCCTCATGGGGGGGATGTGAATTTTCACCAAGCCTCGCGGCAGACCCGCTGTGGGCCCGGTGGTTTTTTGGTCGAGCAGGGGGACATGCCTTATGAGTTCTCTCATGAACGGCGCAACAAGCTGTGGGTTTTAAAGGTGCCAACGTCCAGCGTTCAATCCCGGCTTGGACCGACGGAGCGGCTTAGTGCTTTGACCTTCGATGCGACCTCTGGCGTGGGTTCGTTTTTTGTGGGGGCCGTGCGCAACACGATCGACAGTATTGATGTTATTGACGATGCCGCGCGTGAGATGGCGGGGCAGCATTTGTTGGACCTGTTGTGCCTGTCGATGCGAAGCGACGATCGCATTTTGGGCAGTTCGGTTTCGACCATTCGTGCCGCGCATTTGCAGCGCGCAGAGCAGTTCATCCGAGATAGTCTTGCCAACAGGAACCTTACGCCGATGCTTGTGGCGGAATCCTGCGGTATCTCTTTACGGTATCTTCAAGGGTTGTTTGCCGAGAATGATTGCTCGGTTGCCAGCTATATCCGCGACAAACGACTGACCCGCTGTCACGAGACGCTCACGTTGGTTCATGACAGTTCGACGGTGGCGCAGATCGCCAACGAGTGGGGGTTCTATGACCATGCGCAGTTCTGCAAACACTATCGTGTCAGGTTCGGCTGTACGCCGTCGGACACCCGTAAGAAAGCCCGATCCGAGGCGGAAATTCGCCCTGGGTAACTGCATCGGGTGATGATGCCCGACAAGCTCTGAAAACCAACTGACAACACGTCAACCATGAGACCGAATAGCTGCGCCGTTTGCGCAGAACAACCTCTGCTGGCCAATAGGCAAGCGCCGAAAAGGATAGGAACGAGCGATGACAAAGACGAGAATGGCAGTAGATGTCGGGGGGACATTCACCGACGTTTGTATCATGGACGAGGAGAGCGGCCAGATCAGGATCGAAAAGACGCCTTCGACACCTGACGATCCGTTGCGCGCGATCATGACCGGAGTGGCGGATGCAAAAGTGGACCTTGCGGATGTCAGTATGTTTTCGCATGGCACCACCGTTGCCACCAATGCCCTGATCACCCGCAAATTGCCGAGGTCGGCAATGGTCTGTACCGAGGGGTTTCGCGATGTTGTGGAGATCCGGCGCTCGAACAAGGAAGACCTGTGGGATACCTATAAGGATGTGGCCAAACCCTATATCCCCCGGCGGGATCGTTTGACTGTTAAGGAGCGCATTGATGCGTCCGGCAAGGTCATTCAGGAGTTGGACGAACAAGAGGCGCGCAGGGTTGCAGCGTTGCTGAGCAAACGCGGGGTGAAGGCGATTGCGGTGTGTTTCATCAATTCATATGTGAATGGTGAAAACGAAGTCCGCATGCGCGAAATCTTGCGTGAAGAGATGCCGGACGTTCACATTTCGATTTCTTCCGAAGTTATGCCGGAGATCTTTGAACATGAGCGGTTTTCGACCACGATGGTGAACGCTGTCGTTTCGCCCGTTGTTGTCGATTATGTTTCGCGGCTTGGGGAAAAGCTGACCGAGGGCGGATACGAGCGAGACCTGCTGCTTTTGCACACGGGCGGCGGCGTGATGACGCCTGCGAGTGTCAAAGATTTTGCAGCGCGGCTGGCCGGGTCCGGCATTGCGGCGGGTGCCATCGCCAGTCGGTTTATCGGCAACCTGTGCGGCTATGAGAACTCGATCGGGTTCGATATGGGCGGCACCAGCACCGATGTGTCGCTGACGTATCGGGGCGAGTCGACTGTGACCAAGGACTGGTTCATCGAATACGGCTATCCGATCCGCTTTCCCAGCATTGAGGTTCTGACAATTGGCGCCGGTGGCGGATCGTTGGCATGGAAAGACGAGGGCGGATCGCTGCGCAACGGGCCGCAATCGGCGGGGGCCTATCCGGGGCCTGCCTGTTATTCCAATGGCAACGAAGTGGCCACCAACAGTGACGCCAATGTCGTGCTTGGCCGGTTGGGTCACAGCCTCGCCGGGGGGGATATTACGCTTGACCCTGCTTTGGCCGAAAAGGCGGTGCGCGAGACCGTGGCAGAGCCATTCGGGATGGAATTACACGCGGCGGCGGAGGCGATTATCGACGTTGCCAATGCCAATATGGCCAATGCTGTGCGGTTGCTTTCCATCAGCCGGGGCCATGATCCGCGCGATTTCGCGCTGGTGGCATTTGGCGGGGCGGGTGCGTTGCATGGTGCCGCTGTTGCGCGCGAGCTTGCTATTCCGATCGTTATTGTGCCGCCCAATCCGGGGGTGACCTCGGCCATGGGATGCTTGCTGGTCGATATCCAGCATGATTTTTCCGACAGCTTTATGGCCGATGCCGCCGACACGACGCCGCAATCCCTTGAAAAGGCATTTGCCAAGATCGAAAAAGAGGCGCTTGAGCGGCTGCACCACGAAGGTGTGTCGCCGGATGATACGGTGCTGCAACGCACGGTCGAGATGATGTATCAGGGCCAATGGCGGTCTCTGTCGGTCTCGGCGCCCTCAAAAATCACGAGCACCAGCGATCTGGTGAGCGGGTTCCATGCCGAACACGAGCGGGAATACAATTTCCGCAGGGAAGACTCTCCGGTCAGTATTTTCCGGGTTGGCGTGAAGGCTACGGGCGTTGTGCAAAAGGCCGAGTTGCCCTCGTTCGAGGTGGTGGCGCATACGCCCGACCCAATCGGCACGCGTGCGGTTTGGTTCAAAGGCGAAAAAACCGAAGCCGCTGTTTACGACCGGGCTTTGATGAAAGCGGGGGCCGAATTCACCGGTCCGGCCATCGTCGAACAGGTCGATTCCACCGTCGTCGTGCCGCCCCAATCAACGGCGACCGTCGATCAATACATGAACATTCTTATTCGAGCGAAGGACTGAGACATGAACACGACATCCAGACAGGACCTTGACCCGGTCACCTTCGAAGTTCTCAAGAACTCTTTCATCACCTCGGTGGATCAAATGGCAGAGCAGATGCTGCGAACCTGCTATTCCTTTGTGATCTACAATCGGGATTTCTCGAATGGGTTGCACGATGCCCAAGGCAATTGCGTCGCTCAGGGCAATTCGGACATCGCCGTGCATGTTGGCACGCTGCATTATACCTGCAAGGACGTGATCCGCGTCTTTGAAGGAGACATGTATCCGGGCGATGTATATGCGATCAACGACCCCTATGCGGGGGGCACGCATTTCAGCGATGTGCGCTTGATCCGGCCGATTTTTGACGAAGAGACGCTGATCGGGTTTTCGCAATCCAACGGGCATTGGTCGGACCTTGGCGGCTCTGTTCCGGGATCGTTTAATGTCACGGCACATGAGATGTTTGGTGAGGCGGTGCGGATCACGCCGATCCGGTTGTTCCACAAGGGCAAGTTCTGTTCCGACGTTGCGAATATGATCGCGGCCAACACGCGTGATCCTGCCTCGATCATCGGTGATATCCATTCACAGGCACAAGCCACGCAGGTGGCAGAACGCGAACTTCAGCGTCTTGTTGGCAAATACGGGCGCGATCAGGTGACCCGGGGCATGGACGAGGTTCAGGATTATGTTGAACGCGCCGTGCGCCAGCGGATTTCCGATTTGCCGGATGGCACATGGGAGGCGGTGGACTATATCGACCGTGATCCCGGTGCGGGCGAGGGGATGATCCCGATTCACATCAAAATGACGATCAAGGGTGATGAGATTGTCTATGATTTTGAAGGCAGCCACCCAACGATCTCGTCGATCTATAATTCCGCACACGGCGCGACGTTTTCGGCCGTTGTTGCGGGGATGAAGACTTTTTTCCCGGATCTGCCGTTGAACAGTGGATTCTATCGCATGGTCGAGGTCAAAGCCCCTGCGAACAGTGTTGTGAGCGCAGAATGGCCTGTGGCCGTGACCGGGTTCCTGATGCCTTTTGAGAAGATCATGAACGCGATTTTCGAGATGTGGTCGCAGATCATGCCGGAACGGGCGATCGCCTGTGCCTTTAACCTTGAGTACCTCCTTGCTGGGGGCAATGACCTGCGTAAGCCTGAAAAGCCGATTTACATGTTCTACGAGTGGTTGCCCGGCGGTTGGGGCGGGCGCAACGGCAAGGATGGCAGCGATGTGACCACCGCCTGTTTCGGCACCGGCTTGATGTCTCAGCCATCAGAGGGGAACGAGCGGGTGAACCCCACGCGGGCGGATGAATTCCAGATCAAACAGGACAGCCCCGGGCCCGGAAAATGGCGCGGTGGTGCGGGGGTCATCAAGGCCTCGACCCTGTTGGAGGCCGACAATACCGTGATGTCGTATATTTGCGATCGAGAGCGCGCGGTTGTCTGGGGCGTTGAAGGCGGTCTGCCGTCGATGCCGCACGGGCTTATGATCGAACACGCCGAAACAGGCGAGCAGAATTGGCTCGGATCGGTCTTTTCCAACTATAAGATCAAAAGCGGTGACAAGTTCACGCGCCCAACGGCGGGTGGCGGTGGTTACGGCGATCCGATGGAGCGTGACCCGGAGCGGGTGCTGCAGGATGTGATCGACGAATATGTCTCGGTTGGGCGTGCCGAGATTGACTATGGCGTTGTGATCAAGGTGAACGACGCTGAGCTGCTGGATTATGAAGTGGATACAGAGGGCACCGAGCGGGCGCGGGCGCACATCCGGCAGAACCGGGTGGACTGGGCGCGCATGGATCCCGAAGCCGTTTCGAAAATGTATCGCGACGGTGAGATCAACGAGATGGATGCGGTGCGCAAATATGCGGTCATCTTGGATTGGGGAACCGGGGAGTTGATGGTCAACTCAACGCGCCAGTTCCGTGAGAGCTTTGAGCGGCGCTCAGTCGCGCATTGGAGCTAAAGAAGACCGGTAAGGATTGGGGCAGGGCGGGCAAAGGACTTTTCAGGCCTTGCCCGCCTTGGCTCCGCTCTCTTTTGGGGCATTTTTGCGCAGCTCTAATTCGGGCGAGATGAAGTCGATCCAGCGATGTATCAGGTTTGTCGTCTCTTCAGGGTTTGAGGAATAGCGATCCTGAATGACCAGCCCCCGCATGAGGCTTCTTGTCATCGTCTGAATGGCGATGACGTCCTCGTCTGTTCCTGTTGTGGAGCGGAACGTGCGCAACGCCAGTTGGTCAAGCTCGTCATTCCACATTTCCAGTTTGTCTTTGATGCGCTCTTGCAATTTCAGGTCCGTGCGCGTCGCGATCAGAATTTCAAGCAGGGCGAGATAGGCATCGGTGTTGGTGAGTTTTTTCCAGTTGGACAGGATTGCCGCTTCTACGGTTTCCGGGATGCTTTCGGAATTTCGGGGCTGCATGAAGGGACGTTCCAACAGCATGTCGGAGGTCGCCACCATCAGGTCTTCCTTGCTTGGGAAGTGATGTTGAAGGGCACCTTTTGAGAAGCCGGCCTCGTTTGCGACGCGCTGAAGCGAGGTTTCACCATAGCCGAGCTTTATCAGGCAAGTAATTGTTGCTTCGCAAATTTCCTTGCGCACGCGCCTGCTTTTTGCTTGCTGCTTTCCAAGTCCCTCAGCCGAGTTCATGTCGTAACCTTTCCGCTTTGACCGCCGTGCCCCGGAGGGTTGTGTTCCCCTGAGCAAGCGACCGGTTGAACACCTATGTGCCCGTGCGGAGGCAAGGGTAGGGATTGAGGGATAGGGCCTAAGTTTTCGAAAAAAGTCAAACCGGATGGATTTGAAATATTGACAGGTCTTGAATGGGGTGAATAAAGTCAATCCAGATGGACTGTTTTTGGCCTACGGCCGTTGGGAGGCGGTCCAAGGGGGAAGAAAAATGCCAATCGAGTTTGATGGCGGGCAGAGCCCGTTTGATTTTGACCATCGATATCAAGGACCATTTTACACCGAGGATCATCAGGCGTGGCGCGCCACATTGCGTGCCTTTGTCGATAAAGAGATCATGCCGTTTGTCGACGAATGGGACGAAGCGGGGGAATTCCCGCGCGCGCTCTATACCAAGGCGGCGCAAGTGGGGCTTTTGGGGGCAGGGTATCCTGAAGCTTACGGCGGTATCCCGGTGTCGGATGCGTTTTTTATACTGGTCACGGCCGAGGAAATGGCGCGGTGCAGTTCGGGTGGGATCAATGCCAGCTTGTTGGTTCACAGCATCGGATTGCCGCCGGTTCTTGCGACCGGTTCCGAAGACATGAAGCGCAGGATTGCGCCACAGGTTCTTGCCGGTGAAAAGATTCATGCATTGGCGGTGACCGAGCCTTCTGGCGGGTCCGACGTGAGCAACCTGCGCACGACGGCGGTGCGGGATGGCGATCATTACATCGTCAACGGATCGAAAATGTTCATCACCGGCGGTATGCGCGCCGATTATTATACGGTTGCGGTGCGCACCGGCGGCGAGGGGGCGGCGGGTGTTTCGTTGCTGTTGATCGAACGGGAGCGAGAGGGGTTCACCAGAACGCCCTTGAAAAAGCAGGGGTGGTGGGCATCCGACACTGCGGCGCTTTATTTTGACGATGTGCGTGTTCCGGCAGAGAACCTTATCGGTGAGGAAAACCAAGGCTTTAAGGGGATTATGGCGAATTTCAACACCGAGCGTTTGTGGATGTCGGCCAGCGCGAACGCTTTGGCGCGGGTCTGTCTTGAAGATGCGTTGGCATGGGCGAGAGACCGTAAGACTTTTGGTAAACGGTTGGCGGATCATCAGGTGATCCGTCACAAGCTTGCCGAGATGGCGCGCAAGATCAACGCGACACAAGCCTATCTGGAGCAATGCGCGCTGCGGGTTGGTGCGGGTGAAAAACCGATTGCCGATCTGTCGCTTCTCAAAGTTCAGGCGACGCTCACCATGGAGTTCTGTGCCCGCGAGGGGATGCAGATTTTGGGCGGCGCGGGATATCTTCGCGGGTGTCGGATCGAGCGGATTTACCGCGAGGTCCGGGTGAATGCGATTGGAGGCGGTTCGGAAGAAATCCTGCGCGATCTGGCGGCACGCCAGATGGGAGTATGATTGTGAACCGCATCAATGATGACGCTGCCGATGTCATTCGGATTGCCAATTGCAGCGGTTTTTACGGAGACAAGCTGTCGGCGGCGCGCGAGATGATCGAGGGCGGGCCAATTGACGTTTTGACCGGTGATTATCTGGCGGAACTGACCATGTCGATCCTGCATGGTCAAAAGGCCAAAAACCTGGAGGCGGGCTATGTCGGAACTTTTCTCAAGCAGATCCGCGAGGTCATAGAGCCCGCACTTGAGCGCGATATAAAAATTGTGACCAACGCAGGCGGACTTAACCCCAAGGGCATGGCGGAAGAGGTCGAAGCGATCGTTGCCGAGTTGGGTTTGAAGGCGACGGTTGCCTATATCGACGGGGATGATCTGATCCCACGACTGGAAGATCTGGGGGCTGTTGGGGAGCGTTTTGTCAACATTGATACCGGGCGCGAATTGGCGGAGTCGCGGCATCAGCCCGTGACGGCGAACGCCTATTTCGGGGCGTGGGGTATTGCAGAGGCCTTAACGCAGGGAGCGGATATCGTCATTTGTCCACGTGTGACAGATGCCGCCGTTGTTATTGGTCCGGCCGCTTGGAAGTTCGGTTGGGCGCGAGATGACTATGATGCCTTGGCGGGTGCGCTTGCCGCGGGGCATATAATTGAGTGCGGGGCACAGGCAACAGGGGGCAATTATGCCTTTTTCCAAGAGGTAAATAGTTTTGCGAACATCGGCTATCCCATTGCCGAGATCGAACGCGATGGCTGCTTTACCATCACCAAACATCCCGGCACTGGTGGGCTGGTGTCGGTTGGAACCGTCACCGCTCAATTGCTGTATGAGACGTCGTCTCCGGCGTATCTTAATCCCGATGTAGTGGCGCATTTTGACACGCTCAAGATCGAGGAAACGGGCATAGACCGGGTGCGCGTCTCGGGGTGCCGTGGATCTATGCCGCCAGTGACGCACAAGGTGTGCATCAATACGCTGGGCGGGTATCGTAACAGCATGGAAATCTTGCTGACCGGGCTCGATATTGAAGAAAAGGCGAAGGTTTTTACCGACGCTTTGTTCGAGGCGATCGGTGGCCGCGACAGATTTGATCAGGTGAGTGAACAGCTTATCCGCAGCGACAAGCCGAACCCTGAAACCAATGAACAGGCCTTTGCGTCATTGAAAATCGACGTGAAAGCAAGCGACTCGAAAATCGTGGGGCGGATATTTTCGGCCAAGATCGTCGAGTTGGCTTTGGCGAATTTTCCGGGCTTTTGTGCACGAACCGGGGCGAACGCGGGGGGGCTTATGTCGTCCACTGGCCCGCGTTGGTTGACAGTAAATACATCACCGAGCGGGTGCATGTAAATGGCAAGGTCACGGAGGTTGTTCCGACCAGCCAACTGGGGCTTGAACCGCGGTTTCTCAAAATACCGAGCGGTCACGCCATCGCGCCCGCGCCGGGGGCGAAACGGCGCAAATTGCCTTTGGCCGGTTGTTTGGAACGCGATCGGGCGACAAGGGGGGCTGCGCCAATCTGGGGGTCTGGGCCAAGACGGATGAGGCCTATGGTTTTCTGCATGACTTTTTGAGCGTGGAGAAGATGAAGGCGTTGATGCCGGATACTGCCGCGTTTGACATTGATCGGTATGCGTTGCCCAACATCAGGGCGCTGAATTTCTTTATTCATGGCATTTTGGAAGAAGGGGTTTCCTCGTCAACGCGCATCGACGGGCAGGCAAAGTCTTTGGGGGAATATTTGCGTGCAAAAATGATCGACGCGCCCAAACAGATCATTGACCAAATCGAAATTCGGGGCGCTTCATGACGGAAATACTGGATACCCTATCGCTGGAGGGGCTGCGTTTTACGACGGTTAAGCTTCACGAAAGCGACCATGTTTTTACGATCACGCTGGACCGGGTGCAGCGCAAGAATGCGATCAATGCAGAGATGACCAATGAGCTGATCTATGCCTTGGATTACGCCAAACAGCGGCGCAGCATTCGGGTGGTGGTTCTGGCCGCGGAGGGGGATGTTTTCTGTGCTGGTGGTGATCTGCGCAGCATGAGGGGAGAGCCCGAGGCCGGTGAGGTGTCTAATGTGCCAGCACGTGGTGGTGTTGATGACATCAGCTTGCGTATTTATCATCTGAACAAGCCGCTTATTGCCCAAATTCAAGGATCTGTACTGGCGGGGGCGTTGCTGATGGTGTGCAATGCAACCCATGCTATCGCCGCCGATCATGCCGAGTTTTCTGCCCCTGAAATCAAGCGTGGCATTTGGCCTTGCATGGTCATGGCGGGGCTGTTTCGTGTTATGCCAAAGCGAGCTGGGCTGGATTTCATCATGCGGGGAGAGGCGATGAATGCGCATCAGGCGGCGCACTACGGGCTTATCAATGAAGCCGTGCCAGCGAAAGATTTGCAGGCGCGGGTTGCCGAGTTGGCGCAGCAAATGGCGCGTTTGGCACCCGGCACGATGCAAATGGGGTTGGCCGCCTATAATCAGCAGTCCGAAATGAGCTTCGACGCAGCGTTGCCCTATCTGCGCAAGCAAATTGATGCCTGTCTAGAAAGCGCAGATGCCAAGGAAGGCATCGCTGCGTTCTTGGAAAAACGTGAACCCAAATGGGATTGATTAAGAGATGAGCGCACAGGCATTCACCAAGGTTCTTGTCGCCAATCGCGGCGAAATTGCCGCACGCGTTATCCGAAGCATCAATGATGCCGGGTATCGGTCCGTGGTTGTTTTCAGCGAGGCGGACAGCACCGCGCCTCATGTGGGCTTGGCGGATGAGGCTGTTTGCATCGGGCCGGCACAGGCGGGCAGCTCGTATCTGCGCCCAGATAGGATACTTGAGGCTGCCAAGCGCACAGGGGCCGAGGCGATCCATCCCGGCTATGGCTTTCTGTCAGAAAATGCTGAGTTTGCGCAGGCCTGTAGGGACGCGGGGCTCATTTTCATCGGCCCTTCACCAGAGGCGATTCAGTTGATGGGTAACAAGCGCGTCGCAAAACAGCACATGCATGATGCGGGGGTGCCTTGTATTCCGGGCTATCAGGGCGAGGATCAGAGCGATGACGCCCTTTTGGCCGAAGCGGAGCGGATCGGTTTTCCGCTGATGATCAAGGCCGCCGCCGGTGGTGGCGGTCGCGGGATGCGGTTGGTTGCTGACACCAAAGATGTGGTCGCAGCATTGGCATCCGCCAGAAGCGAAGCAGAGAGCGCGTTTGGCAGCGGCGAGCTTATCCTTGAAAAAGCGGTGATGAACGGGCGCCACATCGAAATTCAAATTGCAGCCGATCAAAGCGGGCAGACTGTGTATCTGGGAGAGCGGGATTGTTCGATCCAGCGCCGCCATCAAAAGGTGGTTGAAGAGGCTCCGTCACCCTTTGTGAACGAGGCGTTGCGCGCGCGTATGGGCGAGGTGGCTGTCAATGCGGCCTTGGCCTGTGGCTATTGCGGCGTTGGCACGGTCGAGTTTCTGGTGGAGGAAGATGGCGCGTTTTATTTCCTTGAGATGAACACCCGTCTTCAGGTTGAGCATCCCGTTACCGAATTGGTAACGGGCACCGATCTGGTGGATTGGCAGTTGAAAATCGCAGCAGGAGAGCCTTTGCCAAAGGCGCAGGAGGAGATCGCGCTGAGTGGTCACGCGATTGAAATCCGCCTTTATGCCGAAGACCCGAGCAATGGTTTCATGCCGCAAACCGGGCGCATTCATCATTGGGAGCCTGCCCTAGGCGCGGGTGTACGAGTAGATTGCGGGATCGAAACGGGGCTGGAGGTCAGCCCGTATTATGACCCGATGCTGGCCAAGGTGATCGCCTATGGCGCCACCCGAGAAGAGGCGCGCCGCCGTCTTGTCAGGGCAACGCAAGAGACCAAGATCCTTGGGGTGCAGACCAATAAGGCCTTTCTGGGCCAAATATTGACCGATCCGCGTTTTGTTGCGGGGCAAGCGACCACAGCGTTTATCGACGACGAAACGCTGGCGAAAACAACCCAAGCGGCAAGCCCGGCGTTGGGCAATGTCGCGTTGGCGGCTGTAGTGCTGCTGAGCGAACAGGAGCGGGCACGAGTGCAGGCCGCGCCGTGGGGCTGGAGCAATTCGGCGCCCACGGCGGTGAGCATGAAATTGACTAGCGGTGACAGCGCGTGGTCTGTGAAAGTGAACCACGATGGAGAGGTGTTCTTGGTCACGATTGGCGAGGACCGCTTTGACATTCTGTTGCACGAAACGGTTGCCCCCGTTGCCACGGTGACACTCGGCGGCGTTCGCCAAAGGGTCAGATTTGCCATCAAGGAAGACAACATCTTTCTAGACGCGCAGGGGCAATCCATGCAGTTCAGCAATCAGACCTATGCCCCGGCCATGACCAGCGATGCCGTTGGAAACGGTCGCATTACGGCCAACATGGAGGGCCTTGTCGTTGCAATAGACGTCACGCCGGGCGCGCGGGTTGAGAGGGGCCAAGCCCTGTTGACGGTCGAGGCCATGAAGATGGAGCACCGACAATTGGCCGATGGGGATGGCGTGGTGACAACGGTTGCGGCGCAGGTTGGTGCGCAGGTCAAGAAAGGCCAGTTGTTGGTAGAAGTGGACTTGGATGGCGAGAGCGAGGGCCCGACATGAACCCGATCGAAACTGGGATAGACCCCAATAGCGAAGACTTCGCGGAAAATCATGCGTTTATGAGCGAGAGCCTTGCCAAAATCCGCAAGATCGAACAGCAGATCCGCAATGGCGAAGAGCGTTACCGGGAGCGCGCGAGCAAAGCGGGAAAGTTGTTGCCGCGTGAGCGATTGGCGCATCTTCTTGATCCGGGGGCGCCGTTTTTGGAGCTGAACTCCATCGCCGGCTACAAGATGCTGGGCGATAAGGATGGCACCACTGCGGGCGGGAACCTGATTATGGGCATCGGATTTGTCCAAGGCCGCCGGGTTCTGGTTATGGTGTGGAATTATGCGATCAAGGGCGGGACCATCAATTCGGCGACGATGCGCAAACATCTGAGGCTGCAACAGATCGCTTTTCAAACGGGCCTGCCAATTATTTCGCTAAGTGAAAGTGGCGGTGGCAACCTGTCGGACATGTCGGGCGAGGGTAATAGCGACCCATGGGGCGCGCGAACATTTATTGATGGCGGAACGATCTATTGCCAGCAAGCCGAGCTTTCTGCAGCGGGCATTCCGCAAATCACGGTTGCACATGGCAATGCGACAGCCGGGGGGGCCTATCATGTGGCGCTTTCGGATTATGTAGTTTTGGTGCGCGAGCAATCGCATATTTTCCTTGCGGGTCCGCCGTTGCTTAAGGCGGCAACAGGTGAGATTGCTGACCACGAAGAACTGGGCGGGGCGGATATGCATGCCACGGTCACGGGCACGGGCGAATACATTGCCGAAAATGACGCCGATGGTATCCGCGTGGCGCGTGAGATAATGGACCAGTTACCACCGGCGGCCAATCGTAACCTGATGCGGGACAAAGCGCCCGAAGACCCGCTTTACCCGGCGGAGGAATTGATGGGCATTGTGCCCAAGGACAAGCGGATCCCTTATGACATGCGCGAAGTCGTTGCCCGCATTGTAGACGGCTCCAAGTTTCTTGAATTCAAGGCGGACTTTGGGGCGGACACAATTTGCGGTCATGCGTATCTGGATGGCTGGCGGATCGGGGTTCTGACCAATAACGGGCCGATTTCACCGCAGGGTGCCAATAAAGCCGCGCAGTTTTTGCAGCTTTGCGATCAGTCCGGCACACCGATGGTTTTCCTGCACAACACGACAGGGTTTCTTGTTGGCAAAGAACCCGAACAGTTGGGGCAAGTCAAACATGGCTCAAAAATGGTTCAGGCCGTCGCCAATTTTCGCCCGCCAAAATTCACTATCGTCGTGGGCAATTCTTATGGGGCGGGCAACTATGCCATGGGGTCGCAATCTCTCAAGCCGGCGTTTTCGTTTTCGTGGCCAACGGCGCGGACTGCTGTGATGGGGGGCGCGCAGGCCGCCAAGGTATTGGCCATCGTGGCCGAGGATCGGTTCAAGGCGAAAGGCCAAGAGCCGAGCGCGGAAGCAAAGGCACAATTGGATGCGCAAAGCGAAGCGATTGAGCAAGGCATGGAAGCCGCGTCGGAGGCTATCTTTACCTCCGCGCGGATGATGGATGATGGGCTGATTGATCCGCGCGATACGCGCCAAGTGTTGGCGATTTGCCTCGAGACTTACTTTGAAAAAGACCGGCGCGGAACGCATTCAAACAGCTTTGGTGTCGCGCGTTTTTAAGGCTGTAACAGCTCAGAATGTTGCGGTCGCGAGCGGGTAGGCCAAGCCTGTGACGACAAAGGCTCGCAGAGCGTTTGATCAGTCGGGTTTTCGAAGGGGAGTGGATAAGAAATGTTTGACCAACCAAGTGATTTTGAAGCCGAAAGCAATGCGCTCTATGGGCTGTTGAAAGACAAATCTGACGCAGAGCTGGCCCAACCGACGCAGTTTAAGGGGTGGTCTATTGATCATGTAATCGGCCATCTGCACATTTGGAACCATGCTGCAGATTTGTCCCTGAAAGGGGGCGCAGATGTTGACGCGTTCATCGCCGCCGCGACGGAGGAAGCGCATAAGACCAGTTTGCGTAATTTCGAGAATATTTGGCTTGATGGGCTGCACGGTCGGGCGTTGCTGGAAACGTGGCACGCTTATTACCCACAGGTTGCGAACAGGTTTTCAGCGACTGACCCAAAGGTGCGGCTGAAATGGTCTGGCCCGGACATGAGCGCCCGCTCCAGCATCACCGCACGCTTGATGGAAACATGGGCGCATGGGCAAGAAGTTTATGACACGCTGGGGGTGGTGCGCCACGACAAGGATTATATCAAAAATATCGCCGTTCTAGGGGTGAATACCTTTGGTTGGACCTATCAGAACCGCGGCAAGCCCGTACCGGATCAGATGCCGTATGTTCGGTTGACGGCCCCTTCGGGCGGCATCTGGGAATGGGGCGATGCCGAGCAAAGCAACTCTATCACGGGTGCGGCCACGGAGTTCTGTCAGGTCGTGACACAGACGCGTAATATTGCCGATACAACCCTCGGCGTGCGGGGGGATGTCGCGGCGGAATGGATGGCGATCGCACAGTGTTTCGCAGGCCCGGTAGAACAGCCACCAGCACCTGGAACCCGGCGCACAGCGCAGGTGTGATAGCCGTGCGATGCTGTCCGGAGGTGGGATGGCGACCGAAGGCGGGGCAGGGCAAATCATCGGCCAAGAAAAACTGCGTGATACTCTGCGTGATTTAACGCCGTGCGCGGGGTCAGGCAGGGGCGCTCCTTTCCGGCACAAGGCGCATGATCAGCACGTAAAATGCAGGCACCAGAAAGATGCCCAAGAAGGTTGAGGCGAGCATGCCACCAATGACGCCAATCCCGATTGCATTCTGAGAAGCAGCACCAGCGCCAGATGCGATTGCCAAAGGCAGCACGTCAAGAATAAAGGGCAGCGCAGTCATCATGATGGGGCGCAGGCGCAGGCGTGCAGCTTCGACAGCGGCTTCGGTGATCGTGCGGCCTTCGCGGCGCAGCTCTTCTGTGAACTCAACATCAGAATGGCATTTCGTGCGGCCAGTCCTATAGTCGTCAGCAGGCCCACCTTGAAATAGACATCGTTGGCCTGTCCGAAAAGCCAAGCGGCCAACAGCGCATCCAGCACCCCAACCGGAACGGCCAGCATGACCGAAAATGGTATGGCCCAGCTTTCATATAGTGCCGCAAGCGCCAAGAAGACGATGATCATCGAGACGGCATAAAGATAGGGAGCTTGAGTGCCCGATTGCGGTTCCTCATAGCTGAGCCCGGTCCATGCGACACCGTAGCCGCCGTCCAATTGGCTGACGAGTTCTTCCATCACGGCCATGGCCGCGCCAGAGCTATAGCCATCTGCTGGCGCGCCTGAGTTTTCGACCGCCTTTGGTGTGGCACCATGATAGGTTGCGGAAATGCGCACGGTGGTTGGGGCAACATCGGGATATTGCGATACCGGCAAGGTAAGCATTGACCAAAGGCCAAGCACCATGGTGACAAGCGCCAAGACCCAAGCAAAGACTGGGCGGCCAATAAAGAAACAGCCATATTTATTGCTCTTCAGTCGCGGAGGTGGCGGTTGGCGACAGGTCGATCACGACGCCATCTGCGTTGAGTAGTGTCACCGGGGTTGTTGCAACCTCGGCGCCGTCGCGCAGATTGCTGAGCCCATCAATGACGAGAGCATCGCCTTGCGACAGACCCTTGCTTACGATCCAGCTGTTAAGATGGACGCCGACCTCTGTCAGAACCCGTTTGTCGGCTTTGCCATCTTTGACCACAAAGGCGGTCAGAGAGCCATCCGCGGCACGCGATGTTGCACCTTGCGGAACCAGAACGCCCTCTTTTGTGCCCAAGCCAACGTCGACGCGCAAGACCTGACCGGGCATGATGAGATAGTCAGGGTTGGCAAAACGCATGCGGATTTGGGTTGTTCCAGTGGTCGATGCGACTGTAGCCGGGAGAGACGAACTCTCCCTCTAGATCATAGCGCTCGAAGGCGGGAAAAGCCTCTTAAAGGTTGGGCGCTGCTGATTGGGCTAGACGGAGGGGGCGTCGCGCAGTTTGTCCTGCGCGATCCATTCTTGGGCGCCCTCAAGCACAGCGTCATAGACAGCACACCCAGCGGCTTCGCCGATGTCAGTGTGCAGGCCTGCGTATTTGGTTTGTCCCCTTGGGCTGGCCACAGCGACGCAATCGGTGCCAGTGCCAGTTGCCATGCTACTCGCCAGATTGACTGCGTTGTTCAAAGGAAGTGGCCACTGGGCGTCGATTACAGCCGCGGTGCGGGCCTCGACCGCGATGCTCATCAGTTCGATCAGTGCCGGTTCGGTCAGGCCCGTATTCAGGCGCAGCGCAACATTGATCGTGCCCCAATCCTTGCCGCGACGGTCAACCCGGTGGCCGACCCGTTCGGCATTGGAGAAGCCGACGGTGGCAACTGCGTGGGCCTTGATATCGCCCGCAACTGCATGGTTTTCAGCAAAAAAGCGCAGATCGCGCGAGGTGAGGAAGGTCACGGCCTGCGCTGCGTTGCGCCCTTGTAGTTCAGTCGCCAGCCAGTCATTCACATCACGGTCTGGCGGTAGGTCGGCGTTACGCACTTCGCGCCAGAGAACATGCCGGGCGAGCACGAGGCCGGGGCGGTTCACGGCCCAGCTTAGCACTTGCATCTCTTCTCCAAGATCAAAGTCCAACCATGGGCGGGCCAGTGTAACGCGGCTCATCGGATGACCTCGAGCGGTTGATAAACCGGGCCTTGATCGGTGTGTTCAAACCAAGCGGTGATGCCGAAAACTTGCGCCAAACGCTCCGGGCTCAGCACTTCTTCGGGCGGGCCATTGGCCACCAGCTTGCCGTCTTGGAGCATTATCAGGCGGGTACAGTGGCGGGCCGCAAGACCGAGGTCATGCAATGAGACGAGCGAGGAGCGACCTTGGTCGGCGAGGGCCTTGAAGGTTTGCATCGTGGCGATTTGATGGGCGGGGTCCAGCCCGGCAACCGGCTCGTCTGCGACCAGAAGCGGGGTGTCCTGGGCCAAAGCGCGGGCGATCAAGACACGGGCCTGCTCGCCACCGGACAGGTGGGTGGCGGAGCGATGGCGCATCGGACCGAGTTCCATTTGGGCGAGGGCGGCATCAACTTTGGCGTGGTCTGTGGCGCTTGGTTTTTGCGCCGAGGTAAGATGCGGCAGACGGCCCAGCATCACCACCTTTTCCACCGTCACAGGCCAAGCGATTTCGCGGGCTTGCGGCATCCAAGCGACCTGTTTTGCCCGCAGGTTTTCGGGAAGCGCAGCGAGGGAGCTTTGGCCCTTGAAAGGAAGAAGGCCGAGGGCGGCACGCATCAAGGTCGTTTTGCCCGCGCCATTGGGGCCGATCAGCCCGACAAATTCGCCTGCGCCAATGTCGAACGACAACGAGTTGAGCGTGTCGCGCCCACGCAGACGCACCGAAAAGTCGGAGACGGACAACAGGGTCATATGCGCTCCTGTCTTAGTTTGAGGATCAGGTGCAAAAAGAGCGGCGCACCGATCAGCGCGGTGAGCACGCCGAGTTTTAAATCTCTCTCGGGCAAGATGAGCCGTACGGCGATGTCCGCTGCAAGCACCATTGCCGCACCACCCAAAGCCGAGGCCCAGAGCAGACGCGAGGGCTGCGCCCCGACCAATGGGCGCAAGATATGTGGCACGACGAGTCCGACAAATCCGATCGCTCCGGCGACGGCCGTGCTTGCGCCGATGACGCATGCGGTGCCGATTGTCAGCAACAGGCGCAGACGGGGGATGCCGATGCCCATGGCTTGCGCCGCGTCCTCGCCCAATGTCAGCGCATCGAGCCCGCGCCCGAGCCCGCCGAGTAGCAGCCAGCCCAATGCCATGAAGGGCAGCGCGAGATAAACATGTGTCATCGAGCGATCAGCAAGCGAGCCCATCATCCAGAACATGATTTCATTCGCGGCGAAGGGGTTGGGCGAAAGGTTGAGGACAAGCGAGGTCAGCGCCGCCGCCAATGCCGAGACCGCAATCCCGGCAAGGATTAGCGTAAGCGACGTGCCGCGCGGCCCAGCAAGCAGCATCACCAGCATCACGCCCAGAAATGCGCCGCCCAAGGCCGCAAGCGGCAAGCCGAGGGCAAAAGCCGCGCTGAGCCCGGTGTGAATGGCCAGCACCGCCCCAAGCGCCGCCGTCCCCGAAACGCCGATAAGGCCAGGTTCGGCCAGCGGGTTGCGCAGATAGCCCTGCATAGCTGCGCCCGCCAACCCAAGGCTGGCCCCGATCATCGCGGCCAGCAGGCTCCGGGGCAGGCGGATTTCACGCATAACAAGTGCCAGCGGATCTTCCCCTCCGGCGACAAGCGCCGATAGGCTTTGCGTGGTCCCGATGGCGGTCGGTCCGATCAATAGCGACGCCATGAAGAGCGCAAGCACGCTCACTGAGAGAGCAACGGCCAGACGGGTCATTGCGCGGCCTCGGTGAGGTTTAAGCGCGCGGCAGCGAGGTTTTCGATGGCACGCAACACAAAGGGCGTACCGCAGACCCAATTTTGATCGGCGAGAGCAGTGCTGGCGCTGTTGGCACGGAGAGCCTGCACGACCGGGTGATCCAGAACGGCTTCGGAGCGCGATGCACCGGGGTAGGGACGGGCGGTTATCACGATATCAGGGTCGGTCATGGCCAGCACCTCTAGCGGCAGTTTGCGTCCAGCGGTCCAGCCGGTCTCGCTCGCAGCGTTGCGAAACCCCGCGGCAAGGAGGATTTGGCCGGCCAGCGTATTGTCGCCAGAGGTGTAGCCGTTGGCGTAATAGAGAATGGCGCGTGGCCTTTCCGCGATATCGGTCGTGATCTGCTCAAGTCGTGCATCGAAATCATCGAGCATGGCTTGGGCCGCTTCGGTGCGGTGCAATACTTCGCCCATTTGGGTCACTCGGGCGCGCACGTCGTCCAAAGTGTTGGCCGGGGCGAAGACGGTCACGGGAATGTTGAGGCGGCGCAGCATTTCAACGGTCGAGCGCGGGGTGAAGGCCCCGGCAACAACGAGGTCGGGCCGAAGGAGGTAGATTTCTTCGGCCCGACCGTGGTTGATCACATAGCTGCCGGCTTCTTTCGTCATCGCCGAGACACGCCCGTCGAGGGCAATAAACGAAACCGAGTGAAGCTGCTCCGGCGCGGCGAGCAGCATGGCTAGTTGATCGGTGCAGAGGTTGATCGACACCACCCGGCTTGGGCCCGGCGCATCCGCAAATGCGGGTGCGCAGAGCAGAGCCCAAGCCAAGAGCGCGTTGCGCGTCTTGTTAGAAAGACGCGCCAAGACCGACATAAATTGCACGCCCCCTGTTGGCATAGCCCCAGACGTCGCTGCTATCTTTGTCGAACAGGTTCGTTACCCGCCCGGTAACGGTCCAGCGATCGTCGATCTGGTATTGAGCTGCAAGGTCGACGGTGGTGTAGGCGGGCAGCGCGACGGTGCTATAGCTTCCCCAAAACTGGGTGTCGTAGTTGCCCGCCACATGGCGGATGTCGGCGCTTATGCTGCCGCGCCCGTTAAAGGTTTGCAGGGTCGCGCCAAGCGCAAGTTCATGCTGCGGGCGGCGGACTTCGACGCTGCCGTCCGGGTTGGTCGCCTCTAGGTAGGTATAGGAGAGCCGGAAGGCGAGGGTGTCGGTGGCTTGCACCTTGCCAGAAAGCTCTAGCCCGTGGCGTTTGCTTTCGCCTGTTTGGTTAACATAGCTAAAGGTGCCGGGGCCGGTGCTGACCGAGGTGATCTCATCGGTCAAGGCTTCGTTAAAATAGGTCAGGTCGATGCTGCCACGGCCCTGCATCACGGGCACTTCGACGCCGATGTCAAAACTTTGGTTGCGTTCGGGGGTCAGGTTTGGGTTGCCCGAATAGCCGAAGGCGTTGGCGTAGAGTTCAAAATAAGTGGGGTTTACCACCCCAGCCCCGGCCGAAGCATGCAGGCGGATGCCTGATTGCTCGAAAGTATAAGACATGCCGAGGGTCCATGTTACCGCATCGTCAAACACCTTGTTATCGTCAAATCGCACGCCTGCCTGAAGATCGAGCCCGTTGTTGAATGAGCCGCGGTACTCCAGAGCATAGGACATGGCCTCGCGGCCATAGGCGGGGTTTGAGCTGCTGCTGTCTTTTTCCCATTCGAGCATGGCGTTGAGAAGGTGGTCGGCGTCGGCCACGGCGCGTCCGTCCAAACCATAGCTCAAGCGGTACTTTGCCGCTTGGGTACGGGTTTTAGTGGCGGCACCGCCGTTATAGGTCTGGCGGTTGTCGGTGTTTTCCAGTTGTAAACGATGCACGAGGCGCCCGTCGAGCATGGCGTATTCGGCAAAAACCGAGCTGGTGAACTCGTCACGCTGGCTGAACTGTGTCGGGTCGTCCACGACATAGCTGGCGGCATCGGTGGCGAGCCAAGCGGTGCTGTCGGCGTCGTAATTTTCGCGAGAGCGGCGGAGGTTAAAGCCGAGCGTCAGGTTCTCGCCAAGAGCATAGTCGCCTTTGAGGATCGCGGTGCGCCGTTCAATGCTGTCTTTCTCGCCGCCATCACCAGAGAGGTCATAGCCCTTGTCGTCAGTGTAGGAGAGGGCCAGCGACAAGCCGCCACGCGCGTTGCGGGTCGAGACAAAGGCTGACGCTGTGGTGGCGGCGCCGAACTCTAGCTTGCCGCTATATGTCTGGCCGGTTTGCGTGCCCTGTCGGGTGATGATGTTGATCACACCGGCCGAGGCGTTCGAGCCATAATAGACCGATTGCGGCCCGCGCAGCACCTCAATGCGTTCGATATTGGCGGTTTCAAGCCCGCTCAGGATGTAATCGCTATCGCCGCCCGCGGCTTCGACGCCGTCGATCAGGATGAGCGTGTGGTTGGCCTCGCCGCCGCGGATACGTACTTGGGTAAAGCTGTTGCCAGCGCCATTGACCGAGACACCGGGCAGGGCGCGCAGCGCGTTCTGAACCGAAGTGATGCCACGCTGTTCGATTTCCTCGCGGCTCAAAACGCTGGCGGCGCGGCCATAGCGGGCGGCTTCGATTGGGGTAAGGCCACCAGATATGATGATGGCGTCGAGGTTGATCACCTCGTCTGCGTAAAGCGGTGTGGTGATAAAAGCCGTAATGGCAGTGGTGGCGGCAAATCTCGCAAGTGCTGAACGTTTCAAATCGTTGTCCCTCCGTTCACGCCGGGGCGCGAAAGACTGTGTGTTTTGCTTACGGAGAGTTGACCTCCGCAAGCGGTGAAAACGTCACCGAACGGAAGGTCCGTCGCCCTTGGTGCGCCCCGCGCCCGGACTAGGTGATCTCTTCGGCAGGTCTCCTGACTTGCGGGTCGATGCTTGGCCGGGTCTTCCCGTCGTGCAGGGCACGACAGTGACATGTTCCGACCTCGCTCACCGCCTACAGTTGCGGGGGCAGTCACGGAATTGGCGCCTGATGGCTACACCTCACCGCGTTCCCTATTATCCGAACGGCGAAACGCCCGGACCGAAGCGAGTCGCTTCTAGCGCATGTTGGTTGAGGAAAGAAGCCTTTTTGAAGCGCGGCATAGAATTCGCGCTGTGTGGCGGCCTTTTTCCACGGTTCTTCCTCTCAGGGTGCTTGGTAACGCCCGTATTCTTGGTGACATTGTCACGCGCCGCCGCGCAGGTCATGTGGCATAAAATGCGTGACAGAAAGGAGCGCCGAAGTGGCCATGTCTCGCAAGTCTGAAACCACCAAGACACGTGAACGGACTGTTCTGCATAGGGCCGTTGTGGATCATGGAGGCGTGGTTCACATGGCGCCAACGGGGGCAACAGCGTTTTGCTGGCAATGGACTGCGCGGTCCTTTGTTCTGGTTCGCTCCGGCAGGCTTTCGGTGCGGTTTCTGACCACCCGTGCGACGCTGCCGTGGGCGGAGTGCCGGGCTTCGGGCGGACAAGACTGCTTGCCGGTTACGGCGGCGATCCTGTCGGGATCAGAAATTGATGTTCAGGCGGTTTGTTTACAGCCGACAAGTTGGATCGAGCTTGATCCTAAGGCGTTCATCGATCTTGTGGATCGCGACATTGCATTTCGCAGGGCGTTGTTTTCACAACACGCTGCGCGGTTGCCCGGCTTCTTTCGTCGGGTTTCTGGCAAGGGTATCGATTCAAACGATCAACGGTTGGCCGCATGGTTGATAGCAAATGAGGCAAGCGGTCTGGTTGCGGCAACCCACGGCGATATTGCTGCGGACCTTGTGACCGCCCGCGAGGTGGTGTCGCGGCGGTTGAAGGGCTTTGCCGAGAAAGGCTGGATAACGCAGCGGAGGGGATGCATTGCAATCGAGGCCGCAGGGGCTTTGTCGCGGGTGGCGCGTGGCTCGTCAAACTGGAGCTGTCCTGATAAGAGGTCGCGGCGCAAGCCGCGCTGATTGTGATGGAAGCCAAGGTGCCAGAAATGCCTGATGTGACACACTCTGTGTCGGACGCGAAATCGCGGCGGCAAAGGGCAAAGGACCGAATTATTCAACCGGTCGCGCGTGAACTCAACACTGCGGGTGTGCTGTCTGTGATTGCCGGGTTGCTCTGGCCGGTTCAGGCGGCGGCGATCGCTTGGGCGGTGTCGGGCTGGGTGCATGCCGAGGTCGCGCAGGACCGGACGTTGCCAGCCATCGCCGTGTTCGTGATTGCCGGAGTGTTGCGCGCCCTTTTGGAGCATCGCGCAGGTGCGTTTCTTTATAACGCGGCGGAGAAGACCATTGCGCGCGAACGCTCGCTACTTATCCAGCGCGAGGGGCGGGCCACGGCGGGGATCGGATCGGCCTCGGTTGCTTCACTGGCGGTGCAAAAACTACCGCTGCTTCAGCCTTGGATCACGCGTTACCAAGTTGCGATGATGCGTGTGTCTGTCTTGCCGCTTGTACTGGTCGCAATGGCATTTTCGCTATCATGGGTCGTCGGGCTGACGCTCTTGGTTGCGGGGCCGTTGATCCCGGTGTTCATGGCCCTCGTGGGTATGGCTGCCGAAGAGGCGTCACGCCGGCAAATGAATGAGATCGCAAGCATGAATGATATGCTGATGGATCGGCTTTCTGCTCTGACGGATATTCGGCTTTTGGGAGCTACAGAGCGTGCCACCGCCGATTTTTCCAGCCGTGCTGAGGCGTTGCGAGTCAAGACCATGGCAGTGCTGAAGGTGGCGTTTCTTTCTTCGACCGTGCTTGAGCTTTTTTCCGCGATTGGGGTCGCACTTGTGGCAGTTTTCGTTGGTTTCACGCTGTTGGGTGAAATCGGCTTTGGCAGTTGGGGCACGCCGCTGACCTTGGGCGAGGGGCTGTTTTTGCTGCTCATCGCGCCGGAGTTTTTTCAGCCGCTGCGCGATCTATCCGCAGCGTGGCACGACCGGGCGGCGGGATATGCAGTGGTTGAAGAGCTTGATGCGATGGATCGGGCGGAACGTGTTGAGATGGTCGGGCAGGGGACGCGCAGCGCGGCTTTAGCCGGGGCGTTTTCGCTTCAAACGGAGGGCGCGATTGCAGTGCTTCCGGGACGGCGGGTGGCTCTACCTGATGTGGCGCTGGAGGCCGGTGCATCACTGGCGATTACCGGGCCGAGCGGGGTTGGTAAAAGCACGGCTTTGGCGGCGATTGCAGGGCTGATCCCGCTCGATGCCGGACGGATCGTTGTGTGCGGTCAGGTGCTGGGCGCAGACACTGCGGATGGTTGGCGCAGCCGCGTTGCTTTGGTTCCGCAGCGGCTTCATTTTCCAAACCAAACCATCGGCAAGTGGCTCGATCCGCGTAAGAGGGGGGCGATCCTTGGCTGGCTCTTGATTTGGCGGATGCGGAGGAGATCGTGCGCCGTTTGCCTGATGGCTTGCAGACACGATTGGGGGAAACCGGCGGCGGTGTCTCGGGGGGAGAGGCAAGGCGTCTTATGTTGGCGCGTGCCGTTATGGCCAGGGGCGATCTGATCCTTGCTGATGAGCCGACGGCCGATCTGGATGGCGAAACCGCTGGGCGGATCATCGCGGCGCTTGAGCGTATACGAGCAGAGGGGCGGGCTATTTTGGTCGCCACCCACGATCCGGTTTTGGCGGCGGCGATGGCCCAAAACGTGGCAATGCAGACATGACACAGGTGGTTCGCATCATTCGCTTGTTGGTGAGCGCCGCCCCGTGGGCGATGGCGCGCGGTGCGGCGCTTTCGGTTGTGGTGCTGCTTATGGGCGCGGCGCTGCTTGGGTTGTCGGGCTGGTTTATCACGGCGACGGGCTTGGCGGGGATTGCCGGGATAGGGATTGCGTTCGATGTCTTTCGCCCCTCTGCCGGGGTGCGATTTCTCGCGCTCGGGCGCACGGCGGCACGCTATGGTGAGCGTTTATTGACCCATGACGCCATCTTGCGGGCGCTCGCGGCGTTGCGGGTGACCATCCTTGGGCAACACGGACGCCTTGATGCACGGGCTTTAGCGCGGTTACGCGGTGAGGCGGTATTGACGCGGATGGTTGCGGATGTCGATGCACTGGACGGGCTCATATTGCGGATTGTTTTGCCCGCGGTCGCGGGTTTCGTGACGCATGCGGTGGTTTTTGCGATGTTGGTCTGGCTTGTTGGGCCGGGCGTGGCGATCGCGATTGCGGCTCTTTATCTGCCAACCACGATTATCGTGCCGTGGTGGCTTGCGCGCGCGACGCTTGACCCCTCTGACAGGGCTGAGAAGGGCGGGCAAAGCCTGCGCCGTGGTATGATCGACATGATCCGTGATCGAGAGGCGCTTATTCTGTCAGGCACGATGGACGAGCGGGAAACCCAGTTGATCCGTATGGATGAGGCGGTGCGCAGGGACACCCGACTACTGGATAGGGTTGAGCGTAGGGCAGGGTTGGCGATAGCAGTTATTGTTACGCTGGCAGCGGCAGGTGCCTTTTTGGTCGGGGGCTGGATCCTTGCAGAAGGCAGCGTCGGGCCAGCAAAAGCCGTTATCGGATTGTTTGTCGCGCTGGCATTGGCGGAGACTGTTTTGCCACTGCGACGCGGGTTTGGTGAGCTTGGCCGTATGATTGGCGCGGCCAATCGTATTGATCTTGCGCCAGCGCACGCGGCACAAACCGGGGTGGCGCCCGCGCTGGCAGCTGCGCCGACGCTGGTTGTGAGCTTGCCGGATGTTTCATTGTCGCTAGCGCCGGGAGAGGCTGTGGCGTTGAGTGGACCCTCGGGCGCAGGCAAAAGCACGCTGTTGCTGGCCATTGCCGGTCTGTTGCCCGGTGATGGCATCGCGCTGGATGACAAGCCGCCGACAGCTTGGGAAGAAAGCACACTTCGCGAACGGGTTGCTGTGTTGCCGCAGCGCAGCGCGCTGCTTGCCGGAACAATCCGGGAAAACCTCTGCCTTGCCGCTGGTCATGAGGATGCAGTGCTTTGGGGTGTTTTAAAGGCCGTCGCGCTTGGCGAAACGATCAAGGAGCGCGGCGGGCTTGACGCGCGACTGGGCGAAGGGGGCGCTGGCCTATCGGGCGGCCAAGCGCGACGGCTTGCGCTTGCGCGTTGTCTTTTGTCTCGACCCGATCTTTTGCTTCTGGACGAGCCGACCGAAGGGCTCGACCCGCAAACCGCCGATATGGTGCTGACGGGTGTGCGCAGCTTTTTGCCCAAAGCATCGCTGCTTGTTGCTCTGCATCGCGGTGCGGATCATCCTGTATTTGACCGGGTTTGCCGTTTCAAACGGTCGGGGTGACAAAGTCACCGATTGGATCGTGGCACGGATGCTAGCTATCATGCGCGCGCCGGCATGCGCGAGTCGTAAGACTTGTGCATTCATGGCCAAATAATAGGAGATTTAAGAATGGAGCTCGATATCGTCGAGCTGTCACGCCTGCAATTTGCGATGACGGCGATGTATCATTTCCTTTTCGTGCCGCTGACCCTGGGGTTGTCGATCCTCGTTGCGATCATGGAAACCGTCTATGTCATGACTGGCCGGCCGATCTGGCGTCAGATGACGAAATTCTGGGGAATGCTGTTTGGCATTAACTTTGCACTTGGTGTCGCCACGGGTATCACCATGGAGTTCCAGTTCGGCATGAACTGGAGCTATTACAGCCATTATGTCGGTGACATTTTTGGTGCGCCACTGGCGATTGAGGGGCTTATGGCCTTCTTTCTTGAGGCAACCTTTGTCGGCCTGTTCTTCTTTGGCTGGGACAAGCTAAGCAAGGTGCAGCACCTCGTTGTGGCATGGCTGGTTGCGATTGGCTCTAACTTCTCGGCGCTGTGGATTTTGATCGCCAATGGCTGGATGCAGAACCCGGTCGGCGCAGAGTTCAACCCTGATACCATGCGCATGGAGATGACCTCGTTCTTTGACGTGCTATTCAACGAAGTGGCGCAGGCGAAATTTGTGCACACGGTTTCGGCGGGCTATGTCACGGCCTCGGTTTTTGTGCTGGGTGTGTCGTCTTGGTATTTGTTGAAAGGGCGTCACACCGCGTTGGCAAAACGCTCGATTACGATTGCGGCGTCCTTTGGGCTTGCCTCGGCCTTGTCCGTCGTGGTGCTGGGGGACGAGAGCGGCTATTCGGCCAGTCATACGCAACGCATGAAGTTGGCGGCGATTGAGGGCATGTGGGAGACCCATGACGCTCCCGCGCCCTTTACCCTTGTTGGCATTCCTGATGTTGCCGCGCGTGAGACCCATTATGCGGTTGAGATTCCTTGGGTGATGGGGCTCATTGGCACCCGCTCGCTGACCAAGGAAATTCCGGGCATCAACGATCTGGTGGCGGAGGCCGAGGTGCGCATCAAAAGCGGCATCAAAGCCTATGATGCGCTTATGACCATCCGCGAACAACGCGACGCTACCCCGACTGAGGTTCGCGCGGTGTTTGAGGCGAACTCGGAGAACCTTGGCTTTGCCTTCCTGCTCAAGCGATACATGGAAGATCCGCGCGACGCGACGCCCGAACAGATTGCCATGACGGCTGAGGATACCATTCCCGGCGTGCTGCCGTTGTTCTGGGCGTTCCGCATCATGGTGGGGCTCGGCTTTGGCTTTATCGCAGTGATGCTCTATTTCTTCTGGCGCTCGTCTTTCCGCCAGCAGAGTTATCCGCGCTGGGCGCTGCGCCTTGGAGTGGCGATCATCCCGGCACCCTGGATCGCAGCAGAGTTGGGCTGGTTCGTGGCCGAATACGGTCGCCAGCCGTGGACAGTGGACGGCGTGTTGCCGACGGCCTTGTCGGTGAGCCACCTGTCCGTGCAGGGCCTGTTGCTGACCCTCGCGGGCTTCATGATCTTCTACACAGTGCTTTTCATCGTCGAAATGGGGTTGATGTTGAAATACATCCGCCGCGGTCCGACCGAAGACGTTGCCGAAACTGAAGCCTGGGAGGCACGGCACGAGCATCGTTTGCGCACCCATGACGGCCAGATCCCGGCCGCTCCAGCGGAGTAACTGACATGATCCTTTTCGAACTTATTTCCTACGACGTTTTACGCGTTATCTGGTGGCTGCTGCTTGGCGTCTTGCTGATCGGCTTTGCCTTGACCGATGGTTTCGACATGGGGGTGGGGGCGCTGTTGCCATTCGTCGGTAGAACCGATGTAGAGAGGCGGGTGGTCATCAACACGGTCGGCCCGGTCTGGGAGGGGAACCAAGTGTGGTTCATCCTTGGGGGCGGGGCGATCTTTGCCGCTTGGCCGCCGCTATATGCCGTGAGCTTTTCGGGCTTTTACCTTGCAATGTTTGTCGTGCTTGCGGCTCTGATCGTGCGGCCGGTGGCCTTCAAATATCGCTCCAAACGCGAGAGCGCCACGTGGCGTAACAGCTGGGACTGGGCGCTTTTCGCGGGTGGCGCGGTACCGGCGCTTATCTTTGGTGTGGCCGTGGGCAACGTTATGCAGGGCGTGCCATTCGAGCTGACGCCTGATCTCTTCTCACGCTATGAAGGCAGCTATTTTGGCAAGTTCGCCGGGTTATTGAACCCCTTCGCCTTGCTGACAGGCGTTGTCTCGTTGGCGATGCTGGTAACACATGGCGCGGCGTGGCTTTCGCTCAAGGCAGAGGGGCCAGTTGCAGAACGCGCGCGGGCATATGGCACCGTGACTGGAGGTGTTACCATTGCTGGCTATATCCTTGCCGGTCTTTGGCTCGCCTTCGGGATCGAAGGCTATGCGATTATTGGCGAGGTGGTTAGGGATGGTCCGTCGAACCCGCTGTACTCAGAAGTCTCGCGGGGTGGGTCGTGGCTTGCGGCCTATGGCGAGCGTCCGTGGATCGCGCTCGCCCCGGTGCTCGGCTTGCTCGGCATGGTACTGGCGGTGATGGGGCTGCGGGCGGGCAGGGAGGTTTCAACCCTGCTTTGGTCAAAACTTGGGATCTTCGGTGCGATTTCCAGTGTCGGCTTGACGATGTTTCCGTTCATTCTGCCATCGTCAATCTCGCCGGATTCATCGCTTACCGTCTGGGATAGCTCGTCTTCGCACCTGACGCTCTTTATCATGCTGGTGGTCACGGCGATTTTTATGCCGCTGATCCTTTTGTACACGGCATGGGTATACAAAGTGCTCTGGGGCAAGGTGACCGAAGACGACATCACCGGCTCTGGCCACAGTTATTGATCAGCGACTGAAAGGATACAGATATGTGGTATTTTGCTTGGCTTCTTGGTCTGCCGTTGGCCGCGATCTTTGCCGTGATGAACGCGATGTGGCTTGAGTTGCTACGCGACAGGGCGCTGACGGGGGAAGATGATAAAGCCACCTCTGATGGTGAGACTGATCGTTAAACAAAACCGGACACCCCGGCTAAACGCTTAGATGACCGGCCTTTGCGCCGGTCATTTATTATCCGGTCATTTATTATGTTGTCGCTGAATGCGCGTGCTCGCTCACCCTAAGCCGTTTCAACCTATGTCCACGACAAACAACGGTCCTGCTGCCTCACGTCATTCTTCCTCGTTTTCGCAACCTTATGTGACCAAGTCACCAAAGCTTGCGCCGCCATGGGGTTAGGATTGGCTATACCGACTCGCCGTTTATTGCGCGGCACTTTCGGAGCAGGAGAGCAAACCTATGAAACGCAGAGAATTTCTGAGCATTGCCGCCCTTGGCGGTGCCGCCGCAACAGTGCCACTGGCTCGCGCCACATCGGCCCGGACACAAGTTACCACGTCGGCGCGGATTGTGATCGTGGGTGCGGGGGCTGCTGGCACTGCCCTTGCCAACCGCCTGAACGAGCGGCTTGACGGCGCGCAGATCACCATCATCGACCCGCGCAAAACGCATCTTTACCAGCCCGGTCTTACCTTGGTTGCCACGGGTTTGAAGCCCGCCAGCTACGTTTCTACTGACGAAAGCCACTGGTTGCCAAAGGGCATTAACTGGGTGACCGAAAAGGTCGCTGCTGTTGATGCCGAGGCCAAAACCGTCAGCCCCGAGAGCGGGAAGACCATCGACTATGACTGGCTTGTGCTCGCGCCGGGATTGATCCTTGATTACGACGCCATCGAAGGGTTTTCGACCGATATGATCGGGGAAAACGGTATCGGGGCGCTTTATGGCGGACCCGAGCATGCGGCGCGCACGTGGAAAGCGGCGCAAAAATTCACCGAAGAAGGCGGCACCGGAATATTCACACGGCCTGCGACCGAGATGAAATGTGCTGGCGCGCCTCTGAAGCATACGTTTTTGATCGACGATATTGCCCGCCGGGCAGGCAACGCGAGCAAGATGAATATGATCTATGCCGCGCCGCAAGGATCGCTGTTTGGCGTGCCTATCGTGGCAGAGAAAGTGCGGATGCTGTTTCAGGATCGCGGCGTAGATACGTTAATGAAACGCACGTTGACGGCAGTGGATGCGGACAAGAAACGCGCCACCTTCACCACCGCCAGCGGCGCGGAGGAGGTTGATTATGACTACCTCCACGTCATTCCGCCGCAGCGCGCACCGGAGTTTATCCGCGCCTCTGGCCTGAGTTGGGCCGACAAATGGACGGATCAGGGCTGGGTCGAGGTTGACATGAAGACCCTGCGCCACCTGCGCCATCCAGAAATTTTTGCGCTGGGCGATGTGGCGGGAGTGCCCAAGGGCAAGACTGCGGCAAGCGTGAAATGGCAGGTGCCGGTGGTCGAGGATCACCTTGTAGCCGCCATTGACGGCAAAGAGGGAACCCAAACCTACGACGGCTATACCTCTTGCCCGCTGATCACCCGGATCGGGCGCGCCATGCTAGTGGAGTTTGATTACCAGAATAACCTGACGCCGTCTTTTCCGGGCATCATTGCGCCGTTGGAAGAGCTTTGGATCAGTTGGCTAATGAAGGAAGTCGCGCTGAAAGCCACTTATAACGCTATGTTGCGCGGCGACGCCTGAGGAGGGCACGATATGAAAGACCTGACATTCGCCACTTTGATTGCTGTCTTTGAAGAGATTTTTGGCCGCGGGCTGTTCTGGCTCATGGTGGCTGCTGCAGTGATCGTGACGCTGGGCTATCTCTTTGTTCTCGTCCGGGACCGCTCGGTTAGTTGGAAAAAGTTTCTGCTGGCGCAGCTTTCCATGCCCATCGGCGCCATTGGGGCCGTGTGGTTTCTGCTGGTCATGACCAGTTCACACCTGACCGATATGGGCGGGCCGATTGACATCATCGTTTTACTGGGCGTGGCGGTTGCTGGTGCCGTTGGTATGGCGATCCTTGTCTATACCGCCGAGGCGTTGGTCGGCAGTGGTCGCACCAAAGGCGAAAACGACTGAGCCGTTATTAGAAAAACAACAGGGCCGGTTCTGTTCAGAAGGCCCGCCAAAAAGGAGTAGACCCATGTCGAATGAAAAAATCATCGAATATCTGCAACGCGCTGTGAAAATGGAAATGACCGCAGCACATCAATACCAGCTTCATGCACATACGCTGGATGATTGGGGGCTGACCAAGCTCGCCGATCAGATGCGTGAGGAAATGACCGAAGAACTGGGCCATTCCGATCTGTTTATTGAGCGGTTGATGTTCCTCAAGGCCAAACCGGAGATCGGTTTTGACAAGGCTCCAATAGCTGCTGAAACGCTGCCGGATATGTTCAAGGGCGACCTTGCAGACGAGGAAGAGGCGATTTCGGTCTATACCAAGGCCGCGATGCATGCCGCCGAAGTAGGAGAAATCGGCTCGCGCACTCTGTTCGAAAAAGTTGTGTTGGATGAAGAAGGCCACAAGGGGTGGCTGGAACTGCAACTTGATTTGATCGAGCGGCTCGGAGAGAAAACCTATAGCGCCAAGCTGGTTTCCCTCGGTCACGAAGACGACGCCGACTGAAGTCAGGCGTGGCCGCATTGGGCCGTGAGCATCCGTTCAGCCCCTAATAGTTGATCCAAAAAATCTGTCAAGAGCGCCGTCCGGTTCAGGCCGGACGGCGCGGGTGCATGCATTCTCTCTGCCAAAGCAACTCTAGAAAGGATTTCAGACATGAAGACGTTTTTGCGTGCAGCAGGTCTTGCCGCTTTGGCCGGGTTTGCAGCCACGGTTTCGCAAGCTGATGACGCCACTGAATTGGTGACGGTTGTAACCTCGCCCGAACCACAGACCCAATTGATGGCCATGGTGTTGACCATGCAGGCCGCCCAGCAAGGGGCCAAAGCGCATATCCTGTTGTGTGGTCCCGCTGGTGACCTTGCGTTGAAAAACGCGCCGGAAAGCGCCACCGCGGGGCAGCCGCCACGCGGCATGAGCCCGCAAGGGTTGATGAAAGCCATTCAGGCCAAGACAGGCGCGAGCGTTGAGGTTTGCGCGATTTACTTGCCGGGGCGTAGTGCAGATGCCTCGGTGCTGATCGAGGGTGTCGGCGTTGCCAAACCCGGTGCCATGGCCTCCGACTTGCTGGATGCCGATACGGTTTTGAGCTTTTGATACCCACGCAGGCCGCGTTGTTTTAACCACGCGGCCTGCCACCGCAAACTGAGAGTTTTGCTATGCGTCCTTTTATTCCGTCGCGGTTCGAACAGATCGCCTTTGGACTTTTCCTGTCGTGTTTCATGTCGTTCCTGATCTCAGGCGTTTCGACTTTTTTGCAATCGGGCTTGTTGAGGGGTTTATCTGGAATTGGCTGTCGTCCTGGGTTTCGTCTTGGGCCATCGCCTTTCCGACTGTCCTTGTGGTTGCACCGTTTGTGCGCCGCGTGTTGCATCGCCTCGTCATGGTCGAAGCGTAAAACAAAGGGCGCGCGTGCGAGAGCCGCGTCAAAGCTGTGCTGTGTCCTCAAGAGCTTGGCGGGCGCGGCGCAGCACCTTTGCGAGCGCGCGATAAAGATCGCCCTGAGCCGATGATCGGCGCGAGGCAAGGACAATTTCGCGCGGGCAAGCCTTTGGCAGATCGCTCAAATGGATCTGATGCCCCCGCATCGCCCCCGCATCAAGCGCAAGTTGCGGCAACAGCGTGATGCCCAACCCTTCTTCAACCATCGCAATGAGAGTTGGCAGGGACGTTGCGGCAAAGCTCGGGTCTTCGTCGAGGGCAATGCCCGGAAAGCTGGACAGAGCATGGCGTTGCAGGCAATGCCCGCGCTCAAGCAAAAGCAAGGGGTGCTCGGCGAGGTGTTGCCCGATACCGACGATTGATTTGCCAACGGGTGAGTGAGGGGGTCGCCAATTGATAACTGTCGGAAAAGAGCGGCTCGGCCACGACTTGTGGCGGCAAGTCAAACGGGCGCGCGATCAAAATGACATCGAGACGACCATCGACCAGCCCCGCAATCAAAGAGTCGGTCAACTCTTCGCGCAGGTAAAGCGCCATATCGGGAAATGAACGACGCAACAGCGGCATGGTCCGTGGCATAAGGAATGGCCCGATCGTCGGAATCGTCCCCAGCCGCAATTGTGTGGTGCCATTAACGGCATCACGCGCCGCGCGGTCCTCAAAATCCTGCACTTGAGCCAGTATATCACGCGCCCGTTCTGCCAAATCGACGCCGAGCGGGGTCATCAGGACCGAGTGCTTGCTACGTTCCGCCACCTGGACGCCAAGCCGTGCTTCCAACTCTTTGAGCCCACTGGACAGGGTAGGTTGCGTCACATTGCAAAGCTCTGCCGCGCGCGAGAAATTCTGCGTGTCGGCGAGAGCGACCAGAAAGCGGAGTTGGCGGATCGTTGTCATTTGGTTATTGATATATTGAATAACAAACCATCAATCAATCAATTCCCACAATTAACCTCGACGGCGTATCTCTTCCTCATCACCAAACAAGGAGACACGAGATGACTGCTCACGACACTTTTCAGACCCCCGTCGCAGGCTTGCCACGCCTGAACGAAGCCGCACCGGATTTTACGGCGCTGACGACCCATGGCACCAAGTCACTGGCGGATTACCGCGGTAAATGGCTGGTTCTTTTCTCGCACCCGGCGGACTTTACTCCGGTTTGCACAACGGAATTCACCGCCTTTGCCAAACGGTCCGAAGACTTCGCCAAGCTCGACACCGAGCTTTTGGGCCTGTCGATCGACAGCCATTATGCCCACATCGCTTGGGTTCGTTCGATCAAGGAAAGCTTTGGAGTTGATATCAACTTCCCCATTATTGCCGACCTCGATATGAAGGTGGCACAGGCTTATGGTATGGTGCAGCCCGGAGCGTCGGATACACAAGCGGTGCGTGCCACTTTTGTAATTGACCCTGAGGGCGTGCTTAGGGCGATGGTCTATTACCCGATGACCAATGGTCGCTCGGTGGATGAGTTCCTGCGCCTTGTCCGCGCCCTGCAAACGTCAGAGGAGCATAAGGTCGCGACCCCCGAAAACTGGCAGCCCGGTGAGGATGTAATCGTGCCAACGCCGCAAACAACCGACGCGGCCGAAGCCCGGATGCAAGAAGGCTTTGAGACAAAGGATTGGTACTTTTCGACCAGAGCGTTGTGATTTACCAAGTTCCGGCGCGGCGAAAACCGCGCCGGAAACGCCCCGACAAGGAGTTAACAGATGGCCGCTGATTTCGACTGGATTGACCGTTTTGCAGGTCTCAAAAAACTACCGGCCGACATTCGCGCCGAGCTGATCGCGGGAAGTCAGGTCGTTTCGATGACGGCCGGCACGGCGGTTTTTGCACCGGGACAATCCGCAGATAACCTGCTGTTGCTGCTGGATGGCACCGTCCGCGTGCAGCAAAAGTCAGAGACCGGGCGCGAGGTGTCGCTATATCGCGTGCACGCCGGGGAAAGCTGTGTTTTGACCACCGCCTGCATGTTGGCCTTTGAGGATTATTCCGCTGACGGGATTGCCGAAACCGATGTGCGCGCAGTTGCCATTCCACGGGCGACCTTTGACGCGCTTGTGGCCCGTTCGCCGGTGTTTCGACAATTTGTCTTCGCGGCTTATTCCCGGCGCATCACCGATCTTTTTACCCTGATCGACGACATTGTCTTTCAAAAGATGGACGTGCGGCTTGCCAATCGGCTTTTGGAACTCGCCGATGAGGGCGAGGTGGTGCATGCCACCCATGCAGCCCTTGGGGTCGAGCTGGGCACGGCGCGCGAGGTTGTCTCGCGCACGCTGGGTGAATTTCAGCGGCGCGGATGGGTCGAGCAATCGCGCGGCGAAGTGCATCTGATCGGTCGGGCAGGGCTTGAGCGTTTGGTGCGTTCTGCCGGTGTTTGACAGGTGATTGGCCGCTGCCTGACATAGGGTCGGAAAGTTTGGTGACGAAGTCACCGAGGGTGTGAGCCTGCCTGTGTCACTTTCTCCCAAGCGAATCTGCAAGGGAGCTGAAGATGACCACAAATATGGGAAATATTGATCGGGGCCTGCGCCTGCTTGTTGCGGCGGTGCTGGCTTATGTCGCCTTGGCGACAGACGCGCTTGGGGCGGGGTGGCTGTTTTGGCTCGCCCTTTTGGTTGCGGTCGTCTTTGTCGTGACCTCGCTTGTCGGCAATTGCCCACTTTATAGCATTCTGGGTGTTCGCACCTGTGGAAAGTCAAAATGATCGTAACAGAGTTTACCCCTCTGGCCTCGGTTTCTGGCGGAGTGTTGATTGGAATAGCATCGACGATGTTGATGCTGATTGCCGGGCGCGTCATGGGCGCGACCGGTATTCTCGCCGGTATTTTCCAGCCGGAGTCGAGCAGCGACTTTGCTTGGCGCGCGGCTCTGTTGCTGGGCATGGTCAGCGGCCCGCTGCTGGTTGCTGTCATCACTGGAGAGATGCCGCTGGTGCAGGTGCCCGTCAGTTTGCCACTGTTGTTGATTGGCGGGTTGATTGTGGGTGTAGGCGTGACCTTTGGGTCGGGGTGCACCTCTGGTCACGGTGTCTGCGGCATGGCGCGGCTTTCGCCGCGTTCTATCGTCGCCACGGTGACATTTATGGCTGTGACGTTTGTCACGGTTTACCTCGTTCGCCACGTTTTCGGAGGCTGACCCATGCGATTTATTTTGCCTTATCTAACCGGCCTCGTCTTTGGCGTGGGCATCTCGATCTCGGGCATGGCTAACCCGGCCAAGGTTCTCAATTTCTTTGACATAGCAGGGGCTTGGGGCCCGTCCTTGATCATGGTCATGGGGGGCGCTTTGGTTACGACTTTCATCGGCTACCGGCTGGTTTTCCGCCGACCAGCGCCGCTTTTGGAGGCGGGGTTCAATCTGCCGGGCTCGCGCGTGATCGACGCAAAGCTAGTAGGCGGCTCGGCAGTGTTCGGCATCGGCTGGGGCATCTCTGGGTTTTGTCCCGGCGGGGCGCTGCCTGTGCTCGGAACCGGACGCTGGGAGGTCTTTGCCTTCACCGGCGCGCTGGTGGTCGGAATATTCTTGGCCCGGGCTCTGCAATCATTTGCCGCCGGTGCAAACCGTGCATCGACCTAACTCAATCTTGGAGGATACAACATGACTGACTATCCCGTCCAAATGGACTTTAAACCCGAAGTTCAGGCTTTTTTCGACGAAGCGACCAACACGATCAGCTATATCGTGAAAGACCCGACATCAGACGCTTGTGCCATTGTTGATAGCGTCATGGATATTGATTATGCCGCCGGGCGGATCACCTATGATCATGCGGACAATTTGATTGGTGAGGTGCAGTCCCGAGGCCTGAAGCTGGAATGGATCATCGAGACCCATGTCCACGCCGACCACCTGTCGGCTGCGCCTTATATCCAACAGAAACTGGGTGGTAAGATTGGTATCGGCGCCAAGATCATGGTCGTGCAGGACACCTTCGGCAAGGTGTTCAACGAAGGCACAGAGTTTCAGCGGGATGGCAGTCAGTTTGATCGACTGTTTGAAGATGGCGACACCTATATGGTCGGCAACATGCCTGCGTTCGCGATGTATACGCCCGGCCACACGCCCGCCTGTATGGTGCATGTGATGGGCGATGCGGCCTTTACCGGCGACACGTTGTTTATGCCTGATGGCGGTTCGGCGCGCGCGGATTTTCCGGGTGGAGATGCGGCAACGCTGTATGACTCGATCCAGAAGGTGCTGAGCCTGCCTGACGAGATGCGTCTCTTTATGTGCCACGACTACGGTCCCAATGGTCGCGACATCCAGTGGGAAACAACGGTTGGCGAAGAAAAGGCGCATAACATTCATGTCGGTGGCGGCAAAACCAAGGAAGACTTCGTCAAATTCCGCACCGAGCGTGATGCGACGCTCGCCATGCCCAAGCTCATTATTCCGTCGCTCCAAGTGAACATGCGTGCCGGTGAAGTGCCGACGGATGAGGATGGTAACCCGATGCTGAAAGTGCCGGTCAACGGCCTTTGAGCGCACCTTTGAGGGAGGAGATTACCGATGGACATGAAATCAATTTCGTCAAAAACCAAGGTCTCAGCACAGATCGCGGTAAGCGATTTGGACGCGATCAAAGCGGCGGGGATACGCGCCATCATCTGCAACCGGCCAGACGGGGAGGGGATCGACCAGCCAAGTTTTGAGGAAATCGAAGCTGCGGCTAAGTCTGTAGGGATCGACGCCCGCTATGTGCCGATCGTCGCCGGGCTGGTCTCAGATGAGGATGTAGCCGCCTTTGGCGAAGCGCTGGCCGATGTTCAGAGGCCCGTGCTGGCCTATTGCCGGTCGGGCATGCGCTCGGCAACCTTGTGGTCGCTGCATGAGGCCAAGAAACGCCCGATCCCTGAAATCCTCGCCATGACCAAGGCTGCGGGCTATGACATGAACGGGGTCGCCCGCCGGATCGCCAATGGCGGCAAGACGCCAACGGACACCGGAGATGCCAGCTTTGACGTGGTGATCGTCGGCGGCGGGGCTGGTGGTATTTCGGTTGCAGCCAGCCTGAAGGCGCGCAAATCCGATCTGTCGATTGCCGTGATCGACCCGGCGGACACCCATTATTACCAACCCGGCTGGACCATGGTGGGAGGCGGTGTCTTCGAGGCCAAGCAGACAGCTAAAACCATGGCGTCTCTGATCCCGCGCGGTGTGAACTGGATCAAGGGTGCCGTGGCTGCATTCGAGCCGCAAAACAACGCCGTCATCCTCGACGGTTGCCGGGTGGTGAAATACGCGCGGCTTGTTGTTTGCCCGGGGCTCAAGCTTGACTGGGGCAAGGTTGAAGGGCTTGTCGAGACCTTGGGCCGCAACGGTGTGACATCAAATTATCGTTATGATCTAGCGCCTTACACATGGGAGTTGGTTCAGGGCATGAAGGCGGGGAGGGCGCTGTTCACACAGCCGCCAATGCCGATCAAATGCGCCGGTGCGCCGCAAAAGGCGATGTACCTGTCTGGCGACGCTTGGTCGCGCAGTGGTGTCTTAGACAACATTGATATTCAGTTTATGAACGCTGGTGGTGTGTTGTTTGGCGTCAAGGATTACGTCCCGGCCTTGATGGAATATGTCGAAAAATACAGCGCCACATTGAACTTCTTTCACACCCTCGTTGCCGTAGATGGACCCGCGCGCACTGCCACCTTTAGGGTGGACAAAGCCGACAGCGATCCGAGTGATGTGACCGTGGATTTCGACATGATGCATGTCTGCCCGCCACAAACCGCGCCGGATTTCATCCGCGTGTCGCCTTTGGCCGACAAAGCGGGGTGGGTCGACGTAGATCAGGCCACTTTGCGCCACAAAACCTACGATAATATCTGGTCACTGGGCGACGTGATGAACGCACCCAATGCCAAGACCGCCGCAGCGGCACGCATTCAGGCGCCGACAGTCGCAGAGAATATTGTCGCAGACATCGCCGGACGCTCGGCAGTGGCACAATACGACGGTTACGGCTCTTGTCCGCTGACTGTGGAACGCGGCAAGATCGTGCTGGCCGAGTTCGGCTATGGCGGAGTGTTAAAGCCCAGCTTTCCGAAATGGCTGATCGACGGAACCAAACCAACGCGGGCGGCTTGGCTGCTCAAGGAACGCCTGTTGCCGCCGATTTATTGGAAGGCAATGTTGCGTGGTCACGAATGGATGGCAAAGCCGGAAAAAATACAAGTGTCGGCGGAATGACCCCAAACCTATCCCTGTTTCCTTCTACCATTAATCAATAGGCTCTACGATGCTGCGCCGTTACTTTCCGATCCTCGACTGGGGCCGCCGTTATGACCGGGCGGCCCTGACCAATGACCTTGTTGCGGCTGTGATTGTGACGATCATGCTTATTCCGCAATCATTGGCCTACGCCTTGCTTGCCGGATTGCCGCCCGAGGCGGGGATCTACGCGTCGATCGCGCCGATTTTGCTCTATGCGGTGTTTGGCACCTCACGGGCTCTTGCCGTCGGGCCAGTGGCCGTTGTGTCGTTGCTGACGGCCTCTGCGGTTGGCAATGTGGCCGAGCAGGGCACGGCGGGCTATGCGGTGGCGGCGTTGACGCTGGCGGGGCTTTCGGGCGGGTTTCTCTTGGCGTTGGGCATCTTCCGCTTGGGGTTTTTGGCAAATTTCCTGAGCCATCCAGTGATCGCGGGATTTATCACCGCGTCTGGAATCTTGATCGCAACGAGCCAGCTTAAGCACATTCTGGGGGTTGAAGCGGGTGGACACACGCTGATTGAGATGCTCGGCAGCATTTTCGCCCGATTGGGCGAGGTAAATCTCATCACGCTGGTTATCGGCATCATGGCGACGGCTTTTTTGTTTTGGGTCCGAAAAGGGTTGAAGCCGGTTTTGGTGAACATGGGGGCCGGACCGCTCTTAGCCGATATCGTGACCAAGGCCGGGCCGGTGGCGGCGGTTGTTGTCACGACACTTGCGGTCTGGGCTTTTGGATTGGGCGGGCGCGGTGTTGCGATTGTGGGCGAGGTGCCGCAAGCTTTGCCGCCGTTGACCTTGCCGGGCGGCGCGCCAGAGTTGATCCAACAGTTGGCGATCCCCGCGATCCTGATCTCGATTATCGGCTTTGTTGAATCTATTTCCGTCGCACAGACGCTGGCCGCGAAAAAGCGCCAACGCATTGACCCCGACCAAGAGCTTATCGGGCTGGGCGCCGCGAACCTTGGTGCGGCCTTTACCGGCGGCTATCCGGTCACGGGCGGTTTCTCGCGCTCGGTTGTGAACTTTGACGCGGGCGCCGAGACACCGGCGGCAGGCGCATTTACCGCGATTGGGCTTGCCATCGCAGCCCTCGCGCTCACTCCGCTGATTTACTACCTGCCCAAGGCGACCTTGGCCGCGACCATCGTCGTTGCTGTGCTTAGTCTTGTTGATTTCTCGATCTTGAAAAAAACCTGGGGCTATTCTCGTGCCGATTTTGCCGCTGTCGCCGCGACGATCCTGCTAACCCTGACGGCGGGGGTTGAGTTTGGCGTGGCGTCAGGCGTTGTTTTGTCCATCGCTCTGCACCTCTACAAGACATCCAAGCCCCATGTGGCCGAGGTTGGGCTCGTGCCGGGGACGAACCATTTTCGCAATATCAACCGGCATGATGTCGAGACTGACACTGCGGTTCTTACCCTGCGTGTGGACGAAAGCCTCTACTTTGTGAACGCCCGGTTTCTCGAAGATCTAGTGCAAGACCGCGTTGCCCAGAGGCCAACTTTGAAACACGTGATTCTGATGTGTTCGGCGGTGAATGAAATCGACTATTCCGCGCTTGAAAGTCTTGAGGCAATCAATCTCAGGCTGACAGATCTAGGTGTTGGGCTGCATCTATCAGAGGTAAAGGGGCCGGTGATGGATCGTCTCAAAACCACACATTTTCTTGAGCAATTAAACGGGCGCGTATTCCTGTCACAATACGACGCATGGAACGCATTGGCGTCAAACAAGGCGTCTGCGACCGCCGCGCAATAGCGCAGTTGGCGAGAAAGCAACTAAGCCGTGAGGTCGGATTTACATAGTGCGCAGGCCGCGGAGAGTTCATTTTTCAACCGCGGACCATCTTAAACGCGCAATAGATGCGCTGCTGCTGATTGTGCCATTGCAACCTCTCTTAATTCCTAGTATTTCTGTCGAGAACGGGAGGTCCGAAGAATTGCTGCGGACCTGATGCACCAGCAAGAGCCGCCATTGAGCCGCCCGCCAGACGCATCCTTGATTGTCTTATCGCAAGGAGAACTGAATTGGCTGACGCATCCGCACTTGCCGTTGAAGAAATTAAAACTGCCCGCGCCGAGAACCCCAAAATGCGGGACAGGACCTTGCCGATAAGCTGGGAATCTCTGAGGCACAGCTTGTAGCAGCAGATGTCGGCGAGACGGTCACCCGGATCACTGGCGATCTGGACCGGATCATGCCGGCGCTGAAGCAACTGGGAAAAGTCATGGCCCTGACGCGCAACGAAAGCTGCGTGATCGAGAAAGTGGGGGTCTATGACAACTTCACGCCGGGCCAGCACGCGGGCCTGATCGTTAACGGAGAAATCGACCTCAGAATGTTTCCGGGGCAATGGGTGCATGGGTTCGCAATTGAGCAAGAAACCGAACGCGGAATGCGCCGCACCATACAGGTGTTCGATGCGGCAGGGGATGCGGTGCACAAGGTGTTTCTGCGCGAAAGGTCGAACGCTGACGCGTGGCCCGGAGTCGTTGCCGAGCTCAAGATCGAGGATCAATCGAATACGTTGGAAGTGACCCCGCGCAAGCCGGTTGAAGCGGCCAAGGCGGATGCGGACAAAGCCGACAAGTTGCGTAGTGAGTGGGACAAGCTCACGGACACCCATCAGTTTTTGATGTTGGTTCGGCGCCTCAAGATGAACCGCCTTGGTGCCTATCGGATTGCTGGGGAACCCTATGCGCGGCGGCTGGAAACCGATGTGATCCAAAAGTTGCTATATAAAGCGGCCGAGAGCGAAACCGCGATCATGGTGTTTGTCGGCAACGCGGGGTGCATCGAAATACACACCGGCCCGATCAAGAAAGTTGTCGAGATGGGGCCATGGATCAACGTGCTGGACCCCGGTTTTGATATGCATTTGCGCATGGATCATGTCGCAGAGGTTTACGCCGTGACCAAGGCCACACGCCGAGGCGATGCAATTTCGATCGAAGCCTTCGACGCCGATGGCGGCTTGATCGCACAGTTCTTTGGGGTGCTGGCCGAGCCGGAACAGGCGCAGAAGTGGAACGAGATGATTGCGGGTTTCGACACGATGGTTGAGGCAGCAACGGTATGAGGCGCGTTCATCCGTTTTTCTGGCTTCAGGCGAGCCTGTGCCTTCTTCTTGGGGCAATCATTGTCACCTCAGCCCGCGCCGATGTGCAGGCGCAGCGCATCGTTTCCGTCGGCGGAGCGATCACTGAGATCGTCTATGCACTGGGGCAGGAAGACCGCCTGGTGGCACGTGATACCACGTCGAATTACCCGCCTGCGGCGCTCGAGCTACCTGATGTTGGCTATATCCGTCGGCTGTCGCCGGAGGGGGTCTTGTCGGTCAATCCCGATCTGTTGATCCTGCAAGAAGGTGCCGGCCCTGTCGAGGCGATGGACCTTTTGCGGGCGACCGGGGTTGCCATGGTCGAAGTTCCCGAAGGTTATGACGCCGAGGCGGTTCTGACCAAGGTGACTGTCGTGGCCAACGCTCTGGGCGTTCCTGAAAAAGGCGCGGCGCTTGTCGAAGACCTGCGAAAAGAGTTTCTGGCGGCCGGTCAGGATGTCAGTGGCTTGCAAGATCGCAAGGTATTGTTTGTGCTGAGCATGGCGGGTGGGCGCGTTATGGTCGGTGGGCAGAACTCGTCTGCGAGCGGAATAATCGCGATGGCCGGCGCCAGCAATGCGGCCACCGGGTTTGATGGCTACAAACCGATGAGCGACGAGGCCATCGCCCAAAGCGGCGCGGATGTGATCCTGATGATGGCCAGCTCGGGCCCGCGCGGTGCCAGCGATGAACAGTTGTTCCAGCATCCGGCGATTGCGGCCACACCCGCAGGTCAGAACAAAGCCGTGGTGCGGATGGACGGGATGAAGCTGCTGGGCTTTTCGGTGCGCACAGCCGAAGCCGTGCGTGCGCTGTCGAAGGCACTGCGCGACGCGGGAAGCTGAGATCAGCGTAATGAGCAGCCTGACCCATGATATCTCTGGCGCAGTCCTTGCTGGTGACCGTCGGCACAAGGCGCGTGCGCTTGCAATTTGGCTTGTGGTCGTGCTGTTTTTTTCGGTCTTGTTGAGCCTTGGAGTCGGGGCAACGAACGTATCGCTTTGGGATGCGGCACAGAGCATGGTGACCGCGCAAGAATTGTCGGCGCGCGATAAGATAATCCTCTATGATATCCGCCTTCCGCGCACAGCGATGGGTGTGCTGGTAGGGGCGGCGCTGGCCGTGTCGGGCGCCGTGATGCAGGGGGTGTTTCGCAATCCGCTGGCCGACCCCGGACTTGTCGGGGTGAGTGCCGGAGCGGGCTTGGGCGCGATCGCGGCGATTGTTCTGGGTGGCACGCTTCCGGTGGCTTTGGCCGAGGCTTTGGGATATTACGTCGTCCCGGTAGCGGCGTTTTTAGGGGCGTGGTGTTCGACGCTTGTGCTCTACCGGATTTCGACCCGACGGGGGCGCACGTCGGTTGCCACCATGCTGCTTGCGGGGATCGCATTGGGCGCGCTGGCCGGGGCGGTGTCGGGCGCGCTGACCTATATCGCGGATGATGCGCAGCTCAGGACGCTAACTTTCTGGAGCATGGGCTCGCTTGGCGGGGCGACTTGGGGCAAGCTCTTGACGGCGGCACCGCTGATTATTCTGGCGTTGGCTGTGTCACCATTCTTGGCGCACGGGCTAAATGGCCTCGCTCTGGGCGAGGCGGCGGCGGCACATATCGGCATTCCAGTTCAGCGTCTCAAGAACACCGCGATTTTGATGGTTGCCGGGGCGACCGGTGCTGCGGTCGCTGTCAGCGGTGGCATTGGTTTTGTCGGCATTGTTGTGCCGCACCTGCTGCGCCTGATCGTGGGACCGGATCACAAGTATCTCTTGGTGAATTCCGCTTTGCTTGGCGCCGCGCTATTGCTGTGCGCCGATGTCATCAGCCGGATTGTGATCGCACCAGCGGAACTGCCTATTGGGATTGTCACTGCAACGCTGGGTGGGCCTTTTTTCCTTTGGATTCTGCTACGGCAACGCGGATTGGTGGATATGTGATGATGGTGAACGCAGAAAAAATCAGTGTCAGCTACGGTCCGCGCGAGATCTTGCACAGCGTAGCCTTCACCGCGCTGGCCGGTGAGGTGAGCGCGATTGTCGGGCCGAACGGATCGGGCAAAACGACGCTTTTGAAGGCGCTGACAGGCGAGGTTCCCTATGGCGGCACGGTTGCCCTGAACGGGCGCAATATTGCCGGAGCGAAGCCGTGGGAGTTGGCTGCGGTGCGGGCCGTGTTGCCACAGGCAACGCCGTTGGCATTTCCGTTCACCGTGGTTGAGGTGGTGCGCCTTGGCCTGTCGCGTGGCGTCTCAGCGGGCAGCGATAGGCTTATCTCGGCTGCGCTCGGACGCGTGGGGCTTACCGGCTTTGAAGGGCGGTTTTATCAGGAACTGTCGGGGGGTGAGCAGCAGCGCGTTCAACTGGCGCGGGTTCTGGCGCAGGTCTGGACCCCGGTTGAAAACGGCAGCCCACGCTGGCTGTTCCTTGATGAGCCGGTGTCGGCGCTGGATATTGCCCATCAGCTTCAGGTGATGCAGATCGCACGAGAGTTCGCCGATGGTGGAGGCGGGGTCGTGACGGTGATGCACGATCTGAACCTGACGGCGATGTTTGCCGATAACGTCGCATTGATCGGCGAGGGGCGGGTGATTTGTCAGGGCGCGCCGGAAGTGGTGCTGCGCGACGATTTACTAAGCCGGGCCTATCGCTGTGACGTGCACGTGAACACCACGCCGGCAAAGGGCACCTATATTCTACCCCACGCAGCACGTATGGTGGCTGAGTAGGAGGAACAGTTGACTGAAGCGCATGACATTCTGGCAATTCCGATTCTTCTATCACCGGACATCGGGGTGACGGCTGCTTATGCCAGCGATCTTGGGTTTGAGACGGAATCCTTTGGTAATTATCTGATCCTGCGTGGTTATGGGATTGAGCTGCATTATTCTTACACGGCGCGCTCTGATGTCTGTTCCGAAACCAGTTGCTATATCCGTGGCGGTGGCGTTCTGGCGCTGCACGCTGCGTTGAAGGCCCGAAAAGCACAGCGGTTGTCCGAGATCGTGAGCCGCCCTTGGGGGATGACCGAATTCTACTTGCATGATCCTCATGGCAACCTTCTCAAATTCGGGATGAGCACGGACGAACTCCCGGAAGGTGCTGATTTTCCAACAGGATAGGTGGCTTTTCACGCGTTGCGATGCAACGTGGACACAATAGCTTATTAAAACAGTCATGTAAGCCGGCGAGACAAGCGAAGCCCCGCCGAATCGCATATGGTGCTGTCAAAAGCGGTCGTGGCGTATCGAGAGAGCCGTGCTGCCTTTGACGCACCCAGCGAGCAAGCCAGGTATTCATCAACATCGTTATGCATTTGCCGGGATCAGGCCGAATTGGCTGATCCGGGTCGTGCACGCTATCTGGAGCCAGACATGACTTGCCGCCACCCTTCCTTTCGACATCTTTCCGCTGTTTCCGTTCTGGCGTTTGGGGCCACGCTTTGGTCCGGTCCTGCTTTTGCGCAGGGCAGCGAGCCGGTCTATTCGCTGGACGAGATTGTGATGGTGGGCACCGGGTTGCCGACGCAGGTGCGCGATAACCCGGCATCGGTGAGCGTTTTGGGCGAAGCCGAAATCAATTGTGTGCCGCCAAGTTCGGTGGCAACGATCTTGTCCGAGGTTCCGGGCGTTAAGGTCACCGAAAGCGGCGACCAACGGATTACAATTCGTGGCGAAGACTCGCGCCGGGTGGCGATCATGATCGACGGGCAGCAGCTTACCGATCACACGGGCTATGGCACGCCGATCCTGATCGACCCGTTCAGCATCGAGCGGATCGAAGTGGTGCGCGGGCCGTCGTCGGTGGTGTCAGGCAATCGCGCTATCGGTGGTGTGGTTAACATCATCACCAAGCGCGGCGCGGATAAGCCCATCGAGGTCACAACCAGCACCGGATACTTTTCGGCCACGGATGGTTGGCGCGCATCGCTGGGGATCGCCGGGCAGATCGGTGATTTTGACTACCGGTTGTCATACTCCAAGACAGAGCAAGGCAATGTGAAAACGCCGGATGGCACGCTGGACCGCTCGGCGCGCAGCGACCAAGGGATGCTGGTGCATCTCGGTTATCGCAAGGAAAACCACTACTTCGGGTTCCGGGCGCAGGATTTCGACATGTCAGCCGAGGTCTACACAGGTGATCCTAATTTCTTTATCGACCTGCCCAAACGGGATCTGACAAAGTATGGCCTGTTTTATGAAGGCACCGACCTAACGCCGTGGCTGACCAGTCTAAAAGCGGATGCATATACCCAGACCGTTAACCGGCAATTCAACAACCTGATTTCCATTCCGATGGGGCCGGGGGCGGTGATGTCCATACAATCGGATAGCGTCGACGAGCAGATCACCTCGGGCTTTCACGTCACGGCCGAGCTGCAGTTTTCGCCGGGGCATCGCACCGTGGTTGGTTTGGAATATGAAGACGACCGCCAGAAAGCCAATAAATATTCGCTGACCGTATCGCCCTTTGGCCCTCCAAGTGGTCCGACGGTTCGCGTGACGGATGCGTCGATCCGTACGATGTCGGTTTTTGCCCAGCATGAGATCAAGTTCAGCGACAAGCTTATCGGGACCTTCGGTGCGCGTTACTACAAGGTGGACAGTGTGCTCAATAACTCAACTGTCAACGGCGTGGCGAATGCACTGTCATCTAATTCCGACAGCCGGCTGCTCGGTTCGGCTGGCTTGGTCTATAAGCTCAAAGACGATCTGACTCTGCGTGGTAATATCAGCCAAGGCTATAACTATCCCACATTGGGCGAGCTCTTCCTTGAAACCACGGCGGGTGGGGCCGGTGTGATTTTGGGCAACCCGAACCTGCGGCCTGAAACCTCGACCACCTTCGAATTGGGCGCACGCTATGAGCGCGGTGTTATTCTGGATGCGACGCTGTTTTATACAGATGCTGAAAACTATATTGCCTCGCTGCCTACGGGCACGTCGGGTGTGCTGCAGTACCAAAACGTAGCAACCGCCCGCACGTGGGGGGCTGAGTTGACGGCTGAGTTTGCGCCGATGACGGCGATGGAATTACGCCCATATGTCAACGCGGCCTATACGCAACGCAGCTTTACATACGCCAATGGCTATTCGACCCGCGACACCGGCACGCCAGAATGGGCGGCGACAATCGGTTTGCGCAAGGATTGGACGCGCGGACAGTATGACGGCACGCTTGATCTGTTTATCAAGGGCGAGACCAAGGCGGTTTACCGCGACGACAGCGGCGCAATCCCGACGGATGGCTTGGCCAATGCCTATGCCACGCTGAATCTGCGCGGTTCGGTGAACCTGAGCAAGAAGGCGGCGGTTTCGTTCGAGGTGGGTAATATCCTGAACAAATCCTATCGACCTTATGGCCAATATGCCGGGGCGGGGCGGAATGTGAGCGTGTTCCTGACCACGCGGTTCTAGTCGCGATTTGCCTTAAGGTGGGGCAGGGGCCGCAAGTGTGGTCCCTGCAAAATTGGATGGAAAGTCATGATTGAAATCGCTTTGTTGGTGATCAGCCTGACCTCTGACGGTGCGCATCGCTTGACGCTTACGCCGGCAGAGAATCTTGCTGCTTGCGAGGATTCAAAGCTGGCAGTTACCGGCATTTTGGCCTCGGCAGGGATCGAAGTTGTTGCCGCGCGCTGTGGTGAAAACAACCTGCACCTCACGCCATTTGAGCACGGCGCCAGCGCCGAGGAAGAGGTCTATAAATACCGTGTCGTACTTGCGAAGGACGGTGGTTTCACCGTGGAGCCATTGTCGGATGTGGACTGTCAGCCGACCTCTGACGCGCTGCGGAAAGTGTATTGCGTGCGCTCATCGCAGAGCGTGGTTGAATAAAACCTCGGGAGCAGTGCTCTGAGCAGTGCTGGGCAGAATGCCGTGAAAAATACGGTGAGAAGCCCAATAAAACAATTTGTTAACTAATTCTTGACTCTTATAGTAACCTATTGCATTTACCGATGCGACATCGGCAAAAATTAGCCGATCTGATATCTGCCAGCGACACCCTGCCAGCTTCCAATCTGAAAACATGGAGGCTGCGAGATGCAACGCACCCGTACTAATACCTGTCTCAAATGCGGAGTCGCATTGTTCTTGGTCGTGGGGCCAACATCGCTCGTCGCGCAAGAGGGCGGAGATGGCGCGATCACCCTTGATCCAATCGTTGTGAACACCGACCGCGAAGGCAAAGACCCGCTGGATGTGCCTGCAAATATCACGGTGATCGGCGGGGAGGAGATCAACAACCGACAGATTGGCGATATCGAGCAGTTGGTGCGCCGCCTTCCGGGGGTAGAGGTCAACCGGCAGACGTCGGGCGCTGATCCGTTCAGCACCTTTGGCGGGTTCACGATCCGGGGCGTGGGCGGTAACCGCGTGGCGATTCAGGTGGACGGGTCGCGCATGGCCGAGCGCATCATCGACGGCACGCGCAACTACGTCGACCTGAGCTTTACCAAACAGGCCGAGATCGTGCGCGGGCCGGCGTCGGTCTTGTGGGGGGCGGATGCGCTTGGCGGCATGGTCGCGTTCCAGACGATGGACCCTGACGACCTTCTTTTGGGCGACGACAAGGCCATGCATACGAAGTTGGGCTATGACAGCTTTACCCGCAGCACGACGACAGAGCTGTCCTATGCGCAGAGGTTCTCGGGTGATCTGACGGTTTTCGCCGGTATCTCACGCACTGTCGGGCACGAACCGACCCTGTCGAACGCCCGCAACGATGGCGGCATTTATGGCTGCACACGTAACATATCTTGGGGTGCGACGCCCTGTGGCGAGTTTGACCCGACGACCGAAACATCGACACGCGGGCTGCTCAAGCTGGTCTGGATGCCGGACACGCGCCACCGCGTCGAATTTAGCGCCGATGTGTTAAACCGCGACACGACAGTTGCGCAGAATTCAGTGCTTGGCCCGGTCTACAGCAGTATTACCGGCGCACCGACGGGCGAGATTATCAACGGTAAATCCCGGAAGCTGAACCTCTATCGTTATCGCCTTGGGGTGGAGCACACTTGGACCCCGGACAACGGCCCAATTGATCAGATCGTAACCACATTCGCCTATACGCCACATGGGTATCACAGAACCGGGACCGAGCTTTCCACTTCGGCGGCAGGTGACTCGCTCCTGACTTATGATGAGCTGCGTTATAACGAAGATTTCTTTGAGCTGGATATTCAGGCGACGTCGACGTTTTCGACCGGACCAGCCGATCACCGGCTGATTTTCGGCTTTGACGGCGACATTGCCAAAACCGACTACTATCGGCGTGATGTGGTGAACAACCTGACCACCGGCACGATCACAGAAACGCGCGCGGGTGGCTTTAACTTTTCCAATTCGACAACGCGTCGGGCAGATATTTATGTCGAAGACAAGATCACCCTTGGTGGTGGCCGGTTTGAGATCACACCGGGCCTGCGTTTCGCGAGCTATAACATCGACCCGCGACCCGATGCCGATTATCAGCCCGTTCCGGGACAGGAGCCGACCGTGCGCAAAGATAGCGCGGTGCTGAAAAGCCTCGGCATGATCTATCGTTTGGATGACAATTGGTCGGTCTGGGCGAAATACGGCGAAGGCTTCAAAATGCCAACGGCGCAGCAGCTTTACACCTCGCTGCCCGGTGCGTTCTTTAACCTGACCCCGGCGCCAAACCTGCGCCCGGAGCAGAACAGAAGCTATGAGTTGGGCCTGCGCTATCAGCAGGAACGCGGCTTTGTGGCGATCAACGCGTTCAAGACCGACTATTCGGACTTTATCCAGAGTTTTTACAACCCGCCCGGCACGAGCGATTACACCTATCGCAATATCTCGGTCGTGAATGTTTGGGGGATTGAGGCATCGGGGAAGTGGGCGTTGTCTCAGGACACGACGATGGGCGTATCAGCCGCTTGGCAACGCGGGACGCAGCGGGTTTCGCCCGGCGCGGCCGAGACGCCGCACACCCTTGCCCCGCTGAGCGCGACGGTGTCGCTTGCTCATTACTTTCCGCAACAACGCCTGATGTTGGAAGGGGTGGGGACGTTCGCTGCAAAGGTTAGCGAAACCGCCGGCGCGAATGATTTCAAACACGGCGGATTTGCGGTGTTTGATGTTCACGCGAAATGGGAAGTGATCGACAACGGTTTCCTGAACTTCAGCGTGAACAACATTCTCGACAAGCGGTATTTCACTGCCAATGCCGCCACCTATAGCAACACGGCCTCGTCTAGTGTTGCCGCGACCAATCCGATCGAGCTTCAGACCGGACCGGGCCGCACATTCACCGTCAGCTTTGACATGAGGTTCTAGATGCGCACCTCCCTCGGACGTATCTGGCGCTTGACCCGGCTTGCGGCCTCTGGGCCGCAGGTTTGGGTTGGGCTGGTTCTGTTTGGCATCGTGCTCGCGTTGATCTGTATCGACCTTTATGTCGATGTGTTGATGATCAACTGGACCCGTCGGTTTTTTGACGCGGTCGAGCAGGTGGACGCCGCGACCACGATAAGCGAACTGGGTGTGTTTGCCGTGCTGGTTTGTTGTTCGGCAGGCATATTTTTGGTCGGGGACTATTTACGTAAGCGGTTGTGGCTGCATTGGCGTCAGCGGCTGACGGAACGGGCGGTGCATGCATGGACGTCGAATGGCGCGTATTGGCACCTGCGCGAGGGGCTGTCGGATAAAACCGTCGACAACCCGGATCAACGTATCAGCGAGGATTGCGACAGGTTCATTGATCTGATGTTGCAACTGACCGTTGATCTGTTCGCGCGGGTGATCGGGCTGGTGACCTACCTTGCGATCCTGTGGACCCTGTCGGACTTCGTGCTGCGCTTTGCGCTTTTCGGAATTGATTTTGCGATCCCGCGCTATCTTGTGTGGTTGGCGTTTATCTACGTCTTGGTGTCAAGTGTCATCACTCATGTGATGGGGTGGCAGCTCAAATCGCTCCTTTTCCGCCATGAGCGCCGCGAGGCAGATTTCCGTCATGCCTTGGTGCAGGTGCGTGATAACGCCAACGAGATTGCCCACTCGCGCGGCGAAGAGGCGGAACGCCGTCGGCTTGATGTGCGATTTCAGGGTATTCGTGGCAATTGGCTCCGCCTGATCCGCCGCGAGCTTATCCTCGGGCTGTTTTCGCGGCCATATTACCAGTCGATCCTGCGGGTGCCGCTGTTTTTTGCGCTACCAGCCTATTTTGCTGGGTCGGTCACATTTGGCGGGCTGATGCAGCTGAGCCGCGCCTTTGGGTCCGTGACACAGACCCTGTCGTGGTTCATTTTCAAATACGAAAAGCTGGCCGAGTTGGCAGCGGTGTCGCAGCGGCTTGACGATCTGTTTCGTGTAACAACGGATCCAGCCCCGGTGAAGGAAGCCGTAACCGCGATAGAGCGCGATATAAGCCGCGACGGGGCGTTGCGGGTCAGCGGCTTGCACCTGTCGACACCACAGGGGCGGTGGCTCGAACCTGTACCAGACAGAGTGGTCAGGCCGGGCGAACGTATCTGGATCACGGGTCCGTCCGGGCAGGGAAAGACGACGCTGCTTAGCGCGCTGAGCGGATTGTGGCGATACGGTCAAGGTCGGGTGGAGACGCCAGAGGCGCAATTGATGGTGCTGTCGCAACGCCCGCATTTGTTTAGCGAAGGTCTGGCGGCAGCGGCCTGTTACCCTGCCGATCCGACAAAGGTGGACCCTGAAAAGCTGCGCGATGTGTTCGAGCGTATTGGGTTGTCGCATCGGTTTGATGCGATTGATCGCGATGGCGCGGGCGCTTTGGAAGGCTTGTCGCTTGGCGAACGACAACGGCTCGCTCTGGCGCGGGTGCTGTTGCATCGGCCAGATTGGATCATTCTGGATGAGGCAACCTCCTCGCTGGATATGGCAAGCGAAGCACATATGCTGGCGCTTTTGCGCCGGGAACTCCCCAAGGCGACGGTGCTCTGTGTGGCGCATCGCGAGCCTGTCGCGCTTGAGCCGACGGGGATTTGGCAGATTGGTGAAATCACACAACTGGAAAGGCGGACGGCATGAGCGAGATCGAAACGGGGCGATGGACCCTTGAGGGCGTAGAGGCGGGAGAAGCGCTGAGCCATTTGCCGGGCTTTGAAAAGGTCATGGTGGTGCTGCGCAACGGCGGTGCGACCCATGAGCGGATCGGCGCGGTCGACACAGTGAAGCGTGGCGATGACGGTTTGATCGCATTGGGCCAAGATGTTCACACGGCACGGATTGATCCGGGTCAGGTCTGCAACGTGGTGCTCGACACGACATCCGAGATGCGCGGCAAAGTTTATCCGGCGCTGGAATTTGCGGACGCGGACGGAGAGACATTGTTCAGCGTGATCGGAATGGATGGGGCGGCAGGTTTTGTTGCTGCCTTTGACGGTGTGCCCAAGGGCGCAGCCGAAGGCAAGCGGCGCGAAATGCCAAGTGCGAGCGAAGCGCCCGAAGATTTGTCCGGTGATCCGGGCTTTGCCCTGCTGGACCAGTTGCGCGCGGCAGAAAGCGACGTGACAATCCGCCTGTCGCTCAGCGGGCGAACCCAAAGCTGGCATGGCCAGATTGAAACGGTCCGCCCGGCGATGGGATTTGCCAACGTCATGACAGCCGATTTTCATCTTCACCTTAAAGCAGGAGCGGTCGAGACATGGCGCAAAGACGGTGGGCGGCACGTGGCGCTCAACTCTGACGGGGTGGAAATCGGGCTTGTGATCGACACCGTCGAAGGGCAGGCGGCATGAGTGGCGCAAGCTGGTATCGGCCCGGTCGAGAGGGCGACGTCACTTACAAAGACGTGCTAGCGGAAATGGCGCAAGCACCGGTGGTTTTGTTGGGCGAGCAACATGACAAAGCCGGCATTCACCGTTGGCAATTGCATGTCGCAGCAGGGCTTTTGGCGCATCGCCCGCTGGTTATGGGGTTTGAGATGTTTCCGGCGCGGCTCAATCCGGTTCTTGCAGAATGGGTTGCGGGTGGCTTGTCCGAAGATGCCTTCTTGGCCAAGGCCGAATGGGACGATGTCTGGGGGTTCCCGCCCGAACTTTACCTGCCGATTTTCCGCTTCTGTCGCGAAACAGGTACGCCAATGCGCGGTCTGAACGTGCGCCGTGAGTTGGTGCGCGCAGTTGGCAAGGGGGCTGGGACAGCGTCCCGGTGAAAGACCGCGAGGGGCTGACACCCGCGCTGCCATCGCCCGAACCCTATCGTCGGTATATTTTCGATCTTACAGGTGGCGGGCGAAAGTCAGGCAAAGCCACTGGGCCAATGGACCCAGAGTTTTATCGTTTCGTGCGCGCGCAAGAGGTTTGGGACCGCGCCTTTGCCACCCACATGGCGCGCGAGGTAAAACCCGATGGTCCGCTGGTCGTGGGCATTATTGGTCAGGGGCACTTGCAGTGGGGCGGTGGCGTGTCTTGGCAGCTGGCTGATCTTGGGGTGCGCAGCGCCTATGTCTCGGTGCCGCAAATGCAAGAGGATGCGCTGTTCAGGGAAGGGGCCGCCGACTTTGTCTTCCGCTTGCCGGAACGCGAGGCGAAGACAGAGGAGAACGCGCAAGTGGTTGAACGGGCTTGACGTTTGTATGTCAAAATATTTGACTAATTATAAAATCAAAATTTGAAAAGCTCCGACCATTGCGAACGCCAAAGTGCATGGTGATCAATCAATTCAGCCACGAAATCCATAAGAATATGACCGATACGCGCTTTGTCCACCCCGAGAAGAGCTCGCTTTTAACCGCGCGCCGTTTTGTTAAGCCTGAAGATACGCCAGAAGAAAAGCGCGCCAGCTTTGAGCCTCCCCCTTTGAAGTGGTCCGCCCCTATAGTTAGGAAAGCGGAGGACCAGAGATGGCCATCAAGAGACCCAAGCCCGAAGAGATTGTCGTGAAGTTACGGCAGGTTGAAGTTCTGATGGGGCAAGGCATGCCCCGGATCGATGCGATCAGACAGATCAGTGTGACTGAACAAACCTATTAGCGCTGGAAGAAGAAGTACGGTGGAATGGGCACAGAACAGCTCAAGGAACTGAAGCGGCTACAGAAAGAGAACGAGCGCCTTCGACGGGCAGTTTCTGATCTGACATTGGACAAGTTGATTTTGAAGGAGGCCGCATCGGGAAACTTCTGAGCCCTTCGCGTCGTCCATTGCCCGGCAGGCGATTGCAAAGCAATCTGCCGAGAGGGGCGCTTGCATCAATCATGTGCGCTGCCAGGTGAAGGTATCTGAGCGTCGTGTGTGCCGCGTGTTGGGCCAGCATCGATCAACGCAGCGACGGTTACCGTGCGGGCGTGCTGACGAAGAACGCTTGGTCGCTGACATGATCGAGCTGACGCGCCATTACGGTCGATATGCACTGCACGTCAGGGTATTTCCTGAAAGGAAATGTCCCGAGAGTGGCTACCGCCGGGTTGCTGCCTTGTTGAGAGATGCTGGCTGGCAGACCAACGACAAGCGTGTTGAACGCCTATGGCGACGCGAGGGGCTTAAAGTGCCAATGAAACAACCAAAGAAGGGGCGGCTCTGGCTCAATGACGGGTCTTGCGTCCGTTTGCGACCTGAATATCGCAACCATGTCTGGTCTTATGACTTTGTGCATCACCGAACCGACGATGGCAGGGCGTTCAGAACACTGAACATCTTGGATGAACACAGCCGTGAATGTCTGGCGATCCGGGTGAAGCGGAAGCTGAACTCGACTGAGGTCATCGACGCTCTTACGGACCTGTTCATCTTGCGAGGTGTCCCTGCCTACATCAGGTCAGACAATGGTCCAGAGTTCATCGCTGAAGCCGTCAGGGACTGGATCAAGGTGGTTGGGGCAAAGACTGCCTACATCGAGCCCGGGTCGCCCCTCTCGGGACATCGCTTTGCGATGCCCTAACGGGCAGTGCTTGGGAAAACGGATACTGCGAAAGCTTCAACGGAAGAATGCGTGATAAATTGTTGAACGGCGAGATCTTCTACTCGCTCCGCGAGGCACAGATCATCATTGAAAGATGGAGGGAACATTACAACACCAAACGACCACATAGTGCATTGGGTTACCGCCCACCTGCGCCAGAGGCCATCGTACCGATGGACCAAAGGCCAATCATGCACTAACTTTCAATTTGGACCACTCAAGTGGGGCTGCTCATCCCTTGAAAGCGCAGGGCAGCAACCGTGGTTGCAACGCACCCCATCTGCTGGTCTATGTTGCACAAGAAGTCAGAGCCGTCGCGACGCGATATAACAACAAGGTTGTGAACAGGTTCACGTTGCACTTTTGCGATGTTAGACTACGGTTTGGGTCGGTTGCCTATTTAAGGCGACCGAAGGGGAAGCTGCGCGAATGTCGATTTTTAGACAATTACTTATTATTGCGGTTCTGGCCGGGCTCGCCTACGGCGGCTTTGAAGCCTATGAGCAGTATGTCGTGGCGAATGCGCCACCGGAAAAGAGCGCACCAGCCCGCCGACGCGGGCCCGCTTTGGTTGAAACGGTGAACGCCGAGAAACGCCGGTTGAGCGAAACCGTAGAAGCGGTCGGAACGACACGCGCGCTGCAATCTATCGACATCGTGCCGCAGGCAAGCGGGCGGATCAAAGAGCTCCTCTTTGCCGCAGGTCAACACGTCAAACAGGGCGCGGTGCTTGTCCGTCTCGATGACACCATCGAGCGCGCCAACCAGACCGAAGCCCAAGCCAAGCTGACCGAGCGGGAACGGGTTTTGGACCGGGTGACGCAACTGCGCGGCTCCAATGCGGTCGCGGTGGCGACACTGGAAGATGCGACCGCCCGTCTGGCCGAAGCCCGCGCCGAGCTTGATCGCGCCAATCAACGGCTCGGAGAGCGCACCATTTATGCGCCCTTCGCCGGAACCGTCGGCTTGGCCGAGGTTGATTTCGGCGCACGTGTCAGCGCCGGCACCTTTATCACCCGGCTCGATGACTTGTCCGAGGTCGAGGTTGAATTTTCCCTTCCCGAAACCCTTTTCGCGCGGGTGAAAACGGGGCAAAAAATCACCGCTTCCAGCATCGCGTTCCCCGATCACAGCTTCATTGGCAAAATCGAAGCCGTTGATAGCCGCATCGACCCGGTGAGCCGGGCGTTTCGCACCCGTGCCGTCATCCCCAATCCTAGCGGTACCTTGCCTGCGGGGATGTTCATGTCGCTCGAACTGACGCTCTCGCAATCCGACCATATCGTGGTGCCGGAAGAGGCGATCATCTTTCAGGCGGCGGAAACCTATGTGTTCCGCGTGGCAGATGGCAAAGCCAAACGGGTGATCGTAAAAACAGGGCAACGCCGGGACGGGCTGGTTGCCATCCTTGACGGGCTGACTGAGGGCGACGAGGTGGTGGTGCGCGGGCTTCACCGCGTGCGCGATGGTGTCGAAGTCAAGGTTCAGGCCAAGACCGGTGTGGCAGCCGGCGCTCCGGAGAGCGGATCATGACGCTTTCAGACATTTCGGTGCGCCGACCGGTCCTTGCGACCGTGGCCAATCTGCTTTTGATCGTGTTCGGGGTGACGGCTTTGCTCGGCATTTCGGTGCGTGAGTTGCCCGATGTGGACAACGCCGTGGTCACGGTAACAACCAACTATCGCGGTGCCGCGCCTGAGGTGATCGACACCGACATCACCGAAACAATCGAAGGCGCAGTCGCGTCGATCTCGGGCATTCGCTCGATCAGCTCAGAAAGCCGTCAGGGGCGTTCGCGCGTCACCATCGAGTTTGAGGCCGGGCGCGATGTTGATGTGGCCGCCAATGATGTGCGCGACGCGGTCGGGCGGGTGCGCGCCAATCTGCCGCTCGCTGCGGACCTGCCCGAAGTGGTCAAAAACGACGCCGATGCCGACCCGGTGATGCGGCTTGCCGTGGTCTCCGACCGCATGACCACCGCTGAAATCACCGACTACGTGGATCGCTTTATTTCCGATCGTCTGGCCACGCTTGACGGGGTGGCAAGCCTGCAAATTTATGGCGATCGTTCCTTTGCGGTGCGCATATGGCTCGACCGGCGCGCGCTGGCCGCGCGCAAGCTGACCGTAGCGGATGTCACCAACGCGCTACAGCGCAACAATGTTGAACTCCCCGCAGGAGAGGTCACATCGACCAACCGGCAGTTGACCGTGCGGCTCAACAGTCGATTGCAAAGCATCGAGGATTTTCGCGATGTCGTCTTGGACAGGGTGGCGGGTTACCCTGTGCGCCTTGGCGACGTGGCGCGAATTGAACCGGGGGTGGAGGACGACTCAACCGTCGTTCGCAGCGATGGCCGCCCCGCAATCGGCCTCGCGGTGCAACGCCAAAGCCAGTCGAACACGCTTCAGATTTCCAACGCGGTGCGGGCAGAAATTGCGCGCATCACCCCAACCTTGCCCGAAGGAATGGAGATCCAGATCGGCTCGGATGACGCGCTGTTTGTTGGCGCATCTATCCGCGAGGTGATCAATGCGTTGATGATTTCGCTTGGGCTGGTGGTTATGGTCATCTTACTGTTTTTGCGCAGTTTTCGCGCAACCCTTATCCCGGCCATCACCATTCCTGTCTCGCTCTTGGGGGCGTTCATCCTGATTGGGGCGTGGGGCTTTTCGCTCAATACGCTGACCTTGCTGGCTCTGCTTTTGGCGATCGGGCTGGTCGTGGATGACGCAATCGTCGTGCTGGAAAACATCCAGCGCCGGATCGAGAACGGGGAAACCCCGCTGGTTGCGGCCATGAATGGCGCGCGACAGGTGACCTTTGCCGTTCTGGCCACGTCCGTCACGCTAATCGCGGTGTTTGTGCCGCTGTCGTTCATGCCGGGGCAGGTGGGCCGGCTATTTATCGAATTCGGCTGGGTCATGGCCGGGACAGTGGCAATTTCAACCTTCGTTGCGCTGACCGCCTGTCCGGCGCTGGCGTCCAAAGTGCTGCGCCCGAGCAAGGGCAAAGCAGGCGCAACAACCGAGGCCGACACCCCGCAGGGCGCTGTTCAGAAAGCCTATGCCGGTCTGTTAAATCAATGCCTGCGGATGCCGCTAGTGGTGATCCTGCTGGCGCTTGTGGTTACGGGGGGATCTGCGTTTTTCTATGAATCCCTGCCGCGCGAACTCGCCCCGAGAGAGGACAGGGGCGTGGGCTTTATCCCTCTCACTGCGCCACAGGGCAGCACCTTGGCCTATACCGATACCGCGGCCCGGCAGGTCGAAGAAATTCTACAACCTTACCTCGAAGACGGGGTGATTGAGACCGTCTTTACTTTTTCCGGCTCGGGTAACCGGTCTTGGCGTTCTTTCGTCGTCTTCCGCCTTGCACCTTGGGACGCGCGCGAACGATCGGCGTCACAGGTCGCCCGCTCCATCGCACCGAAAATGGGTCAGCTAACACGCGCGCGCGGCTTTCCGATCACGCCTGCCGGGCTTGGCCTTCGTGGCAACTCGACGCCTGTGCGTCTTGTCATAAGCGGACCGGATTTTGACAGCGTCAAAGGGTGGTCAACCGCGCTTCTGGAACGGGCCGAACAGGTCCAAGGCTTGGTCAACCCGGAAATTAATTTCGAAGAGAACCTGCCGCAACTCGAAGTGCGCATCGACCGCGCGCGCGCGGATGATCTCGGTATCTCCGTGGAGACAATCGCCTCGACCATGCAATCCATGCTGGCCTCGCTTGAGGTCACGACTTTCGTCAGCCGTGGCCGCGAATACCCCGTTATCCTTCAGGCCGAGGAACGCGACCGCCGCTCGCCATCGGACATCAACAACATCTATGTGCGCTCCGGTGACGGGCAAACGCTGGTGCCGCTGGGCGCCTTGATTTCTATCAGCGAGAACGCTGCGTCCTCCTCGCTCCGCCGCTTTGACCGGCTCCCCTCGATCCAGCTTTCGGGCGCGCTTGCGCCCGGCGCTGATCTCGGCACTGTGCTGACCGAACTGGAGCAGATCGCGGGTGAGATCGTCCCACCGCAAGGCAAGCTTGGCTTTGAAGGGCAATCGCGCACCTTCAAAGATACTTCCGCCGGGGCTAACGCCGTTTTTGCTATGGCTCTATTGATCGTTTTCCTTGTGCTGGCCGCCCAATTCGAAAGCTTTGTGCACCCGATCATCATCTTGCTGACGGTGCCGGCAGGCGTGGCCGGGGCGCTTTACGCCATGGCGATTGGCGGGCTGTCGCTCAACGTCTACAGCCAGATCGGAATTATCCTACTGATCGGACTCGTGGCCAAGAATGGCATCCTGATCGTCGAATTCGCCAACCAACTGCGCGATGAAGGCAAGGAGGTCCGCGAGGCCGTAGTGCTGGCCTCGGTCCTGCGTCTGCGACCCATTACCATGACCGTGCTGTCCACCGTTCTGGGCGCGCTGCCGTTGCTATTTGCGACCGGGGCAGGGGCGGAAAGCCGCAATGCGATCGGCACGGTTATCATCGCCGGGCTCGCTATGTCGGCCGTGCTTATGCTGGTTGTGACGCCGGTTCTCTATGACCTTCTGGCGCGGTTCACCAAACCGAGCGGTATGGTTGAGAAAGCACTTGAGCGGGATATGCGCGAGGCGCGTGAGAAAGCCGAAGAGGCCGGGAAAACCGCTTAAAGAGAAAGACAGTAGGCGAAAATTATTGTGGAACGCTCTGGCAAAAAATTGCTACCAGATGCGGTGTGAAAACGAGGGAGGTAGGGCCCAAGCGCCGCATCAGCAACCGTGATGCAAGGCGTAGCCGGTCTGAAATGCAAAAATGGCCAAAGCAAAAAATATTCTGTTCATCATGTTTGATCAGCTCCGCTGGGACTACCTGAGCTGTTACGGCCATGAGCACCTCCATACACCCAACATCGACAAACTGGCCGAACGCGGCGTGCGGTTTAACCGGTGTTATATCCAGTCACCAATCTGCGGTTCATCGCGGATGAGCACCTATACCGGGCGCTATGTGCATTCCCATGGGGCAAGCTGGAACGGCATCCCGCTCAAGGTCGGGGAAATGACATTGGGCGACCACCTGCGCAAGGTGGGGATGGATTGCGTGTTGGTGGGTAAAACGCATATGCGCGCCGACGAAGAAGGCATGGCGCGTCTCGGGCTTGAACCGGACAGCATCATTGGCGCGCGCGTGTCGGAATGCGGCTTTGACGTGTTTGAACGTGATGACGGCATGCTGCCCGAAGGGCCGGATGGGTCTTATGATCCTGACGGGGCCAAAGAATACAACAAGTGGCTCAAAGCCAAAGGCTATGAAAGCGATAACCCCTGGCACGACTTCGCCAATTCCGGTTTGGATGAAGATGGCAACGTGCTGTCCGGTTGGTTCCTCAAAAACTCGCACGAGGCGGCCAATATCGCTGAACAAGATAGCGAAACACCCTATCTAACCGGGCGCGGAATGGAGTTTATCCAAGGGCATGACGGACCTTGGTGCTGCCATCTAAGCTTTATCAAGCCGCATTGGCCCTATGTCGTTCCAGAGCCCTATGCCAGCATGTATGGCCCGGAACATATCAAACCGGTTATCCGGTCGAACGCTGAACGTGAAAACCCGCACCCGGTGTTTCAGGCCTTTATGGGCAGCAAGGTCGGCGAGGCCTTCTCGCGACAGGATGTGCGCGAGGCGGTGATCCCGGCCTATATGGGCCTGATCAAACAATGCGATGACCAGATGGGCCGCCTGTTCAAATGGCTGGAAGAGACGGGGCGCGACAAAGATACGATGATTGTGCTGACCTCGGATCATGGTGACTTTCTTGGCGACCACTGGATGGGGGAAAAGACGTTTTTCCACGACACTTCAACCGTTGTGCCGCTGATCATCTACGACCCGAGCGAGGAGGCCGACGCAACCCGTGGTACCGTCTGTGATGCATTGGTGGAATGTATCGACTTCGCACCCACGTTTGTTGAGGCGGCAGGGGGAAAGCCGGATTATCACATTCTCGAAGGCGAGAGCCTTCTGCCCATTCTGCATGGCGAGAGAACAGAAACGCTGCGCGACTATGTCATTTGCGAATATGACTATTCGGCCTCACCGATTGCGGCGATGATGGACAAAGACGTGCGCGACGCGACTATGTTTATGGTTGCCAACAAACGCTGGAAGCTGATGCATTTCGAGGGTGGGCACCTGCCGATGCTGTTCGATCTGGAAAACGATCCGCAAGAGCTTGTCGATCTTGGGGCAAGCGACGAACACGCCGAGATCATTGCCGAAATGTATGACAAACTATTTGAATGGGCGCGCCGTCCGTCACAACGCACCACCCGCAGCGAAGAGCAATTGGTCGAGATGCGCAGTAAAACGCGCAAGCGCGGCATCGTGCTCGGCGTCTATGACGAGAACGACACGCCGCTTGAACTGACCGTGCGGTATCGCGGCCGCAAGGCGCCCAACATGAAATCGGGGCCGAGCGGGGGCTGACCCTTAGGCAAAAGGCAGGGACAGCCTGGTAAACTGGGCGGCTCAGGTATCAGAGCGGATGTGCATATCGCGCAGGGCGATGGTGGCGTTCACCGCCGCTTCATTGCTGCGTTCGGCAAATCCCAGCAGCAAATCCAACTCGCTATCCGAATAGCCGGCAAGCTCTTCAAGCCATGCCGCATTGGTTTTGGCGTTGATCGCACGGACCTCTTCGATCCGTTTCATGATCGGCACCAGAAACACGCGCCGCCGGTCGCCTGTGTCACGCTCGCGCTTTATGTATCCCGCACGCTCAAGCCGGTCAACGACGCCTGTGATCGCGCCGCTGGTCAGGCCGGTTTCCTGCGCTAACCGCCCCGGTGTCGCCTTGTCGATCAAGGTGATCATGAATAGACATTCCAGATCGGTGTGATGCATGCCCAACTTGCCCGCCAACACCCCGCCGTAGAGCGTCCGCTGTGCATTTGCCGCTCTGATTGTGCGCTCGAGGCGCTCGACCTTCTGCGCTTTCTCGCGCAGGGCATCTTCGGAGGTTTTGTTGTTGACAGGCATGGCGGAAAGTCTCTTACATGTCGACTATCTTAGCAACTAAGATAATTCGGCCGATGCTGCAAGCGTCACGGGTGGGGACAAGGCTCTGACATGAAACGGCGTATTTTGATTGATACCGATCCGGGGCAGGATGACGCCCTTGCGATCCTGCTGGCGCTGAGCGCGCCAGAGCTGTTTGAAGTCGCCGCGATCACCACGGTGGCGGGCAATGTCGCGGTAGAGCAAACCACACACAATGCCCTGAAAATCTGCGCTCTCGCCGGTCGTGTTGATCTGCCGGTCCATAAGGGATGCGAAGCGCCGATCCTGCGCCCTTTGCACACGGCTGAATTTGTCTGCGGGGCCGATGGTCTGCGGGGATGGTGCTTGCAGACCCGCAACAAGACGCCGATGCCGAACACGCGGTCAACGCCATTGTCAGGGTGCTGCGCGAAAGCCGGGGCCGGTCAGCATTTGCGCCCTCGGCCCCCTCACCAATATCGCCATGGCGCTGCGGATGGCCCCCGAAATAGCAAGCCGGATCGAGCGGCTGATCATCATGGGCGGCGCACGCGACCTTGGCAACATGACCGCAGCGGCAGAGTTCAACTTTTTCGTTGATCCCCATGCGGCGGCCATGGTCTTTGGCGCGGGCATCCCGATCACGCTCTTTCCACTCAACGCCACCTATCAGGCGGTGGCATCGCCCGACCGGCTCACCGGTTTCGACCAAAGCGCGCCGGTGCAGGCACAAGTGCTGTCGATGCTCAGACGCGAACGCGCCGGCGGCGCGTCATTGGGCGGCGAGGGGGGCACCCGATGCATGACCCCTGCGTCGTCGCGTGGCTGATGTGGCCCGACCTGTTTGAGGGGCGCGATTGCAATGTCACTATTGAAACCGGCGAAGGCCCAGCCGTTGGACGATCCACTATTGACTGGTGGGGCCGTAGTGGCGAAACCGCGAATGCGCATGTCATTGGCACGCTTGATGCGGACGAAATGTTTGCGCGTATGGCGCAACGCTTGCATTCGCTTGATCGCGACCCGGAACGAACAAGGAAAGCTGTCTGATGCCACATATGTTGACTGAATTGAACAAACGCGCTGACCAATCAATCGAGGCGATGAAAACCGCCGCCGAACAGGCGCGTCACGATCACGCAGCGGCCGAATTGACCCGGCACATGCTCCTGACCACCCAGAAATTTTCCGGCCTTGGCCGTGATGGCGCGATCAAAGCGGTTGTGGCTGACTGGCTAGGCGCGTGGCATTTGTCTCGCGATGAATGGCCCGAGATCGCCGCCGAGATGGAGGCGCTAACCGGCGCCTTCTATGACTATTGCATGGATCCAACGGATGACACCGATGCAAAGGTGCGCGCCGCTTGGAAGGGCCTCAAAACAGCGCATGACACGCCCGCGCGCACGCTAGAGGATCAGATGGCCTGGCGGTCGGTCTGTTCACATGGCTGGTGGGGCGACGTTAGCCCGGCACCGGATGGCTATCGCGATCACGATGCCACACGGCCAAAACAACCCTTCTGGGCCAAGTCATGCCCGCCGGAGTGTCTTGGATGACGACAAAGAAGATCATCGAAACCTACGGCACTTTCCTCGCAGGGATCGGCTTGTTCGTGTTCCTTATGCTGTTTGCGAATAACTTCGCGTCGACGGCTAACCTGTTGAATGTGCTTAAACAGGTTAGCTTCCTGTCAATGCTGGGCTTCGGCTTTACCTTCGCGCTCATCACCTCGGAACTTGATCTCTCGTTCGCCAATGTTTGTAGCCTGTCAGCCGTGGTGATCGGTAGCCTGATCTCGGCTGACATCGCGTGGCCGATAGCGGTTGCCGCTGGCTTGGGCGCAGGGATCGTTGCCGGTGCCTTGAATGGCTTTCTCGTGACGATCCTCAAGGTTCCGTCGCTGATTTCGACGCTTGGCACGGCCTCGATCGCCAATGGGCTGGCCTTTATGATCACGGGCGGGGTGGCGTTTGTCGGGCGGTGGGATCAGAATTTTCTGTTTCTCGGTCGGGGCAAAATCGGCCCGGTTCCGGTGATCATTCTGGTGACGTTGCTTCTGTTTGTTGTTGCCTTGATCCTGTCTACGCAGACCCGCACAGGCGTGCATCTTCAAGCCACAGGTGAAAACGAAGAGGCGGCGCGCCGGTCCGGTATCAGCACGCGCCGTTGCAAGGCGCTCGGGCTTATCCTGTCCGGACTTGCCGCCGGTATCACAGCGGTGTTTCTGGTGGCCAACCTGTCTTCTGCGGCGCCGCAGATGGCGGGCGACTTCCTTTTGAATGGTATCGCTGCCACGTTGCTCGGCATGACCATGTTCACCCCCGCGAAACCCAATATCCTTGGCACATTCGTTGGCGCTCTGATCATTGTCATGCTGTCGAACGGCTTGGTCCTGCTCGGTGCTCAATATTACATTCAGGACATCATGCTCGGAATTATCATCATCGCATCAGTTGCGGTGTCTGCCTCTGTCCTCAAGAGAGCGGCCTTCGCTCTGTAACCAAACTATCAGGGAGACTATAATATGAATATATTCAAGAGCTTAACTGTCGCAGCAACTTTCGCCGGATCGGCGCTTGTCGCGACCCAAGCCGCTGCTTTCGACCTTGGCGTCGTTGCGTTCCAGATGTCTGCGGAAACGCAGGCCCGTTGTGCCAACACCGTCGGCGGCGAGGCCGAGAAATTGGGCTGGAGCACACAGGTGCTTAACTCCAACGGCTCGCTGGAAACCCATGCCTCGCAGCTCGACAACCTAATCCTGAAAGGGGTCGACGCGCTGATCCTCTGCATGTCCAAACCTGTTCAGTTCGATGGTCAGTTCCTCGCCGCAAAAGAAGCTGGCATTCCCGTCATTACCATCTCAAGCGGCGCCAGCCCGCACACGCTCTTTGATGTCACACCGAACGAATACATCATGGCTGCCGAAGCCGCGATCTATGTCCTCGGCACGATCAATTTCGAAGGCAACATCCTCGCCCAGCGGTTTGAATCCAACACCGGTGCACGTATTCGCGGCTCGATCCTCGATGCGGTTCTAGCAGAAAACCCACAGGTCAAGATCGTCGGCGAACACTCGATGGCCCGCACCAAAAGCTGGCAGGACGACGTGCGCAACGGGATGAGCGCGCTGATCCTTCAAAACGCCGGAAACTTCCAAGGGGTCTGGGCCTCGTTTGATGGGCAGGCGCTGATCATTGATGATCTGCTCAAGGAAAACGGTCTGAACAAGGGCGACGTTTCGCTTGTGTCGATTGATGGTGGTCAGGAAGTCTATCGTCGCATCAAAGACCCAAGTTCGATGATGACCGCCACCGTCGCGATCCCGTTCGAAGACATGGCCGCCAAAGCGGTGGACATGATGAACAAGATCGCTGTCGAAGGCAAAGCCAAGGACGATCTCGTTCCCGGGCCATACCTGTTCATTCCCGCCACTCTGGTCGACAAAACCAACGTGGATGAATTCTTGAAATGACCCATAACCTGCATCGTTTGATCCACAACGCGAGGGCGTCATGCCGGTAAAGATTTCGGCCAGAAACATCGTTAAATCCTACGGTGCTGTCGAAGCTTTGCGCGGCGTCAGCGTCGATATTCACGAAGGCGAAATTCACGCGATCTGTGGCGACAACGGTGCAGGTAAATCGACCTTTATCAAAATCTTGGCCGGGGTCGAACAGCCCGATAGCGGTGAGCTTCTGGTTGATGGCGAGCCGCGACAGTTCGATACGCCCAATGCCGCGCTCCGGGCCGGTCTGGCGACCATCCATCAGGATCTCGCCGTGGCCGCGGATATGTCGATCTATCAGAATATCTTCATGGGCGCAGAGCTGACCCGTAATGTCCTTGGGCTACGCCTGCTCGACAAGCGGCAAATGCGCAAGGATGCGCTTGGATTCATGTCGCTGCTCAACAAGTCGATCACCGATATGAACGCCAAGGTGACTGACCTTTCGGGCGGGCAACGGCAAGCGGTGGCGATTTGCCGGGCGCTGCGTTGGAATGCGAATGTCGTCATACTTGACGAACCCACAGCAGCACTTGGCGTGCGCGAAACCGAACAGGTGCTTGGCCTTGTGTCCTCGCTCAAAGACGCGGGAAAAACCGTGATCCTGATCAGCCACGCGATGCAAGACGTTGCAGCGCTCGCCGACAGGGTAACGATCCTGCGCACCGGAAAGACCCAGATAAGCCTTGAGGGCGGCGATCTGACCGCTGACAGCCTGTCACACTATATCTTGAGCGGCGAAGCCAATCGCATACACTGAACCACGGGCGCGCGCGACGTCGCGTGCGCAAAAGATGGGCGAGCCGGAGCATGTCTCATATATTGGCGTTTGATCTTGGCGGCAGCAGCCTCAGGCTTGCACTTGTCGCCCCCGACGGAAGCTTTTCCGCCTTCTCACGCACGCCCTTAGAAATCACCCAAACAGGGCAGGGCCAATTCGAAGCAGATCCCGCCATCTGGTGGGATGCATTCGTTAATTCCTGTGGCGAAATGGCCCAAGCTGGCCATGATTTTTCACAGGTTTCTGCCGTGGCGGGATGCGGGTTCACCCGCAGTCAGGTGTTTCTTGATGGCGCTGGCAGCCCCCTCAGACCCGCGATCACATTTCAGGATGCGCGCGCCGCCGCGACACTGGACACAATGAAATCCACGGCAAACACAGCGGTGCGAGAGCAATTGCAAAGGCTCAACCCGTTTGACCCCTTGGCCCGTTTGCTTTGGCTAAAAACCACCGAACCTGAGACATGGCAAAAGCTGCGCAGCGTTCTGGAGCCCAAAGACTTTTTGAACCTGCAACTCACCGGACATTCCGCATCGGACCGGATTTCGCAAACCCCGATGGCGCGCAACCTTGGGAGCGACCCGGACGACACATTGGCGGCTCTGGGGATCGGCGCAGACATTCTGCCAGAGCAGAAGTCGCCCTTCGACAGCGTCGGACAGGTGAAAGCGGGCCTGCCATTTCCGCTCTCTGAGATGGCCAATGCGCCGGTCTATTGCGGTTCGTTCGATACATGGAGCGGCGTGCTCGGCTCCGGTGCCCTCAGGCAAGGCGCGGCCTATAGCATTTCCGGCACCAGCGATGTGTTCGGCGTCATGTCTGACAGGCACACAACGGCAGAGGGCTTGCTAACGGTCGAATGGGGGCCGAACCTTTGGCAGATCGGCGGACCAAGCCAAGGGGCTGCCACACGCCTACAGTGGGCGATGGAGCGGTTCTTCCCCGGCGCCCCGAGGGATGAGGTTCTCAACGCCGCTTTTGCGCGTACTCAAGCCGCGCCCCTGTTCCTGCCTTACCTGGATGGAGAGCGCACGCCGCTTTGGGATCCTGATCTGAGCGGTGCGTTTCTCGGAGTGCGAAGCGTTCACGAAAACGCGGATTTCGTGCGTGGCGTTGCCGAAGGGATCAATTATCTCGCGCGCGAAGTGATGGACCGCGCCGAACAGGCCTGTGGTCAGCCGGTCTCCCATGTCAGCTTTTCTGGCGGGATGTCTGGCACACCTGCATTGTGCCAGCTCAAGGCTGATACCCTGCAACGTCCGGTTCATGTGCCCTGTAACCATGAGACCGGGCTTGTCGGCGCGGCGCATGTGGCGCGGCGCGCGATGACAGGCAATGATGAACTGCCGGTGGCATTTATCGAATACCTGCCCGATGTCAGCACACGACCCTACCATGACCAGCGGTTCGCAATCTTTCGCGCCGCAAGCGAAGCCGTCACGCCCGTGTCGCATCAGTTAAACAAAATCGAACCGACGGGCGGTGCGTAACCTGAAACACGAGCCTCCGACCTTGGGGTTGCAATGGTATATGACGACACCCATCACCCGATGCGTCGTCCAGTGGCAATGTTAGATGTTCGCACCAAGGGCGGGCTCGCGGTTGCTGCCCACCTCAATTCAGGTCCTGCAACAATCGCCCATGCCGGCGGGTCTGCTCAATCACCTGCCCAAAGCTGGCAAATCCACGCGACCGCAGCATCGGCAACATCTTGCAAAGCACTTCGGCGGTGGCCTGTGCATCGCCCAATGCCGTGTGACGCATAAGGGGCGGAATGCTCACCCCCAGCCGATCACATAGCGCGTCAAGCGTGTGCTCTTCGCTTGCTCCGAACAAAATCGCCGATAGCAAAACGGTATCAAGGATCGGATGATCCCACACCAAGCCCGAGACTTTGGCATGGCGACGTAAAAACGCCATGTCAAACGGCGCATTATGAGCAACAATCACCGCGCCACGGGCAAAGCTGTGAAACGCGCGCCCGGCAGTTTGAATGTCGGGGGCATCAATGACCATGTCGTCGGTCACCCGATGCACCTTGATCGACGACGACGGTATTTTCATACCGGGGTTCACCAACTGGTCCATCAACTCGCCCGAGACAATTTTGCCATTCACCACACGCACAGCGCCGATCTGTACGATCTCGTCCTTATTGGGAAGCAAGCCCGTGGTTTCGGTGTCAAACACCACATAGTTCAACCCCTCAATGGGGCGATCCTCAATCGCCTTTTCGCTGTCATGCTCCAACAGATCAAAATCATAGGTCAGCGGACGCGCCTCGTTGGGGGCGATCATTGCATGTGCGTCGTCAATCACGATCATATACCCCGGCGCTTGCCCCAAGGGTTTCAAGCGTGCATCAAACCGCAGGCTGCCTTCAACGCCACAGACCTCAAAACTCACGTCACGCTGCGCTTGTTGTAGCTTCTCATAGGCCTCCAAAAGCGTATCTTGGCGGAAATATTCAAAGACCGACGCATTCAGCCGGGGCGCATGAATTTGACCCAAAACCGCCGCTGCCTGCCCGTCATACAGAACGATCTGATGGGTCGGGCTTACCACGATCATGGCCACCGGAATTTCGGTCAGTAGGGTGGTCAGCCGGTCTTTTTCCGCTGCGAGCCGCGCAGTTTCGGCCGCCACCTTGGCAGCAGCGTTCATGGTGGAATGCGAAAGCTGACCTGAAACCGCCTGCGCCGCGGGTCCAAGATCGCCCAGATACCGCGCCTGATGGGTGTCCACCGTGACGTCAACATCGGCATGGGCGCGCGTGCGCATATTCGCAGCCAGCCGCTCAATCGGCTTGGCGACGTTTTCATCAAAAAGCAGCCACACCCCGACGGCCACCGCGACAAACCCAAAGGTGGCAAGGATGCCAACAAACACAAACGCCGAGGCTTCCTCGCCGACAACCATCCGCCGGTATCCAAGAAGCAGCGCACCGGCGATGATCGCAACGCCCGTCGCCGCGATAAAGACAAAGAAAAGAAAGACCCGAAGGCGCAATCCCAACTTGGTCAACATCAGCCCGCACCACAAATGGCAACAAGGGTCGGGTCATCCGCTGCAACCTTGACCCAATCGACACCTTCGATCTTGCCATCCTCCCCAAAGCTCACCCCATCGGTAAGCGCGGCTCGGCGTGGATTGGCGCAATCGGTAAACACGGGCAGCTTGTGAACCGGCGCCCATCGCCCGAAATAATACATATCGGCAAGCTTGTTGTCGGGGCGCGATTTATGCGTCTTGATTGATCCCTTGTCGAGCGCGGCAAACCGTTCGACATAAGGGTAAAGATAGGTCCAAGGCCGATAAAACGCTTTGGTCTCAACCGTCTCAACCACAATCAACCCTTCAGGAAGCGCCGCCTTGGTGCGGGGGAACCAGCCGTATTCGTTGCTAATGGTCACGGCGATCATCGCCGCCCCAGCCCCAACAGGCACAAGCCATTTTGGCAGGCGGCCCCCCATCAGCTTGTTCAGCAGCATCACGACACCCGCAGCGGCAATGCCTGCGAAAATCGTTGCGATCAGTTCAAGGAACATTTGCGTCCTCCCTTGCGCTTCACCCGCGGCCAACGTCTCTGATGGCGGCGGGAAAACGGGTTGATTTAACTTAGCATACCACGCCCGTGCCCTATGGCCGACTGCATGGTTTTCACCACCACAAACGCATCGCGCAGGTGGCTGCGCTCAAAATCCGACAGCTCGGAAGGCATCAGATAATTGTCCGGCGTTTGCCCCGCTTTGACACGCCGTGCCTGATGCAAAAGCCGGGTCTCGGCGATCAGGTCATAGGCATCCAGCAGATCGCTCGCCCCGGATCGGCTCAACTCTCCTGCCTCGCGCGCCTCTTGCAAACGGGCGCGCGTGTTGACCGGCGCAAGCCTCCCGCGTAACGCATAGATCCGCGCCAGATCAACAATCGGCACGACCCCGTTGTGCTTCATGTCCAGCGCATCCTTATGCTCTCCCGACCGGATTGTCGCCAACCCCCGCAGCAACCCCAACGGCGGCGTGTGCTTTAGCGAATTGCTCACCATATGGGCCACGAAAATCGAATTGTCGCTCGCGGTTTTAAGCGTCACGTCCTGAAGGTTGCGAAACAGCGCCTCATCGCCGCCAATCGGGCGCAGATCGAACATGACCGAGGCCAGCATCTGTGCTTCGGGGTCGGGTTTGTTGATCCAGGCGTTGAAGTAGTCCTTCCAAACGCGCAGGGGCTGACACCACCGAGGGTTGGTCGCCATCATGTCGCCGGGGCAGTAAACATAGCCACATGTGTTCAGCCCATCGGTCACGAATTTGGCAAGCTCGGCGAAATAGCCGGTGACATCCGCTTCGCTCACATCGTCGTGCAAGAACAGGCAATTGTCCTGATCGCTCACCCCGGTCTGTTCCTGCCGCCCTTGCGAGCCACAGGCGAGCCAGAGGTAAGGCACGGGTGGTTTGCCCAGTTTCGCCTCTGCCAGCGCCAAAAGGCGCCGGGTGGCGGTGTCGGCAATGTCGGTGATCAGGCGCGTGACCACCTCGTGCCGGCTGCCTCCGGCAACCAGCTGAACCAAAAGTTGCGGAATGCGCGCGGTCACTTCGGCCATGGCGTCGCCGTCTTTGGCACGGGCAATTTCGCTCACCAATTCGGCCGAGCTTATGGCCTGAAAACGGGTCAGATCGGTTTGCGTCACAATCCCGACCAACCTGCCGGCTTCGACGATCGGCACATGCCCGACCTGCCGCTCCATCATCAAATGAAGCACATCCGAGCCGATAGCCGAAGGCGCAAGCGTGATCGGATTGGCCGTCATGACCTCGGCCACCGGGGTGGACACGGGCAACGCCTCGGCCAACACTTTGCCCGACAGATCGCGCGTGGTGACAATCCCGCGCAACAGGTCCGCGCCCTCCGTCACACAAAGCGAAGAGACCCGCTTGTCTCGCATGCTGCGCGCAGCCTCGCGAACCGTGGTCTGCGCGGAACAGGTGATCGGGTTTGCCGCCATAAGGGTTTCGACACGGCTGGTGGCAAGGTCGTTCCCGGCAGGCCGCGGCCCACGGGAGCGGTCAAAAACCGCTTCACGGCGTCGTGCCCTGCGATCAACGTATGAAACGGGGCAGGGGGCAGCACCAAAAGCGTGGCAGCCGCCTTGGCATGTGCCGAGGTCACGGCCGTCCCGTCGCGCAACAATCCGCGCTCGCCAAAAGAGTTTCGCGCGCCAAGAAGGCTCACGATTTCTCCATTCGCGTCGCGCACTTCGACCAAACCGTCAAAAACGATGCACAATCCCGGCAGGGTATCACCCAGCTCATAAATCACCGCGCCGGGTTCAACCTGCATCACCTCAAATTTCCCGACCAGCGCCTCAAGCGCCTCGGATGATAGGCTGTCATAGGGGTGAACCGCTTGCAGGAACCGCAGGATTTGATCGCGCGAATGGGGCATAGGAAGGCCTTGTTCGGAAAAATGAAAACCCTGCCCGATCTGCACCGGACAGGATCAGATTACCAGAGGGCGAGGGGCCATGCCATGGCCGCTCGCCGTTCTGCATTAGTGATCCTGCGCGGCACTCGCACCACGCGGCACGCGCACACTTTGCACCAGATCCTTGATCTCCTGCGGAGTCTCTTTCGTCGCGCTAGACACCAGATAGGCCACGATAAAGTTGACCGCAGCACCCACCGCGCCGAACGACGTCGACTTGATGGTCCCAAGCAGCGGATCCGCATCGCTAAAGCTGGCGGTATCGGGGATAAACAGCCACCCCTTGTGCAGGAAGATGTAGACCAGCGTCACACCAAGGCCCGCCAACATCCCGGCAACCGCACCGGTGTTGTTGATCTTGGTCGAGAAGATCCCCATCATCAGTGCCGGAAAGATCGACGCCGCCGCAAGACCAAAGGCCAAAGCCACAGTCTGCGCCGCAAAGCCCGGCGGGTTGAGGCCAAGATAGGTCGCAACCGCGATGGCAACGGCCATAGCGATCCGCGCCGACAGCAACTCTCCCTTTTCCGAGATTTGCGGGTTGATCGAGCCTTTGATCAGGTCGTGTGACACCGCTGACGAAATCGCCAGCAACAAACCAGCAGCCGTCGAAAGCGCTGCTGCAAGACCACCAGCAGCCACCAGACCGATCACCCAAGAGGGCAGGTTGGCTATCTCCGGATTGGCCAGAACAAGGATGTCGCGGTTGAACTTGGTAAGCTCATTCCCGGTCCAGCCCTTCTCAGCGGCCAACGCCTGCATGTCGGCATTCTTGTCATTGTAATACTGGATTTTGCCGTCGCCATTCTTGTCTTCCCAATCGAGAAGGCCAGTCTTCTGCCACGTTGCCATCCAGTCATAGCGCGTATCGTTTTCGATCTGCTCAACGCTCACAGCCTCGCCGTTGACGCCGCCATTTGGCCACATCATTTCGGTGATATTGAGACGGGCCATGCCCCCCACAGCCGGAGCCGTCAGGTAAAGCAGCGCGATAAAGACCAGCGCCCAACCCGCCGACCAACGTGCATCAGCCACACGCGGCACGGTGAAAAAGCGCATGATGACATGCGGCAAACCGGCGGTGCCGATCATCAGGCTCAGCGTGAACAAAACCATGTTGAGCGTATCGGCATGGTGCGTCGTGTATTCGTTAAAGCCCAGCTCTTTGACAACAGCGTCAAGCTTGGCCAACAACGGCTCGCCGCTAGCTGTGTGCTCACCAAAAAGACCCAACGCAGGGATCGGATTGCCGGTAAGCTGCAACGAAATGAACACGGCGGGAATGGTATAGGCGAGGATAAGAACGCAATATTGCGCCACCTGCGTATAGGTCACACCTTTCATGCCGCCAAACACCGCATAGGCAAACACCACGCATGCCCCGATCAAAAGACCGGTCGTGTTGGACACCTCAAGAAAGCGGCCAAAGGCCACGCCGACGCCGGTCATTTGCCCGATCACATAAGTGGTCGAGGCCACGATCAAACAGATCACGGCCACGATCCGGGCTGTGGGGCTGTAAAACCGATCGCCAATAAACTCGGACACGGTGTATTTGCCAAACTTGCGCAGATAAGGCGCAAGCAAAAGCGCCAGCAAGACGTAGCCGCCTGTCCAGCCCATCAGGTATGTCGAGTTGTCGTAACCTGTAAAGGCAATGAGACCCGCCATCGAGATGAACGAGGCCGCCGACATCCAGTCAGCCGCCGTTGCCATCCCGTTGGTGACCGGGTGAATGCCGCGTCCCGCAGCATAAAATTCAGACGTTGATCCGGCACGAGCCCAGATCGCGATGCCGATGTAGAGCGCGAACGACGCGCCCACAAACAGCAGGTTGATTGTAAACTGATCCATCTGTCCCCTTGTCCTTATTCTTCTTCGACGCCGTGTTCACGGTCGAGCTTGTTCATCCGCCAGGCGTAAAAGAAAATCAGCGCCAGAAAGACAATGATTGACCCTTGCTGGGCAAACCAGAAGCCAAGGTCAGACCCGCCAACGGCGATGCCGCTCAGCATCGGACGCAGCAGAATGCCGAACCCGAAAGAGACCAGCGCCCAGATCACGAGGCTGACCAGAATTATGCGCACATTGGCGGACCAATAAGCGTTGTTGGATGTATCTTCAGACATAGCTTCATCCTCCTCCTAAATGAGGTTGCAACGACGCTACCGTGGCTCATCCACGGCGCGTTTCCTTATGGAGTTCGACCTTAGGCTGTCGTCTTGGCGACAATCGTTTTCAGGCCGTTAGCGATTGCATTGATCTCGCCCATGGCGTCGATCCGGTGCAAAGCGCCCTGTCGGTCGTAATAAGAAATCAAAGGCGCGGTTTGCGCGTGATAGGCCGCAAGCCGCGAGGCCACGGTCTCGGCGTTGTCATCGGCGCGGCGTTTCATGTCCGTGCCGCCGCATTTGTCACATACACCGTCTTTGGCAGTGGGTTTGAACCTGTCGTGATAGCCTTCTCCGCAGGTGCCACAGGTAAAGCGGCCCGAAATCCGCGCCACCATCGCCGCGTCTTCCACCTCAAGGCTGATCGCCGCGTTGATCTTTGCGCCAGTCTCACGCAACAGCGTATCCAGCGCTTCGGCCTGAACCGTTGTGCGTGGGAAGCCGTCAAGGATCACGCCCTTGGCACAATCGGCCTCGCCAAGGCGGTCACGCAGAATGGCGATGACGATCTCGTCACTGACAAGCTCTCCCGCCTCCATAACGGCTTTGGCGGCCTTTCCGGCCTCGGTGCCAGCGGCCACAGCCGCCCGCAACAGATCGCCAGTGGAAAGCTGAACAAGCCCGAATTTTTCTTCCAGCTTGCGCGCCTGTGTGCCTTTCCCGGCCCCCGGAGGGCCGAGAAGGATCAACACCGGCGCGGCGAGTGTGTTAGCAGCTTCCATCACGCTCACCCCTTGTTCATCCGGTTGTCGATCAATTCATCCACAACCGCCGGTTCGGCAAGGGTCGAGATATCGCCCAACGCGCCGAAATCATCCTCGGCAATCTTGCGCAGGATACGGCGCATGATTTTGCCCGAACGGGTTTTCGGCAGGCCGGGCGCCCATTGGATAAGGTCCGGCGCGGCAATCGGGCCGATTTCGGTGCGCACCCATGTACGCAGCTCTTTGCGCAGATCTTCGGTCGGCTCAACCCCGTTCATCAACGTGACATAGCAATAGATGCCTTGTCCTTTGATATCATGCGGGTAGCCCACAACGGCGGCCTCGGCCACGGCCGAATGCGCCACCAGCGCACTTTCGACCTCGGCGGTGCCCATCCGGTGACCGGATACGTTGATCACGTCATCAACCCGACCGGTGATCCAATAATCGCCATCCGCGTCACGCCGACAGCCGTCACCGGCAAAGTAATAGCCCTTGTAGTCCGCGAAGTAGGTCTTCTCGAACCGCTCATGATCGCCCCAAACGGTGCGCATCTGGCCGGGCCAGCTGGCCTTGATGCACAGCACGCCCTCGGTCGGGGATTCACTGATCTCCTCGCCGCTGGTCGGCTCAAGCACAACGGGCTGCACCCCAAAGAACGGGCGCATCGCCGCACCGGGCTTTGTCGCATGAGCGCCGGGCAGGGGGGTCATCATGTGGCCGCCGGTCTCGGTCTGCCACCATGTGTCAACGATCGGACAGCGCCCGCCGCCAACCACGTCGTTATACCAAGTCCACGCCTCGGGGTTGATCGGCTCTCCAACTGTGCCAAGAATGCGCAACGACGACAGATCACATTTCTCGACAAAGTCGTTCCCTTGCCCCATCAAAGCGCGCAACGCGGTGGGGGCAGTGTAAAACTGGTTCACCTTATGCTTCTCGCACACCTGCCAAAAGCGACTGGCATCGGGATACGTCGGCACCCCTTCAAACATCAACGTCGTGCCACCATTGGCCAGCGGCCCATAAACGATATAGCTGTGGCCCGTGACCCAACCAACATCGGCGGTGCACCAGTAAATATCGCCGTCATGGTAATCGAACGTGATCTCATGGGTCATCGCCGCATAGACGAGATAGCCGCCAGAGCAATGCACAACTCCCTTGGGCTGCCCGGTCGAACCAGAGGTATAGAGAATAAACAGCGGATCCTCGGCGTTCACCTCTTCTGGCGGGCAATCCGCGGAGACGGTCTCAAGCTCCTCATGCAGCCAGAAATCCAGCCCATTGCGCCACGCCACCTGATCGCCGGTGCGCTGGACCACAAGGCACTTCACCTCGTCAAAATCATTCAGCAGGGCTTGGTTTACGTTGTCTTTCAGCTTGGTGCGCCGCCCGCCACGCGGGGCGGTGTCTGCGGTAATCACCAGCTTGGCATCACAGCCATTGACCCGCGCGCCAAGCGCATCGGGCGAAAAGCCTGCAAAAACGATGGAATGGATCGCACCGATCCGCGCACAGGCCAGCATTGCATAGGCGGCCTCGGGGATCATCGGAAGGTAAATGACAACCCGGTCGCCTTTTTCAATGCCCAGCTTCTTCAGCACATTGGCGAATTTGCTGACATTGGTATGAAGCTGCGCATAGGTGATGTGCTGCGCATCTTCGCTCGGGTCGTCCGGCTCAAAAATGATCGCGGTCTGATCTCCGCGCGTGGCAAGATGACGGTCGACACAGTTGGCCGATACGTTCAACGTGCCATCTTCGAACCACTTGATGTCGATGTTGCCGGGCTCGAACGAGGCGTTCTGCACTTTGGTAAAGGGCTTGATCCAGTCAATCCGCTTGCCGTGCTCCCTCCAGAACGCGTCTGGATCGGCGATGGATGCCGCATACATGGCATCATATTTCGCCGCGTCTACATGAGCGTTGGACACGATCTCCGCGGACGGGGGATAGCTGTTCTGTTGTGTGGCGTCAATCGGCATCTTGGTTCCTCCCTCAAGCCGTTGGATTTGATGCGCCCTGCCTCCTCAACTAAGCGTGAGCGCAACTTTCCGATGTCAAACGGATCATAGCAAAAAATGCAAAGTTTTGAATAACCATGCCAAAGGAAACGAAAATTCTGTAAATTTGTTTTCCGGCGTTTCGCAGAAATTAGAAAAGTTCTTTTCTAACGAAAAATTTACCATGAAAAGCAAGCAATTGCCGCGCCTTTGACATGACCTCCCAAAACCTGCATCCCATTGAAAGTTGACCATGGGTCAGCTTTTAAGCAATTGCAACCTGCGACATAATGGTATTTTCCGCACGCGACGCTGCGGTTGATACCTTTCCGAGTCGCCCGTTGACGCCCATCAGACTCACCACCAGACACACGCAAAAAGGGCCGCCCCGGTTCCCCGAGGCGGCCCATTCTCACCAATGCTCACAGCACGGCGTCTGCAAATTTCAGAAACACTTCTCGATCTTGTCGAGCGTGCGCATCGCGTCAATCACCTGAACAACTGCACCATTGGGCTCGCGCCCTTCCTTGATGGCGGCGATAAACTCACGGTCAATAAGTTCGATGCCATTGTTTGAAACAGCAACACCAGACAGGTCGATCGGCTCTTCCTTGCCATCAAACAGATCATCATAGCGCGCGATATAAGTGCCACTGTCACAGATATAGCGAAAGAACGTGCCCAAAGGCCCGTCATTGTTAAAGCTGAGCGAAAGCGTGCAAAGCGCGCCCGATGGGGTCTTCATCCCGATGCTCATGTCCATCGCAATGCCCAGTTCGGGGTGATGCGGGCCTTCCAGACCATAGGCCTCGGATACGGTCTCGCCGGTCTGATACTGGAACAAATCAACCGTGTGACAGGCATGGTGCCACAGCAAGTGATCCGTCCACGAGCGCGGCTCGCCCTTGGCATTCATGTTCGAGCGGCGAAAGAAATAGGTCTGAACGTCCATCTGCTGAACCTTCAACTCACCGGCGAGGATCTTGTTGTGGATCCACTGATGCGACGGGTTGAACCGGCGCACTTGCCCGGCCATCGCCAGAACACCGGTTTCCTTTTGAACCCGGATGATCTCTTCGCTATCGGCAAGGCTGTCGGCCATGGGGATTTCCACCAGAACCGGCTTGCCCGCTTTCATGCAGGCAATGGTCTGTTCGGCATGAAGCCCCGTCGGCGTCGACAGGATCACCGCATCCACCGTGTCCTGCGCCAGACATTCCTCCAGCGTGGTCGCCGCATGCGGGATGCCCCGCTCGGCGGCCAGCGCGTTGATCTTGGCTTCGGTCGGCCCCATCACCGAGGTGACTTCAACGCCCTCGATCTGTGCCAACGCGTCCAGATGTTTGATCCCAAAGGCGCCATAGGCCCCGGCCACACAAATTCGCATGTTTCTACTCCTGTTGTCGGCTTATGCCGCGTTGTTCTCAAGAATGATGTGGCCCACAGCCGTGTTCGACGCCGGCACATGGTAATGGCGGTGCACTTCCGTCACCTCATCATCCAGCGCGCCGCGCATCACATGCCACATCACCATTTCCACGCCTTCGCTACCCGCTTCGCGCATGTAGTCCACATGCGGCATCTGGCTCAGCCCCACGGGATCGCTGGTCAACCGGTCAAGGAAACTCTTGTCCCACTCCGGGTTGATCAACCCGGCGCGCTTGTACTGCAACTGGTGGCTCATGCCGCCGGTGCCAAAGATCACCACATTCAGATCCTCGTCAAAGCTCTCGACCGCGCGGCGGATGGCTTTGCCAAGGTTGTAACAGCGGTTGCCGGTCGGGGCAGGGTATTGCACCACATTCACCGCCAGCGGAATGACCAGAGCGGGCCATTCCTCATCGGGTCCATGCTCGCCATACATCACGCTCAAAGGAACGGTCAGCCCGTGATCGACCTCCATTTCGTTCATGATCGTGATGTCGAATTCATCCAACACCAGCGACTGCGCGATATGGCTGGCCAGAACCGGGTGGTTCTTGACCACCGGCACCGGACGCGGGCCCCAACCTTCATCGGCTGGCTGAAACTCAGCCGCACAGCCGAGCGCGAATGTCGGGATGCACGAGGCGTCAAACGCCGTGCAATGATCGTTGTAAACAAGAAAGATCACATCGGCTTTCTGCGCCTTCATCCATTCGCGGGATTTCTTGAACCCCTCGAACACCGGCTGCCAATAGGGCTGATCGGTGATGCCAGTGTCCATCGCCACGCCAATGGCGGGCACGTGGGAACAGCCCACACCTGCGGTAATCCGGGCCATTATTTATCCTCCCATTCGGATTTGTATCGGTTCCCCTCGGGGGATCGCCCGCCATGCAACATCATATCGCGATAGTCGTCGCGCCCCATGCCTGTCATGATTCCGGCTAGTTCTTGGAAGTTGATGCCGTCATTCGCGGCCAGCTTTGAGGTGTAATATATATTGCCCCCCAGTTCGAGAAGACGGTTCCAGCCACGGGTCAACACCGCTTCGCGCTGCTCCGCGCTCATCGGGTAGGCGTCAAGATATGCGGCCTCATCGGCGTTGAACGCATCGCGGTTCTTTTGCAATCGCAACGATATGCAAAACTGGTTGAGGTGATAGCCCTCGCGGCTGCGGTCGGCATCGAACACGAAAGTGCCCGGAATATCCTCATAGGGTTTATCGGTCATGATCCTGTCCTCTCCTGACATCGTCGTTGCTATCATCTGTGGGGCAGGGAACCCCAATTGATTGTGCACCCTTGCGTATTGAAAAAAGCTATTATGCCGCGATGCAGAAGCCTTTCACGCGGCCTCGCTCCGGGCTGTATCGCGCAGAAACTGAATGAACCGCGCCTGGCTTTCGGTCGGCCGCCAACCCGAGCGCGTGGTCAACCCGATGGCCCGCCGATCCCCCGTCAGCTCAAGGTCAAGTATCGCAATATGCCCGGCGCGTTCGTCCACACTAACCTGATTTCGCGAGATGATCGACACATAGGGCCCCTCGGCCAAAAGCCCGCGCAACATAACCAGCGAAGACGACACCACCCGCACCGGCGTTTCCTCCATCTGCTGCAAACCCAGTGTGTCAAATAGGTATTGCCCCGCCGGTGTGCTCATCGGCGGCGCGATCCAAGGGTAGCTCAGCGTGTCTTGCAAACTGACGCCGCGCCGCTGGGCCAGCGGATGCGTCGGGTGTGTGACCACGGCCATAGCGTCATCAAACAGGCGTTCCTGTGTGATGTCATCGGCGGGTGGCGGGTCGCGCAAAGCGCCGATCATGCAGTCGATATCGCCTTCTCGAAGGCTGCGCAGCAATTCGTCATAGCGCCCGTCAATGACGCGCACCTGCATGCCCGGCGTGTCCGTCACCATCGCATGCGCGGCCTTTGGCACAATGGCCGTGCGCGCCAAAGGCAAGCTGCCAAGAATGAAACGACTGCGCTCGCGGCCAAGGGCGCGGCCAATCTCGTCGATCCCCTGAGCGATCTCCGATTGCGCCAGTTTCGCTCCCAGAACGAAGGCTTGCGCCGCTTGGGTCAGCTCCACACCCGCCGGCGTTGCCTTGAAAAAACTGGTGCCAGCGGCGTCTTCCAACCCGCGGGCGGCGCGGTGGACAGTGGGTTGTGACAGGCCAAGCCGGTTGGCCGCTACTGTAAAGCTGCCCGAGGCCGCGACCGCAATCAGGGTGCGCAATTGCGCCGCCGTGACCAGCCTATCAAGCGGCGCGTGCGCCTTGTTGGTGGCCCGCTCCGCCGCTTTGGCTCCGCTGCGCAAATAATCAAGCGCCGAGCCTGCGCGCGCCATGAACAACGCGCCGCATTCCGTCGGCACAAAAGCGCGCGACCGGCGCACCAGCAACGGCGCGCCCAAGTCGCTTTCAAGCCGCTTGATCGCCTGCGTCGCTGCGGGTTGCGACAGCGCACAGCGATCCGCAGCAACCGAAACAGACCCCGAGAGTGCGGCTTCGAGGAACACACGCATATGGCGGATATTCGGAAAGTCTGAGATCATCAAAGTTCCATGCTATAGCGTTTACTTATTTTAGGTCCGCAATTCGAAATAGGCAAATTCAACGCGGTCGGCCAAGATGCCTACCACGGGTAGTCACCCCGCGAATTCACACAATACGAGGCCCGCATCCATGTCCGATCAGAAAACCGCGTTAGTTATCTCTGCGCATTCCGCCGATTTCGTCTGGCGTGCCGGGGGCGCAATCGCGCTGCATCAAGAGCGCGGCTTTGATGTCACCGTGGTTTGCCTCAGCTATGGCGAGCGCGGCGAAAGCGCCAAGCTCTGGAAGCAAGAGGGCATGACCCTCGACAAGGTTAAAACCGAGCGCCGCAAAGAAGCCGAGAACGCTGCGACCGCACTGGGCGTACATGATATTCAGTTCTTTGACGTGGGCGACTACCCGCTTGATCTGGGCCGCGAAACCCAAGACCGCATGGTCGACGTGATCCGCGATGTGCAACCCAACTTCATGATGTCGCATTCGCGTTGGGACCCCTACAACACCGATCACATGAACACGACGCAATTCGCGCTGGAAACCCGCATGATCGCTCAGGCCTGGGGTCATAATCCGGGTCAAAAAGTGCTCGGCGCTCCACAGCTTTACCTGTTTGAGCCGCATCAGACCGAGCAGATGGGATGGAAGCCTTCGGTGTTCCTCGACATCACGCCGGTGTGGGAGAAGAAATGGGCCGCAATCCAATGTATGCAGGGGCAGGAGCACCTCTGGGAGTTCTATAAGAACGTGGCGCAAAACCGTGCCAATCACTTCCGCCGCAACTCCGGCGGCATGGCGGGCGGGCGCAAGGCGGAATTCGCCGAAGGGTTCGAAACGGTCTTCCCGCGCACCGTAGACGAACTCGAATAAGGGGCGCGCGCATGACTCATCAACCGGGAACCATGGGCGTTGTCGTTCAGGAGATCGAACGCGCCGATCAGGCGCTGATCGACGGGCTGGCAGATTGTGGCGTCGCCACGGTCCACGAGGCACAGGGGCGCAAAGGCTTGCTGGCCTCCTACATGCGCCCGATCTATTCGGGTGCGCGTGTGGCCGGATCGGCGGTGACGATCCTTGCCGCGCCCTACGACAACTGGATGCTGCATGTCGCGATCGAGCAATTGCAAGACGGCGATATCATGGTGCTCGGCACCACATCGCCCTCTGACGCAGGCTATTTCGGCGATCTGCTGGCAACCTCCGCCATGGCGCGGGGGTGTCGCGGATTGGTCATCGACGCCGGCGTGCGCGATGTCCGTGATTTGGGCGAAATGGGCTTTCCCGTATGGTCCAAGGCGATCTGCGCCCAAGGCACGATCAAGGAAACAGTGGGCAGTGTGAATGTGCCAGTGGTCTGCGCCGACGAATTGGTCAATGCCGGCGACATCATTGTTGCCGATGATGATGGCGTGGTCGTGGTGCGCCGCGAAGAGGCGGCAGACGTGCTCGATAAAGCCCGCGCGCGTGAAGCGAATGAAGGCGAGAAACGCGCCCGATTCGAAGCGGGAGAATTGGGTCTTGATATCTACAAGATGCGCGCGCGTCTTGCAGAAAAGGGGCTGAAATACGTCTGAAGCTGGGGCTAGGTAAGCGCAAATGGTCGGGGGCAAGCATCTGGTCCATAGCAAAGCTGGCGGGCAGCCGCCCCGGACCATACTAAAGCCGGGGGCCAGCCCCCGGACCGCAGTAAAGCCGGGGGGCCAGCCCCCGGACCCCCCGGGATATTTTCAGTCAGATGAAGGAACTGGAAGCATGACAATCGGCGTAAGGGCAATGTGGATGCGGGGAGGGACTCTCTAAGGGGGGTACTTTCTCGCGGAGGATTTGCCCCAAGAGCGTGACGCGTTTTTGATGGGGGTCATGGGCTCGCCCGATCCGCGTCAAATCGATGGAATGGGCGGGGCGGATCCGCTGACCTCGAAGGTGGCGGTTGTGAAACGTTCGGAGCGTGACGGCGTGGATGTTGATTACCTGTTCTTGCAGGTGTTTGTGGATCAGCCCATCGTGACGGATGCGCAGAACTGCGGCAATATCCTCGCCGGGGTGGGACCATTTGCAATTGAGCGTGGGCTCGTCGCGGCGCAGGATCGTGAAACGCGCGTCACGATCTATATGGAAAACACCGGCCAAGTGGCAGTGGCCACCGTGCAGACACCGGGTGGCGAAGTTTGCTATGGCGGGCAGGCGCAGATTGACGGAGTTCCGGGCACATCGGCGCCGGTTTCGATTGAATTCAAAGATACAGCGGGAAGCTCTTGCGGGGCCTTGCTGCCAACTGGCAACGCGGTGGATGTGATCGAAGGAGTCGAAGTGACCATGATCGACAACGGCATGCCGGTCGTTGTGATGCGGGCCGCCGATATGGGGATTACGGGCGAGGAAAGCCCGGAGGAGCTGGAGGCGAACCAAAACCTGCGCCAGCGGCTTGAGGCGATCCGGCTGACCTGTGGTCCGCAGATGAACCTTGGTGATGTGACCGAGAAATCGGTGCCGAAGCTGACCATGGTCAGCGCCCCGCGCGATGGCGGCGCAATTGCCACGCGGACTTTTGTTCCGCATCGCTGTCACAAAACTATTGGCGTGCTGGGCGCGGTCTCGGTCGCGACTGCATGCCTTATACCTGAGACACCGGCCTATGATCTGGCGCAGCGGGGGCAGGGCGCGCGGCGCAGCCTGAGTGTTGAGCACCCCACCGGCGAAATGACCGTGGTGGCCGATTTGAATGACACTGGCGAGGTGACAAGTGCCGCGATCCTGCGCACCGCCCGCAAACTGATGGATGGAGAGGTGTTCGCATGAGTGAGACACAAGTGATGGATGCTGATTGGTTGGAATTTCACCCCGATCCCAAAACACCTGATTTCAAACTGCCCGAAGGCGCGGTCGATGCCCACTGCCATGTCTTTGGCCCCAGTCCCGAATTCCCCTTTGCGCCGGAACGCAAATATACCCCCTGCAACGCCGGGAAAGAGCAGCTTTACGCCCTGCGTGACCATCTCGGCTTTGCCCGCAACGTCATTGTTCAGGCGACATGCCATGGCAAGGACAACAGCGCCATGGTCGATGCCTGTCAAAGCGCAGGCGACCTCGCCCGGGGCATCGCCAGCGTCGCCCCGGATATCTCCGAGGCGGAGTTGAAAGAGATGGATGCCGCCGGCGTGCGCGGCGTGCGCTTTAACTTTGTAAAACGCCTTGTCGATGACACGCCCAAAGAGGTGTTCCACGCAATCGCAGCAAAGATCAAACCGCTCGGCTGGCATATCGTGGTCTATTTTGAAGCCGCAGATCTCGAAGAGCTGGTGCCATTCCTTGAAAGCCTGCCCACCATCCTCGTGGTCGATCACATGGGGCGCCCCGACGTGGAAAAAGGCGTCGACCACCCGGATTTCCAACGGTTCCTCGACCTCATGGAGCGCAACGATAACATCTGGTCCAAGGTAACCTGCCCAGAGCGGCTTTCGGTCTCTGGCGCACCCGGCTATAGCGATGTCATTCCCTATGCCCAAGCGGTGGTGGACCGCTTCCCCGATCGCGTGCTCTGGGGCACGGATTGGCCGCATCCCAATATGAAATCCCACATGCCTGATGATGGCAATCTGGTCGATTTCATCCCGAAAATCGCGCGAACGATTGAGCAGCAGCGCAAGTTGCTAGTCGACAACCCAATGCGTCTTTACTGGGCGCGATGAGCGTATCGCGATCGCCGCGTTGCGGCGTCGCCAAACAGCTACGTTCGTTCAAAACGAGAGGAGAAGGCGATTTCGGAACATCACAGTCACGACTACCACATCGACATTCCCGGCACGACCATCTTTGACGGCAAACAGGCCATGAAAGGCTATCAGCTGAACAAGATGTGCTATGACTTCAATTGCGCCGAAAACCGCGAGGCGTTCAAGGCCGATCCCGAAGGCTGGATGAGCAAATACCACCTGAAAGAAGATCAGAAACAGGCGATCCGCGACAACGATATCCTCGCAATGATCGAAACCGGCGGCAACATCTACTATCTCGCCAAACTCGCCGGGATTTTCAAACTCTCGGTACAGGACGTCGGCGGCATGCAGACCGGGCGCACCACGGAAGAATTCCAAGCCTTCCTCCAGAGTCAGGCATAGGAGGGTAGGGCAATGGCAAAAATTCTCGGTGGTATCACCACCTCGCATATCCCCGCGGTCGGCAATGCAATTCAACAGGACTTGCAGGACGATCCTTACTGGAAACCCTTTTTTGATGGCTACCCCAAGGTCCACGCCTGGATCGACGAACACAAGCCCGACTATGTGATCAACATCTACAATGATCACGGGCTCGGCTTTTTCCTCGACCGGATGCCGACTTTCGCCATCGGCGCGGCGCATGAATATCGCAACGAGGACGAAGGCTGGGGCCTGCCTTCGCTCGATCCGTTCCCCGGCGCGCCTGAGCTTAGCTGGCATATCATCGAATCCATGGTGGCCGATCATTTCGACATCACCTCCTGTCAGGAACTCGCGGTGGATCACGGCTTTGTCGTCCCGATGCAGCTTTTTTGGCCCAATGCGCCGAACAACCCGGACATGCCACGCGCTGTCCCGATCAGCGCCAATACGGTGCAGCACCCAATCCCAACGCTGGCCCGTGCGCTTGATTTCGGCAAAGCCCTTGGCAAAGCGCTGCGAAGCTTCCCTGAAGAAGCCAAGATTGTGATCCTCGGCACAGGTGGTCTGTCGCATCAACTTGATGGAGAGCGGGCGGGCTTTATCAACAAGGACTTCGATCAGTATTGCCTTGAGAACATCGTGAACAACCCGGAAGAGCTGACCAAGATCAGCCGCATGGAACTGGTTGAAAAGGCCGGGGCGCAAGGCACCGAATTCCTGATGTGGATGATGATGCGCGGCGCCTTGGGGGATGAGGTGAATGAAATCACCCGCAACTATCACATCCCGATCTCGAACACCGCCGCCGGCACGCTCCTTCTGGAATGCGTGGCCTGAAGCGGCTGGCGCGCTGCTTCACGAGGCGGCGCGATCCCGAAACTTGCGCGGGCTAAGGCCCGTGGCCCGCGCAAACACCCGGCTGAAATAGGCCGGATCGTCAAAGCCCAAGGCATAGGCAATCGTTGACACCGGCAGGTTGGTGTAGACTAGATTGCGCCGCGCCTCTCGCATCAACCGTTCTTCGATCAGCTTTGATGCTGGTCGCCCGGTGGCCTGTCGTGCAATCCGGCTCAGATGGGTGGGCGAAACAGCCAAGGCATCGGCGTAATCGCGCACGCTCCAATGCGCTGCGAACTGCTTGTCCACCAAAGCCTCGAACCGCGCCAGAAGGGCGGAAGAGGGTGCGCTCTGGGCGGCAAGCTCGCTCTCGCTCATCATTTGTGCGATTTGTCCCAGCAGGAGCGCGCTCTGCGCTCGTAAAATATGCGCCCGCGCAAAGGCACGCGTGGCAAAGACCTCGGCGATGTCATGCATCGTGTGCCGGATCTCATCCGCCGCCCCAAGCACCGCCGCACGGCCCAGCAACTGGCCCAACCCTTCCTCAGGGCGCAAGCTTTCGTCCAGCATTTCCACGGCCAGTGTAATCACCAGCCCCCGTGCCCCCGGCTCAAACGCATAGCCATGCACGATCCCCCTTGGTACGTTGACCACAAGTGGCGGTCGCAACACATGCGCCACCCCATCCAAACTGGCCCTTCCGCCGCCGTCTTCAAGCAGCAGAACCTGATGCAACGCACCATGCCTGTGCGGCGTGAACTCCCAATCATGCAATCGCGAACGCGCCTCGATGGTTTCGCAATGCACCACGTCGGGCAAATCGCCATCATCCCCAAAAAGGTTAAACGTCTGGATCGTGTCAAATGCGCGGCTCATGTTCGAATAGTGCAACTTTTCGCCCGACAGGTCCATTCGTTTCCACAGCCCAACTGTTAATCTGGCTAAAATTCGCGACCGGAGGATAAGCGCATGAAAACCCAAGTCTGTATCATTGGCGGCGGCCCATCGGGCCTGATGCTGAGCCAGCTTTTGCATCTCAAAGGCATCGACACTGTCGTGCTCGAAAAACACTCCCGCGAATACGTGCTTGGCCGGATCAGGGCAGGGGTGCTGGAACACGGCTTTACCGAACTCATGCGCGAGGCCCAATGCGGCGAGCGTATGGATCGTGAGGGCGAAATCCACGACGGGTTTTATATTGCACATGATGGCGTGCTTGACCGGGTCGATCTGCACAAATATTCCGGCAACGCCGTCACGGTCTATGGTCAGACCGAGTTGACCCGCGACCTTTATGAAGCGCGCGACAAATTGAACGGCAAAGTCATCCACAACGTCGAGGACGTGACGCTCCACGACATCAAGGCCGAGACCCCGCCCTTTGTGACCTATCGCGAAGGCGACGATATCATTCGCATTGATTGTGACTACATCATCGGCGCCGATGGCTTCCACGGTCCCTCACGCAAGTCGATCCCCGCGGATGTCCTGACCGAATATGAGAAGGTTTACCCGTTCGGCTGGCTCGGCGTTCTGAGCCGCACCAAGCCGGTCTCGCCCGAACTGGTCTATGCCAAAAACCCGCGCGGCTTTGCGCTCTGCTCCTTGCGCAGCCAAGTGCTCAGCCGCTATTATATACAGGTGCCACTCACCGACAAAGTCGAAGATTGGTCCGATGAAGCCTTCTGGGACGAGCTTAAATCCCGCCTCCCGGACGAGGTGTCGGACAAGCTGGAAACCGGCCCCTCAATTGAAAAATCCATCGCGCCCTTGCGCTCTTTCGTGGCCGAACCGATGCGCTATGGCAATCTCTTCCTCGCCGGGGACGCAGCCCATATCGTGCCGCCAACCGGTGCGCGTGGCCTGAACTCCGCAGCCTCTGACATCTACTATCTCTACCACGCCTTGATGGCGCACTACCAAAACGGCGACGACAGCGGCCTCGATAGCTATAGCGAGAAGGCACTGGCACGGGTTTGGAAAGCACAACGCTTCAGCTGGTGGATGACCTCCTTGTTGCACACCTTCCCCGACAACATCCCCTATGATGTGCGGCTGCAACAAACCGATCTTGAGTATCTGTTCTCCTCCGATGCCGCGCTCACCTCGCTGGCTGAGAATTATACGGGCCTGCCTTTTTAACGGCGCAGCCCCTTGTAATAAGGGCTTAAAACCGAGCGTATACTCTCCCAAAGCGCTAAATACTTTAAGCTTGAAATAAAATAGGCCCGCCGCTAGGCTTTCCCTACGGCGGGCCTTTGCTTGCATTATGATTGCTATAAATTGTGCATCAAAGTGCACTTTTTTCTGGTTTGACAGTGATTGATGTGCTGGAGTGGCCCGGCAAAATATTAAAAACACCCTCGCAAGTTTTCAGAGGGGTACGTCAACTGGGAGAGAGAAATGAGTATTAGAAAATACGCAAGCGCGCTGTGTCTGGCTGCGCTCACGGCCACGGCGGGGCAGGCCGAGGGGCTTAAAGTCGGGATGATTACCACGCTGTCTGGCGGTGGTGCCGGGCTTGGCATCGACGTGCGCGACGGCTTCATGCTGGCAGTCAAACAATCTGGCAAAACGGATATTGAACTGGTGATCGAGGATGATCAGCGCAAACCCGATATTGCCGTGCAACTGGCCGACAAATTGGTGCAGCAGGAAAAAGTTGACGTTCTGACCGGCATCATCTGGTCCAACCTCGCCATGGCCGTTGTGCCGTCGGTGACCGCACAGGGCAAATTCTATATCTCGCCCAATGCCGGTCCGTCCGCGCTCGCGGGGCGGGGCTGTAACAAGAACTATTTCAACGTCGCTTGGCAGAACGACGCCTTTAACGAGGCCGCCGGCGCATGGGCCAGCGAAAATGGCATTGGCAAAGTCTTCTTGCTGGCGCCGAACTACCCGGCCGGCAAAGACATGATCGCGGGCTTCAAACGCTTCTTCAAAGGTGAGGTCGCCTCCGAGGTCTATACCAAACTCGGCCAGACCGACTACGCCGCCGAAATCGCCCAGATCAAGGCGACTGAGGCCGACATGGTCTATTACTTCCTGCCCGGCGGCATGGGGATCTCCTTCATGAAGCAATACGCAGGCTCGGGTGCCGAGAAACCTGTCATGGGTCCGGCCTTCAGCTTTGACCAAGGTATCCTTGGCGCGATTGGCGAGGCCGCATTGGGTGTGAAAAACACCTCGCATTGGTCGAAAGACATCGACAATCCCGCCAACAAGGCTTTCGTCGAGACCTTCACGGCTGAATACGGTCGCCTGCCGTCGCTCTATGCAAGCCAAGGGTTTGATGCGGCGCTGCTGTTGATCTCGGCGATGGACAAGGCCGACGTGAAAGACGCCGATGCTTTCCGCGCAGCCCTCAAAGCCGCCGATTTCGCCTCAACCCGTGGAGAGTTCAGCTTCGCTGACAACCACCACCCTGTGCAAACCATCTATATGCGCGAAGTGGTCAAGGAAGGCGATGTTGTGACCAACAAGATCATCGGCACCGCTGCGACCGGGCACTCCGACTCTTATGGTGCTGACTGCAAGATGTGAGCCAATGCCCCCGGTTTCTGATCGGGGGCGTTTTTCGTCACGAAAAACGTTTCGGAATTCGTCACGAATTCCGGTCACCGCAACCGTCGGGCACCTGTTTTCCGCCTCGGAAAACGACACGGAATTTGCGTCAAATTCCGCTGCGCCAAAGCATTGAAATGGTCTGAATGTCTGTCCTTCTACTGATTGAACAAATCCTCAACGGTCTGCAATCGGGTGTGATGTTGTTCCTGATGTCCGCCGGTCTCACGCTGATTTTCGGGGTCATGGGGCTGATCAACCTCGCACATGGCTCGCTCTATATGGTGGGGGCCTTTGCGGCGGCGGCGGTTGCTTCGGCCACAGGCAGCTTCACGCTGGCGTTGATTGCAGCGCTGGCGGCGGCGGCGCTCGCCGGTGTGCTGGTGGAAATCCTGGTGATCCGGCGGCTTTATGACCGCGACCACCTCGATCAGGTGCTCGCCACCTTCGCGCTGATCCTGATCTTTTCGGAAGGCACACGGTGGGCCTTTGGGTCGTTCCCGCTGTACCTTGATGTGCCCAAGATGCTCTCTGGCCCGGTGCACCTCCCCGGTGGCATCGCCTATCCGGCCTATCGCCTTGCGATCATCGTGATCGGCTTTGCTGTGGCGGCGGCGCTGTTCCTGCTGATCGCCAAAACCCGCATCGGCATGCGCATCCGCGCCGGAGAGAGTGACCGCGAGATGATTGGCGCGCTCGGCGTCAATATCTCGGTGCTCTACACGGCTGTCTTTGCCCTCGGCGCCGCGCTGGCTGGCTTTGCCGGTGCGCTTGTCGGCGCGATCCAATCGGTGCAGGTCGGCATGGGCGAGCCGGTGCTGATCCTTGCGTTCGTCACCATCGTGATCGGCGGCATCGGCTCGATCAGGGGCGCCTTCGTTGGCGCGCTGCTCGTCGGGCTGACCGATACGCTTGGCCGGGTGCTTCTGCCGGTCGCCTTCGGCACCTTCATGGACCCGTCCGCCGCCACCTCGGTCGGCGCGGCGCTGGCGTCGATGTCGATCTATATCCTCATGGCGGGGGTGTTGCTGTTCAAACCCACCGGCCTCTACGGGAGCGCGTGACATGGGCCGCAGAGAACTCCTTATGAACACCGTTCTGGCGCTTGGCCTGCTGGCCGTGCCGCTCTGGGCCTATGCCTCGGACGAGCCCTATATCATCACGCTCACCACCCGCGTGACGATCCTTGCTCTGGCCGGGGTCGGGCTCAACCTCGCGCTTGGGCTTGGCGGCTTGGTCAGCCTCGGACACGCGATGTTCTTTGGCATCGGAGGCTACGCCGCTGGCATCCTCGCCAGCCATGCCCAAAGCTATACGCCGCTGATGGAAAGCCCGTTCCTGATCGAAGGCACGCAATTCATGCCGGTGATCTGGATCGTGGCGCTTATCGCCGCGGCTCTCGCGGCCGTCGTGACAGGCGCGCTCAGTCTGCGCACCTCCGGCGTCTATTTCATCATGATCACGCTCGCTTTTGGGCAGATGTTTTATTACTTCACCATCTCCTGGCCGGCCTATGGCGGCGAGGACGGGCTGTCGATCTATGTGCGTGACCGTTTTCCGGGGCTAAATACCCTCGACCCGATCCAATTCTTTGCCATCACCTATGTCATGCTGGGGCTGGCGCTGTTTATTGTCGCGCGGATCACCCGCTCGGGCTTCGGCCTCGCGCTCAATGCCGCACGCCAGAACGAAGCCCGCAGCCGCGCCGTGGGCATCGAACCCTACCGCCTGCGCCTCGCGGCCTTTGTCATCTCGGGCGCGATCACCGGGCTGGCCGGGGCGCTCTTTGCCGATCTCAACCGTTTCGTCAGCCCGGCGATGTTCAGCTGGCAAACCTCGGGCGAGATCATGGTCTTTGTCATCCTCGGAGGGGTGGCCCGCCTGTTCGGTCCGGTCGCCGGGGCGGCGCTGTTTATTCTGCTCGAAGAGATCCTCGGCGGGGTCAGCGACTATTGGCACATCTATCTCGGCTTTCTGTTGCTGCTCGTCGTGCTCTTTGCACGCGGCGGGCTGATCGGCCTGCTGGCGGGGGAGGACAAGCGCGATGACTGAACCATTGCTGCACATTGACGGCATCACCAAAAGCTTCGGCGCGCTCAAGGCCTCGGACAATGTGACGCTCGATCTTTACCCCGGTGAAATCCACGCGCTGATCGGCCCCAACGGCGCGGGCAAATCCACGCTGATCGCCCAGATCGCCGGAAGCCTCAAACCCGATGCGGGCCGCGTCGTGCTCGAAGGCCGCGACGTGACCGCACAGGACACCGTGGCCCGCGCCCGCGCCGGGCTGGGCCGCACGTTCCAGATCAGCTCGCTCGCGATGGAGGACACCGTGCTGCAAAACGCGGTGCTCGGCGCGCTTGGTGCGCGGCAAAAACGGCTCGGCCTGTTCAAACCCGTGATGCAGGACAGGGCGCTGCGCGATACGGCCATGGCCGCACTTGGCGAGGTCGGGCTCGAAGAGTTCGCCAGTTTCCGCACCGCCGATCTGTCGCATGGGCAACGCCGCCAGCTTGAGGTCGCCGTCGCGCTCACCCTCAATCCGCATGCCTTTTTGATGGACGAGCCGATGGCGGGCCTCGGTGCCGAAGGCTCGGCCCTGTTGGTCACCTTCCTGCACAAGCTCAAAACCCGCGCGCCGATCCTACTGGTCGAACATGACATGGATGCGGTCTTCCAACTGGCCGACCGGATCAGCGTGCTGGTTTATGGCCGCATCATTGCCACCGGCACCCCGGACGAGATCCGCACAAACCCCGATGTGCGCGAGGCCTACCTCGGTGAAGAAGACGAAGAGGAAGCGATCCAATGAGCCTTCTGCGCCTTGCCAATGTCTCGGCCTTTTATGGCCCGTCACAAGCCCTGTTTGATGTGACCTTCCGGGTGGAACCGGGACAGGTTGTCGCCCTGATGGGGCGCAACGGCATGGGCAAATCCACCACGATCAAAACCATCTGCCGGATGATGAAGCATCGCAGCGGTTCGATCGTGTTTGACGGTGACGACATCGCACGCTGGCCCTCGCACCGCGCCGCGCGCGCCGGGCTTGGCCTCGTGCCCGAAGGGCGGCGCTGTTTTCCCAACCTCAATGTGCGCGAAAACCTTGTCGCCGCCGCGCGGCCCGGCGAATGGACGCTCGCCAAAGTGGCCACGCTTTTCCCCCGCCTCGAAGAGCGCCACGATCAGATGTCGGCCTCGCTCTCGGGCGGCGAGCAACAGATGCTCGCTATCGGGCGCGCTCTCATGACCAACCCGCGTCTGCTGATCCTTGACGAGGCAACCGAAGGCCTCGCCCCGGTGATCCGACAAGAGATCTGGGCCGCCATCAAACGCCTCAAATCCGAAACCGGCCTTGCGATCATCGTTGTCGATAAATCGCTCAAGGAACTTGCCAGCGTCGCCGACCGCGCCGTGATTCTTCAGCGCGGCCAAACCGTCTGGACTGGCGCTTTCAGCGATCTCGACCCGGAAACCAGCGACCGCTATCTCGGCGTCTGACTGCCTGTTTTGAGGGCATTTTCACCCTCATGCCGGGGCATTAGGCATTTTTTTCGCGTTTTAAAAATTTACCATTTGATAAAAAAATGGATTGTGGCACCTTGTTAGCAATAAAAAACGTGTTTCCAAGACGACAGGGAGAAAGCTAATGCCGCCATCTCAACGCAGTCCGGGTATCGTCGCAGGACGGCTCAGCCCCAACCAACTCGCCTCTAATTTCACCGATCTTCACGCCCCATACGACGCGCATGAAGCACAGGTTGCGGCTGATCGCTGCTACTTCTGCCACGATGCTCCCTGTATGGAGGCCTGCCCAACCAGCATCGACATCCCGCTGTTCATTCGCCAGATCGCAACCGACACGCCGCTCGCGGCGGCCAAGACGATCTTTGATCAGAACATCCTCGGCGGCATGTGCGCGCGGGTCTGTCCAACAGAAACCCTCTGCGAGGAAGTCTGCGTGCGCGAAGTCGCCGAAGGCAAGCCGGTCGAGATCGGCCGCCTGCAACGCTACGCCACCGACGCTGCCATGGCCCACGGCCCGCAACCCTACACGCGCGCGCCCTCGACCGGCAAAACGGTCGCGGTCGTGGGGGCAGGGCCCGCAGGTCTCGCCTGTGCCCACCGCCTTGCGATGCACGGTCATGACGTGGTGATCTTCGAGGCCCGCAGCAAAGCCGGCGGCCTCAACGAATTCGGCATCGCCAGCTACAAGACCGTGAACGGCTATGCCCAATCCGAAGTTGACTGGCTCCTCGCCATCGGCGGGATCGAGATCCGCTACGATACGGCGCTTGGCCGTGACGTGACGCTCGATGCGCTGCGTGATGGTCATGATGCGGTGTTCCTCGGCATGGGCCTTCCCGGTGCTTACGACCTCAAAGGTTTCGACAAAGGCGGCATCGAAAAAGCTGTCGATTTCATCGCCCGCCTTCGTCAGGCGGATGACATGGCCACGCTGCCCGTAGGGCGCAATGTTGTGGTGATCGGCGGCGGCATGACAGCGGTCGACGCCGCCGTTCAGGCCAAGCTGCTCGGCGCGGAAAACGTCACCATCGCTTACCGGCGCGACCAATCCGCAATGCCCGCCAGCCAGTTCGAACAAGACCTCGCCGCCTCCAAAGGCGTGCGGCTGGTTTTCAACGCCAAACCCGTGGCCGCCCATGGCGACACTGCGGTCGAAGCGGTCGATTTCGAATACACCTCCCAAGACGGCCCCAACCTCGTCGGCACTGGCGAAACCTTTGCAATCCCCGCCGATCAGGTGCTGCTCGCCATCGGTCAATGGCTTGAAAACCCGCCCGAGGATGTCGAACTCGACGGTTCCGCCTTCTTCACGGCAGAGGACGGACGCACCGCCCCGCAAACCCGTATCTGGGCGGGCGGCGACTGTACCGCGCGCGGCGAAGACCTCACCGTCACCGCCGTGGCACAGGGCCGCGATGCTGCCGAAAGCATCCATGCAGAGCTCAGCAAGTGACGGCTGCGCTTTTCCCCCATGATACCGCCCGTTGCGACGGGTGAACGATAAAGGAGGCCATTACATGGCTGATCTCACAACCAACTTTCTCGGCATCACAAGCCCCAATCCCTTCTGGCTCGCCTCGGCGCCGCCCACAGACAAGGAATACAACGTGCGCCGCGCGTTTGAAGCTGGCTGGGGCGGGGTCGTCTGGAAAACTCTGGGCGAGGAAGGCCCGCCTGTGGTGAACGTCAACGGCCCGCGCTACGGCGTGATCCACGGCGCAGACCGGCGGCTTCTGGGTCTCAACAATATCGAGCTGATCACCGACCGCCCGCTTGAAACCAACCTCGAAGAAATCGCCCGCGTCAAAGCCGACTACCCCGACCGCGCCGTGATCGTCTCGCTGATGGTGCCTTGCGAAGAACAGGCGTGGAAGAAAATCCTCCCCCGCGTGGCCGAAACCGGTGCCGACGGGGTCGAGCTCAACTTCGGCTGCCCGCATGGCATGTCCGAACGCGGCATGGGCGCGGCGGTGGGGCAGGTGCCCGAATACATCGAAATGGTCACCCGCTGGTGCAAGGAAAACTACGACAAGCCGGTGATCGTCAAACTCACGCCCAACATCACCGACATCCGCTATCCGGCGCGCGCCGCCCATAACGGCGGGGCCGACGCGGTGAGCCTGATCAACACGATCAACTCCATCACTTCGGTTAACCTCGATAACTTCAGCCCCGAACCCTCGATTGATGGCAAGGGTAGCCACGGCGGCTTCTGCGGCCCGGCGGTGAAACCCATCGCGCTCAACATGGTTGCCGAAATCGCCCGTGATGCGGAAACCCGTGGCCTGCCGATTTCCGCCATCGGTGGCGTGACCACTTGGCGCGATGCGGCTGAATTCATGGTTATGGGCGCGGGCAACGTGCAGGTCTGCACCGCCGCCATGACCTATGGCTTCAAAGTGGTTCAGGAGATGATCTCGGGCCTTTCCGACTGGATGGACGAAAAGGGGTACACCTCGACCGACCAATTCATCGGCAACGCCGTGCCAAACCTCTCGGATTGGCAGTATCTCAACCTCAACTACATCGCCAAAGCCAAGATCGATCAGAACGCCTGCATCAAATGCGGCCGCTGCTATGCCGCTTGCGAAGACACCTCGCATCAGGCGATCTGGATGAAAGAGGGCCGCGTCTTCGAGGTCAACGATGCCGAATGCGTCGCCTGCAACCTCTGCGTCAATGTCTGCCCGGTCGAGGATTGCATCACCATGGTCGAAATGGAGCCGGGCACCGTCGATCCGCGCACCGGCAAAACGGTCGAAAACGACTACGCCAACTGGACCACGCACCCCAACAACCCTTCGGCACAGGCTGCCGAATAAGCACAACGGTCGCGCAGGCTCCGGGCTTGCGCGGCCCCTAATTTACCGGCTCAGCATCCGGGTAAACAACGCCTCAAGATAGCGTTCGGCCTCGGGAAACGGGTCCACATCCGCGCCCCCCAACACCGCATGCACCTGCACATCAAAATCGGCGTAATGCTGGGTCAGCGCCCAGATTGAAAAGATAAGGTGATGCGGGTTCACTTCGGCAATCTTGCCATCACGGGTCCAGTTGCGGATCACCTCGGCCTTTTCATCCACCAACGTCTTCAACTCGCCCGACAGGGCCGGACCGATCCGCGGCGCGCCTTGCAGGATTTCATTGGCAAACAAGCGCGATTCCTTCGGAAAATCCCGGCTCATCTCTAGCTTGCGGCGCACATAAGACAGGATTTCCTGCAACGGATCACCCGCCTCATCCAGCGCATAAAGCGGGTCCAGCCATGTTTCCATCAACCCGTCCAGAAGGGCGGCATGGATCGCTTCCTTTGATGGAAAATAATACAGCAGGTTCGGCTTGGACAAACCCGCCGCGCCCGCGATCTGATCCAGCGTCGCCCCGCGAAATCCGTTGGCTGCAAAAATCTCTAACGCCGCATCCAGAATGGCCGAGGTGTTTTTGCGCTGAATCCGGGTCTTCCCGCGTATCGGCGCCTTGGTGTGGCGCTCCGATTTCTGCTGCATCTGCTTTCCCCGTCCGTGGCAAACGCGCCCGATTATGCACAGCATTTCCCGATTGCCTCATGGCAAATGCGTATGAATTAGGCACCCGTCACCCTGTCGCCTAAATTTTCTCTTGGCGGCAGGGGCTTCATGATGCGAAGTTCTTGACTGCCTGTAAAGCCGTGTTAGCGTGGCTTTTACCAGTTGGTCAAAATAAATGCATCGGGGGATGTGCAAACGATCAACCACCCCCGTTGCGTAAAATTTACGCAGGAAGGACGCACCCATGCCAGCCGCAAAGTCAGCACCGGGAGAGAACCTCAGGATCAATGGCGACCGCCTTTGGGACAGCCTCATGGACATGGCCAAGATCGGCCCCGGCGTCGCCGGCGGTAACAACCGCCAGACCCTGACAGACGAAGACGGCGAGGGGCGCGTACTGTTCCAGAAATGGTGCGAGGCGGCGGGCTGCACGATGGGGCTCGACAGCATGGGCAACATGTTCGCGCAACGCGACGGCACCGATCCAGACGCGCTGCCGGTCTATGTCGGCTCTCACCTTGATACCCAGCCCACAGGCGGCAAATACGACGGCATCCTCGGCGTGCTTGGCGGGCTCGAAATCGTGCGCACTCTCAACGATCTCGACATCAAGACGAAACATCCGATCGTCGTCACCAACTGGACGAACGAAGAGGGGACACGCTACGCTCCCGCCATGCTGTCCTCCGGTGTTTTCGCCGGTATCCATACTGAAAAATGGGCCAAAGACCGCGTCGACGCCGAAGGCAAAACCTTTGGCGACGAACTTAAACGCATCGGCTGGGAAGGCGACGAACCCGTCGGCGCGCGCAAGATGCACGCGATGTTTGAACTCCACATCGAACAAGGCCCGATCTTGGAGGCCGAAGGCAAAGACATCGGCGTCGTCACCCACGGGCAGGGGCTCTCTTGGACCCAAGTGACCGTGACCGGCAAAGACAGCCACACCGGTTCCACCCCGATGCCCATGCGCAAAAACGCGGGCCTCGGCATGGCGCGCATTCTCGACAAGGTCGATGAAATTGCATGGTCTCACGCGCCCCACGCGGTCGGCGCTGCGGGCCATATCGACGTCTTTCCCAACTCGCGCAACGTGATCCCCGGCAAGGTTGTCTTCACCGTCGATTTCCGCTCGCCAGAGCTTTCGGTGATCGAAGACATGGAGGCCCGCCTGCGCGTCGAAGGTCAGAAAATCGCCGACGACATGGGGCTAACGGTCGAGTTTGAAAAGGTCGGCGGCTTTGATCCGGTGGCCTTTGACGAGAGCTGCGTGTCGGCAGTTCGCAACGCCGCTGAACGGCTCGGCTATTCCCATATGGACCTGATTTCGGGCGCCGGTCACGACGCTTGCTGGATCAATCAGGTCGCTCCCACCGCGATGGTCATGTGCCCCTGTGTCGACGGGCTGTCCCATAACGAAGCCGAAGAAATCTCGCGCGAATGGGCCACTGCCGGGGCGGATGTTCTGATGCATGCCGTGGTCGAAACGGCGGAGATCGTGTGATGCGCCTGATGCCTGCACCATTCGTTCCGGGCTTAACCCTCGCACTGGGCTTGGCGCTTGTCACAGCGGCGCCCGCTCAGGCCGAAACCCTGACGCTCAGAACGGTTGATTTTAAACTGCCCTCGGATTTGGCCAGCAAAATCCCGCGGTCGGTCAAGAAATCCGACGTCTTCGTCAGCTCCGAAAACTGCTACTATGTGCGCAAGGACCTGTCCTTTGTCTTTATCGGGTGCATTGGGTGAGCGAAGCCGCCTCCATATCGACCCTGATCGCGACCGAGCTTCACGACTACGACCCCGACGCGGGCAATCTGCGCACCGTGGGGCAGGTGGCCCCGATGCCCGCCGACTGGCACCGCGCCACTCTGGCCGAGTTTCGCGAGGCGCTGATCGCACCGCAGGAAACCGAAGTGCTGTTCTGCGGCGGCATGGTCGAAACCTGCTATTCTGTCACCCGCTCCAACGGCAGTTACCGGGTGATTTACATCCCATGGGCCGGGCATTTTTCGCTCGCCGTGGAAAGCAAATTCGGACCCGTCGATATCGGCGTGCATGGCGATGCCATGGCCGTCTTCGGGTCGATACACTGAACAAGAGGGAGACCAAGACAATGAGCACGACAATCATCAAGAACGGCACCATTGTCACCGCCGATCTGACCTACAAGGCAGATGTAGCAATCGAAGACGGCGTGATCAGCGAGATCGGACAGGGCCTCAAAGGCGACAAGGAACTCGACGCCACCGGCTGCTATGTCATGCCCGGCGGGATCGACCCACACACCCATCTCGAAATGCCTTTCATGGGGACCTATTCAACGGATGATTTTGAATCCGGAACCCGCGCCGGGCTCGCCGGCGGCACCACGATGGTGGTCGATTTTGCACTGCCCAATCCGGGCGAAAGCCTGCTAGAGGCGCTCAAACGCTGGGACAATAAATCGACCCGCGCCAATTGCGATTACAGCTTCCATATGGCCGTAACATGGTGGGGCGAACAGGTGTTCGACGACATGAAGACCGTCGTGCAAGAGCGTGGAATCAATACGTTTAAGCACTTCCTCGCTTACAAGGGCGCGCTCATGGTCAATGATGATGAGCTTTACGCCTCCTTCCAACGCCTCGCCGAACTCGGCGCCACCCCGATGGTCCACGCCGAAAATGGCGATGTCGTCGCAGAACTCTCTGCGCGGCTCTTGGCCGAAGGCAACACCGGCCCCGAAGCCCACGCCTATTCCCGCCCGCCGCAGGTTGAAGGCGAGGCGACAAACCGCGCCATCATGATCGCCGATATGGCGGGCGCGCCGCTCTATGTGGTGCATGTCTCCTGCGAGGACAGCCACGAGGCCATCCGCCGCGCCCGCATGCAGGGCAAACGGGTCTGGGGCGAGCCGCTGATCCAACATCTGACGCTGGATGAAAGCGAATACTTCAACAAGGATTGGGACCACGCCGCGCGCCGCGTCATGTCGCCGCCGTTCCGTAATCAAAAACATCAGGACAGCCTCTGGGCCGGCCTGCAATCGGGCTCGCTCTCCTGCGTTGCCACCGATCACTGTGCCTTCACAACCGAACAAAAACGCTATGGCGTTGGCGATTTCACCAAAATCCCCAACGGCACAGGCGGGCTGGAAGATCGTCTGCCGATGCTCTGGACCCACGGTGTTGCCACCGGGCGCTTAACGATGAATGAATTTGTTGCAGTCACTTCAACAAACATCGCTAAGATATTGAATTGCTACCCTAAAAAGGGCGCTGTTCTTGTTGGCGCCGACGCCGACCTCGTGGTCTGGGGCCCGGAGAAAGAGAAAACCATCTCGGCCAATGGGCAGCAATCGGCGATCGACTATAACGTCTTTGAAGGCCAAAAAGTCAAAGGCCTGCCGCGTTATACGCTCACCCGCGGCCAGATCGCTGTGATGGACGGCGAAGTCAAAACCCAAGAGGGCCACGGCAAATTTGTCGAACGCGCCCCCAACGCCACCGTGAACCGCGCCCTCAGCCAATGGAAAGAGCTGACCGCGCCGCAACCTGTGCAACGGACCGGCATTCCGGCGTCGGGGGTGTAACTTGACCACCAATACTGTCATCCAGGCACAGAACCTCGACCTGACGTTCCATACCAACGATGGCCCGATCCACGCTCTGAAAGATGTCTCTCTCGACATCAACAAAGGCGATTTCGTCAGCTTCATCGGCCCGTCCGGCTGTGGCAAAACCACCTTCCTGCGCGTCATCGCCGCGCTGGAAGAGCCGACAGGCGGTTCCGTCACCGTCAATGGCATGAGCCCGGAAGAAGCGCGCCGCGCGCGTGCCTATGGCTATGTATTCCAAGCGGCAGGGCTCTACCCATGGCGCACCATTTCCGGCAATATCAAACTGCCGCTGGAAATCATGGGGTTCTCCAAAGCTGAACGCGCAGAAAGGGTGAGAAAAGTCCTCGAACTCGTTGATCTTGAAGGGTTTGACAAGAAATTCCCTTGGCAGCTATCCGGCGGCATGCAACAACGCGCCTCGATCGCACGCGCGCTCGCGTTTGATGCCGATATTCTCTTGATGGACGAACCCTTCGGTGCGCTCGACGAGATTGTTCGTGATCATTTGAACGAGCAACTCCTGAAGCTCTGGGGTAAGACCAACAAAACCATCGGCTTTGTCACCCATTCCATCCCCGAAGCGGTGTATCTTTCCACCAAGATCGTCGTCATGTCGCCGCGCCCGGGCCGGATCACCGATGTGATCGAAAGCCCTCTGCCGCGCGAGCGCCCGCTTGATATCCGCGACACGCCAGAGTTCCTCGAAATCGCCCACCGCGTCCGCGACGGGCTTCGCGCGGGGCATGCCTATGATGACTGATCAATTCTCATGGGTCGGCCGACAGGGGCAAAACCGCGCCGCCCGAAGGCACAGCGCAATTTGGGTAGGGAGGCGGTTCGTTTCATCTTTCCTAAAACACTCCAAAAACTGCTCTGTGTTGCCCGCGTTGGGATTTGAGTATTTAGAGCAAGATGAAGCCAAATTCGCCAAATGGGCGAGGGGGCGCGCATGAAGTCTCTCCTGTCCATTCTTGTGGTAGTGGCGACGCTGATCGCGATTTGGTATGTCGCCTGTATTCCGATGAACATGCTCGAAGCCGCGATCCAGGCCGATCGGGCCGGGCAGGAGGTCACGCCGACCTCGGCCCCCGAGCGGCGCAAAATGGGGCGGCTTGCGCTGACCTTCAAGAACCCGTCACTCTGGTCTGAGGTGTTTGAGCAAGAGCGCCCGCAACTGCCCGCGCCGCATCAGGTGGGTCGGGAGCTGTGGAAAACCACTTTCGCGATGAAGCCGAGGCTGAAAGGCCCCAAACCCGAAGGCTTTGATGACCGCAGCTCGCTCTATAAAAAGGCTTACGCGGTTTATGCGACCTTCGCGACAGAGGCCAAGCGTAGCCTGATCTATCACAGCCGGATCACCCTGTCGGCAACGCTTCTGGGCTTTGCCTTCGGCACGTTGCTGGGGATCATTCTGGCGGTGTCCATCGTCTATTCGCGGGCCATGGACATGTCGGTGATGCCGTGGATCATCGCCAGCCAAACCGTGCCGATCCTTGCGATTGCGCCGATGATCGTGGTTGTGCTCTCTGCGCTGAATGTCGATGACATCATCGCCAAAGGCGTGATCTCGATGTATCTCAGCTTCTTTCCCGTTGTCGTCGGCATGGTCAAGGGCCTGCGCAGTCCCGGTCGGATGCAGCTTGACCAGATGATGACATGGAACGCCTCTCGCGCCGCGACGTTCTGGAAATTGCGCTTGCCAAGCTCGATGCCCTATCTGTTTGCCTCGCTCAAGGTTGGCGTCGCGGCCTCACTTATTGGTGCCGTGGTGGCCGAGCTGAGCCTGTCGCAAAACGGCGGCCTCGGGGCGCGTCTGCTGGCGGGCAGTTACTATGGTCAAACCGTGCAGATCTGGTCGGCCCTGCTTGCGGCGGCGGCTCTGGCGGCGCTGCTGGTCTGGTCCATCGGGGCCGTTCAAAACATCACCCTCAAACGCATGGGGTTCGCGCGATGATCTGGGTCTGGGGATCACTGGCTTTCTGGCTCGCTGCATGGGCGCTCAACAGCTATCTGTCGCGGCGAAGCGAGACGTGGGTGCGCTTCTTTGTGCCGACAATCTTCGGGATCACCCTGTTGATCCTGTGGGAAGGCATGGTGCGCGGGTTCAACATCAACCCGGTGCTTTTGCCTGCACCCTCGGCCATTGGCGCAACCTTTGCCCAAGAGATTGCGACGCTCTGGACCGACCTGGTACAGACCTTCTTCAAAGGCGCCTTGTCGGGCTATCTGATCGGCTGCATTGCTGCGGTCCTGACGGCCATCGCGGTGGACCGCTCGCCGTTCCTGCAACGCGGGCTGCTGCCGGTGGGCAATTTTGTCGCCGCGCTGCCGATTGTCGGCATGGCGCCGATCCTCGTGATGTGGTTCGGCTTTGGTTGGCAATCCAAGGCGGCGGTCGTGGTGGTCATGGTGTTTTTCCCGATGCTCGTGAACACCGTCGAAGGTTTGCAAGCCTCCGAGAAGATGCAGCGCGATCTGATGCACACCTACGCGGCCTCTTACCGCCAGAACCTGCTCAAATTGCGCCTGCCTGCGGCCATGCCGTTCATCTTCAATGGCCTCAAGATCAGCTCGACGCTGGCCCTGATCGGCGCGATTGTTGCTGAATTTTTCGGCTCTCCGATCAAGGGGATGGGCTTTCGCATCTCAACCGAAGTGGGACGGCTTGCGCTTGACATGGTATGGTCGGAAATTGCCATGGCAGCCCTCGTGGGGTCCGCCTTCTACGGCGCGGTCGCGCTGGCTGAGAAAGTGGTGACCTTCTGGCATCCGTCACAACGAGGATAGGAAACAAGGCACCAGAGACAGACCGCATAAACCAGAGGCTCAGAGCGAAAAACAACAAACAAAAAGCCAAACAAACTTACCAACAGCCAACAAGGAGAAAGACTTATGAAACACCTGTTCACAGCGGCCCTCGCCGGGGCTATGGCACTAGGCGGCACGATCGCCCAAGCGGCCGATGACGTAACGCTCCAACTCAAATGGGTAACGCAGGCGCAATTTGCCGGCTACTACGTGGCGCTCGACAAAGGCTTTTACGAGGAAGAAGGCCTGAACGTGACCATCAAACCCGGCGGCCCCGATGTCGCCCCCGCTCAGGTGATCGCCGGTGGCGGTGCCGATGTGGTGCTTGACTGGATGCCATCGGCTCTGGCCAGCCGCGAGAAGGGGCTCGACCTCGTCAATATCGCGCAGCCGTTCAAAAGCTCGGGCATGATGCTGACCTGTCGCAAGGACAGCGGTATTTCTTCGCCTGCCGACTTCAAGGGCAAGACCCTCGGCGTCTGGTTCGGCGGCAATGAATACCCGTTCCTCAGCTGGATGAGCAAACTCGGCCTTTCGACCGATGGCGGCGATGACGGTGTTACCGTGCTCAAGCAGGGCTTCAACGTCGATCCGATCCTCAACGGTCAGGCCGATTGCGTCTCGACCATGACCTATAACGAGTACTGGCAGATCATCGACGCGGGCCTCACCCCGGAAGAGCTGGTCGTGTTCAAATATGAGGAACAGGGCGTCGCCACGCTCGAAGACGGCATGTATGTGCTGGGCAAAAACCTCCAGGACGACGCCTTTAAAGCCAAGATGGTCAAATTTGTCCGCGCTTCGATGAAGGGCTGGAAATACGCCGAAATGAACCCGGACGAAGCGGCGATGATTGTGCTCGACAATGACGCCTCGGGCGCACAGACCGAAAAGCACCAGAAGCGGATGATGCGCGAAATTGCCAAGCTCACCGCCGGCTCGAACGGCGCGCTGGAACCGGGCGATTATGATCGCACGGTAATGACGCTCCTCTCGGCGGGGTCCGATCCTGTGATCACCAAAAAACCCGAAGGCGCGTGGAGCCATGCGATTTCGGATGAGGCTCTGAAGTAAGCTATCAAAGCCATATCTAACCTGATCGGCCCCGGTGGAAACGCCGGGGCCGGTTGCATTTTGCGGGCGCCTGCACGCTCCGGGGGAATACCTGACTGTGCAACTGGGCGCAAAAGGCGCATCTTCTTTGCATTTCAAATACTAACTTTTAGCAAAGGAGAGCAGATTATGGACTGCATCAAACAAGGGCTTGAGCGTAACTTGGCGACCATTCTTATCGCCGCAACGCTGTTTGCCATCATCGCCGCCGTCATTGCGGCCTATGGTGGGCTGACAATTGCATTGGGGCCAATAACGCTAGCGGCGGTGTCCTCGGCAATCCTGGCTGCGGTGATCGTTTTCGGGGCAATCGTCGGCATCGCAGTTCTGGCGATCGTGTTGAATTGCGCGGTTGGCGCAAGCCGACCCAGTCAGGATCAAGTGCCGCCAGAAGACGATGGCATTCAGCCTGACGACCTGTCTCAACCGGGGGAGGCGAACCAAGGCTTGACCGGCGAAGAGGACCCGCCCGCGCGCGATAGCGGCGGCGAGGCCCCGACCAAGCCACGCCCAAAACACCCAAAAGACCCGCCGCTCGGCTCTCCTGCGAACCCGATTGGATCACCAAATCCGAAAAAGGACAGCTAACGCGCTTTTGCGGTTGAATTGCTCCGGAGCCGGGACTACACACAGCCTCGGTCCGGGGCGTAGCGCAGTCTGGTAGCGCATCTGTTTTGGGAACAGAGGGTCGGGAGTTCGAATCTCTCCGCCCCGACCAAGCGCCCGCAAAGCGGGCGCGTAGACCGACAGAGGCAACACAACGTGTTGCCGGAGTCGGTCAAGTCTCCCCTTAGGGCGCCCGCAAAGCGGGCGCGTAGACTGACAGAGGCAACACAACGTGTTGCCGGAGTCGGTCAAGTTTCCCCCTTAGGGCGCCCGCAAAGCGGGCGCGTAGACCGACAGAGGCAACACAGCGTGTTGCCGGAGTCGGTCAAGTCTCCCCCTCAGGGCGCCCGCAAAGCGGGCGCATAGACTGGCACAGGGGCGACCTCCGCCCTCAGAGCCGTGGGCCACCCCTCACAATGCATAACACCGCTTCGCAATCTCCTGCGGCACTTCGCGCACCGGCTTGCCACCGATTGCGTCAAACATCTCACGAAGTTGCCCATGCACCGTCCGGTCGTTCTGAACAATGCGGGACACGCGACCATCCTTATGCGGCACCTTTAAAAACGCACAGCCCGCCACCAGATGGCCGTCGCCCGCGGGCGACGTTGATAGGCTGATCACCAATTGCGGCAATGCCTTGATGTCCCCGTCATAAGACAGGATCGCCGCAGCCGTTGTTTGCGGATCAAGCAGCAAGCGGCATTGCGTCACGCCATCGCGCGGCTGAACAAAGGTTTCCCCCGGATCCGCACAGGCGCCCTTGGCCGCCGCGATCAAAGCCGCGGGATCGTCGGTGAAATAAGCCGCCGTCACCCGCGCTCCAGAGCCGGTCTCTTTCGGAGTAGGCGTAGTGGTCGCGCATCCGCTTAAACACAAGATAAGCCCGACTCCAAGCACGCTACCAGCGTGGCAGATTCGCCCCATCCCCGCCTGCGCGTTCCGGTTGTGTGACATTTTCATGTCTGACCGCGTGCGACTTGCATGTTTTTTCATCACGGCCCCTTTGACCTGCTGTCGTGCCCCAAATTCACGGGCCGCGCGGTTTCGTCCACAAGGTCAGGCCGCGTATAACTATGCCGAATTCATACTGTTTCGAGAACCATCCACAAGGTCAAGCACAGCTCAATATGCCCCCCATACGCAGCGCTATGAATCACATGCCCGTTACCTCGATATCCCGGTTCCCAGCCGGTCAACTCCAAAAACCGCTCAATTCAAAATTAAAGCTGTTGACCTGATATGGCCTGATACGCCAAATTGTGGAGGCCGGTTGAAGGGCCACAACATATAGTGGACCGCGAGGGACGGGCAGGTTGAAGAGAACACCATAAAAGCCGGGGTAAACGCTGGCATTGACGCGCACCGAGTAACGCCTCGGTATGCGACCGGTGAGCTTTTGCCTGTGCCTTACGAATAAAATCGGTGTGCGATGCGTCTTCCGGAACGGCGGGGGCGTGGGTTTGGACTGACAGCTGAAACATGGGGCAGCAATGAAAATCGAAAGAAAATTCACCAAGGCAGGACAAGACGCTTACGCGGAGCTTGAGTTCATCACCACCACATCGGAGATCCGCAATCCCGATGGCACCACGGTGTTCAAACTCGACGAAGTCGAAATTCCCAAAAGCTGGAGCCAGGTCGCCTCGGATGTGATCGCCCAGAAATACTTCCGTAAGGCCGGTGTTCCCTCCAAACTCAAAGCCGTCAAAGAAGACGGCGTGCCCGAATTCCTGTGGCGCTCCGAACCCGCCAGCGGCGCCAAAATGGGCGGCGAAACCTCGTCTAAACAAGTGTTTGACCGTCTCGCAGGGGCTTGGGCCTACTGGGGCTGGAAGGGCGGCTACTTCACCACCGAAGAAGACGCACGCGCCTATTATGACGAAATGCGCCACATGCTGGCGACCCAACGTGCGGCCCCAAACAGCCCGCAGTGGTTTAACACCGGCCTGCATTGGGCCTATGGCATCGATGGCCCGGCACAGGGCCACTATTATGTCGATCACGAAACCAAAAAGCTGACCCGTTCGAAGTCGTCCTATGAACATCCCCAACCGCACGCCTGCTTCATCCAGTCGGTCAGCGACGATCTGGTTGGCGACGGCGGCATCATGGACCTCTGGGTGCGCGAGGCGCGCCTGTTCAAATACGGCTCCGGCACCGGCACCAACTTCTCGTCGCTGCGCGCCGATGGTGAATCGCTCTCGGGCGGCGGCAAATCCTCGGGTCTGATGGGCTTCCTCAAGATCGGCGACCGCGCCGCAGGGGCGATCAAATCCGGCGGCACCACCCGCCGTGCGGCCAAAATGGTGATCGTCGATGCCGACCACCCGGATATCGAGGAATACATCAACTGGAAGGTCAAGGAAGAGCAGAAGGTTGCCTCCATCGTGGCCGGCTCCAAGATGCACGAAGAAAAGCTGAACCTGATCTTCGCCGCCATCCGCGGCTGGGACGGCGCGATCGAAGACGCGGTCGACCCCAAGAAGAACGATCAGCTGAAACAGGCGATCCGCGACGCCAAGAAGGTTGCGATCCCCGAAACCTACGTCAAGCGCGTGCTGGATTACGCCAAGCAGGGCTATGGCAGCATCGAATTCCCAACCTATGACACCGATTGGGATTCCGAAGCCTACGCCAGCGTGTCGGGCCAGAACTCCAACAACTCGATCCGCGTGACCGATGCGTTCCTCAAGGCCGTCAAAGATGACGCCGATTGGGAGCTGATCCGCCGCACCGACGGCACGGTCGCCAAAATCATCAAGGCGCGCGATCTCTGGGAGCAAGTCGGCCACGCCGCATGGGCCTGTGCCGATCCGGGCATCCAGTATCACGACACCATCAACGCATGGCACACATGCCCCGAAGATGGCGCCATCCGCGGCTCCAACCCGTGCTCGGAATACATGTTCCTTGACGATACGGCCTGTAACCTCGCCTCGATGAACCTGCTGACCTTCCTTGAAGATGGTAAGTTTCAGGCCGAAGACTACATGCATGTTACGCGCCTCTGGACTGTGACGCTCGAAATCTCGGTGATGATGGCGCAATTCCCGTCCAAGGAAATCGCGCAGCGCTCCTATGACTTCCGCACGCTGGGCCTTGGCTATGCCAATATCGGTGGCCTGCTGATGAACATGGGTCTGGGCTATGACAGCGACGAAGGCCGCGCCCTTGGCGGTGCCCTCACAGCGATCATGACCGGCGTTGCCTATGCCACCTCGGCTGAGATCGCCTCCGAACTCGGCGCCTTTGACGGCTATGCCCGCAACCGCGAGCATATGCTGCGCGTCATCCGCAACCACCGCAACGCGGCCTACGGCGCAACCGAAGGTTACGAGGCGCTCGAAGTGAAGCCCGTACCGCTTGACCTCACCAACTGCCCCGAGCCGCATCTCGTGGACCTCTCCATGGCGGTCTGGGACGAGGCGCTGAAGCTGGGCGAACAGCACGGCTATCGCAACGCACAGGTCTCGGTGATTGCCCCCACCGGCACCATCGGTCTTGTGATGGATTGCGACACAACCGGCATCGAACCTGACTTTGCTCTGGTGAAGTTCAAGAAGCTCGCCGGCGGCGGTTACTTCAAGATCATCAACCAATCCGTGCCTGCCGCTCTGGACAAGCTCGGCTATGGCTCGGCCCAGATCGAAGAGATCATCTCCTACGCGGTCGGCCACGGCACGCTTGGCAATGCGCCGGGCATCAACCACACCTCGCTGATCGGCAACGGCTTCGGCCCGAACGAGATCGAGAAAGTCGAAGCCGCACTCGGCTCCGCCTTCGACATCCGCTTTGTCTTTAACCAGTGGACGCTGGGCGAAGAGTTCTGCACCGGTGTCCTCGGCATCCCGGCGGATAAACTCAACGACCCGACCTTCGATATGCTCAAGCATCTGGGCTATGACCGCGCCGATGTTGACGCCGCCAACGACCACGTCTGTGGCACGATGACGCTGGAAGGTGCGCCGCACCTCAAGGAAGAGCACTACAACGTCTTTGACTGTGCCAACCCCTGTGGCAAAAAAGGCAAGCGTTACCTCGGCGTCGACAGCCACATCACTATGATGGCCGCCGCACAATCGTTCATCTCGGGGGCGATCTCTAAAACGATCAACATGCCCAACGATGCCACGATCGAAGATTGCCAGGCCGCCTATGAGCTTAGCCACCAGCTCGGCGTCAAAGCCAACGCGCTCTATCGTGACGGCTCCAAGCTCAGCCAGCCGCTCGCGGCCGCGCTGGTCGAGGATGACGAAGACGCTCAAGAGACGCTCGAAAGCGGCTCCACCCACGAGAAAGCCACCGTGCTGGCCGAAAAGATCGTCGAAAAGGTGATCGTCAAGGAAATCATCAAATCGCACCGCGAGAAGATGCCGGAACGCCGCAAAGGCTATACCCAAAAGGCGGTTGTTGGCGGGCACAAGGTTTACCTGCGCACCGGCGAATACGAAGACGGCAACCTTGGCGAAATCTTTATCGACATGCACAAGGAAGGCGCGGGCTTCCGGGCGATGATGAACAACTTCGCCATCGCGGTTTCCGTGGGCCTGCAATACGGCGTGCCGCTTGAAGAGTTCGTCGATGCCTTCACCTTCACCAAGTTTGAGCCTGCGGGCATGGTGCAAGGCAACGACAGCATCAAGAACGCCACCTCGATCCTCGACTATATCTTCCGCGAACTCGCGGTCAGCTATCTCGACCGGACCGATCTGGCCCATATCAAACCCGAAGGCACCAGCTTTGACGATCTGGGCCGGGGCGAAGAAGAGGGTGTCTCCAACATCTCCGAGATGTCGGAAACCGCCGCCTCCAAATCGCTCGAAGTGCTGAAACAGATCAGCTCGACAGGCTACCTGCGCAAGCGTCTGCCGCAAGAGCTGGTCGTGCTGCAGGGTGGTCAGGCAATGGGCGCCACCGCGCTCAGCGGCATGGACCCTGAAACGGCTCTGCAAACCTTGGTGCCCGAAACCGCCGCGGCGGCAACCGGGGCAGGGGGCAGCGTCAGCGTCTCGACAACCACGTCGGTCTCCTCCGGTATTGTCGCCTCCTCGGCGGGCCAGATGGACGCCCGTACCAAGGCCAAGATGCAAGGCTACGAGGGCGAAGCCTGTGGCGACTGCGGCAACTACACATTGGTGCGCAACGGCACCTGTATGAAATGCAACACCTGCGGGGCAACCTCGGGCTGTAGCTAAAAAGATCCGGGGCGGGTGCGCTCGCCCCCGAACGACGTTCAGGCCGCAGGCAAAAACCGAGCGGTACATTCAAGAGTGAGCCTGAACGGCGAAACTCATAGGGGGGCCCTCTCGGTCCCCCCTTTTTTTGCGCGCAGGCAAGGCGGTGTGCGGCCTTCAGTCCGGGCAGAGTGTCTACGCCGTCACGACTCACCCAAAGCTGCCCTCGAATCCGGCAATCCTCCGCCACCCGGCCCATTGCGCCTCTTTTTGCGCCGCCCACCGCCGAAACCGCCCGAACCCCACGCGCCAATCCGCCCAATCACCGGTGGCAGGATTTTGCCCAGCCATCTATTGCCGGCGAAATGGCCCGTTTCCGGCGCGAACAAGCCCGAAACCGCCCCGACCGTGCCGCCCCCTTACGCCAGCCCCCCTGTTGCCCCCAGATAGGCCTCGAAGGCAGAGACCTTCGTAACCAATAACAGGAGAAACCCTATGTTTAACCGTATCACACGCACCACCGCTCTTGCCGCTCTCATGACCCCAGCGATGGCCCTCACGGCGCTTGCGGAAACCGATGCCAATGGCGACGGCCTCCTCACCATCGAAGAAGTGCAGGCGGCGCACCCCGATGTCACCGCCGAGGCCTTCTCGACCATGGATCTGAACGGTGACGGTGCGCTCGACGCAGAAGAAGTCACAGCAGCAACCGAAGCTGGCCTTCTCAAAGCCGAAGGCTAAGCCAAACCGCAAAGGACAAAAGCAGAGCGTCTCAGGCACGCTCAGGCTTTTGTCCCAAGCGCAGCGCCCCGGTGCTGCGCGGTCCCGCCGCCTGCCGGTTTTCTGGCAAGGGGGCGGGGCATTTTATCGGGCGGATCAGGGTGCTTTGCGCGCCGCCGGGCTTTGAACGCTAAGAAATGCGTTGCGAATGCAGCTCGAAGATCCGGTGCCGCACAGGCCTCTTTTCAAACCTGTTCCGCTTTGATGGCGATCCCCGGCAAGCCCCAAGTGTCGGGGGTCGTTCCTTGTGAGAAGTGGGCAACCGACAGCCGCTCACGACACGCCCGTTTGTGATCCGCTCACAAAATCACAAAACCGCCGTCAGACCCGGCTCTTTGCCGCCATCAACCAAAGCACACACAAAACCAGCGAGGCCAAAGCATTCCAGCTTGCCATCGACAGGGTGAACATCTCCCACGGCACCTGATCGCACATCACCACACCCGCTGGCGCATCAACACTCAACAGATCATTGCCCGTCAGGCTGCCAAGCCCGCTACCGCCACCGGTGCAGCTTTCCGGCCCCTGCCACCAGCCACGCTCGACTCCGGTGTGATACAGGCCAATCCCGGCCGTGCTCGCCGTTGCCAACGCGCCCAACAGCGGCCAAAACCGCCCCGGAATCGTCAACGCCATCACCCCGATCACAATCGCCGCATAATGCGGATAACGCTGCCAATAGCACAGCTTGCACGGGGCCATCCCGCCGACATGCTGAAACAACAACGCGCCAATCATCAGCGCAGCAGAGCCCGCAGAGGCAAGGAAAATAAGGTTTGGTCGAGACAGGTTCATAGCAATTTCACCACATAGAAGCCGCCCAGAAGTAGCACGATAAACAGGGCGAACATCAAGCCCAAACGCCGCTCAATGAAATCACGAATTGGTGCGCCATACCGCGCCAGAAGGGCCGCCACGATGAAAAACCGCAACCCCCGTGCCAATACGCTGGTGACCATGAATGTCAGCAACGGCATCCCGGTCCAACCCGACATGATGGTGATAACTTTATAGGGAAACGGCGTCATCCCGGCGATCAAAACCGCCCAGAAGCCGACATCGTTGAACCGTTCGTTAAAGGCCTCCATCGCATCGGCCTTGCCCATCGATTCCAGAATCGGCTGCCCCAGCGTCTCAAACGCCAACGCCCCGATGGCATAGCCAAGCAAGCCCCCCAGAACCGACGCTAACAAGGCAACACCGGCAATCGCCCAAGCGCGATGCGGCCGCGCCAGAATCATCGGGATCATGATCACATCGGGCGGAATCGGAAAAACCGAACTCTCGATAAACGCCACCAAAGCCAGCGCCCACATCGCGTGGCGATGCTCCGCCAGCCGCATCGTCCAGTCATATAGCCCGCGTATCATCTGTGTGCCTGCCTATTGCCGCCTGCTGCCCGGCCGCTGTTCCCTGTCACCGTTTGCCACTATACGGCTCACGTAGGGAAGAAACTGCCAAGTGCCTTTGCTTTTAAGGCCCTCTAACACAGGAGCGCGCGGGCGCGAACCCAAAATCCAAGCTGTCTGAGGGCAGGGCGCATGCCGCGCGACAAGAATTCATCGCGATCTATGCCGATTGGGGCCATTTTCCACTTTCCCACCCGCGCACAATTCGCTAAATCACCGTTCAGCCATGCCAGTGCCCAAGTGGTGGAATTGGTAGACACAGGGGATTCAAAATCCCCCGCCTTAACAGGCTTGCCGGTTCGAGTCCGGCCTTGGGTACCATGGCGTGTTGCAGCAGATTGCATGTTGCAAGATTTTCGGAATTCCTCGGCAGTCACGCCAACCGGCGTGTCATAAAGCAAAGATCGGCTGATCTTCGCCTTGGGATCGCTCGCGCGTATCGCTTCGGCCTTTGGAGCAGATGACGTTGTTTTTAACCACCAGCTTGCAGACCTTGGCGTGAAGCCCTTCGTGCAAAAACGGCCAATCAGCTTGTTGGCGCGTTTTTGCACGAATGACGAAAAGACCGGATCAGGTCTTTATCGGCTTACCCCCGGCAAGCAGGGCAAACAGTACTGGCGCAATCAATCACGCATGGTTTTCAAAGTTGCGGCGGCGCTTCGCACCAACAGCCCTAGGTCGACAGCGCAGGACACAAAGGCATAGCCCCAAGTGCGATAGCGCTTGGCGTCCTCGCTATTGGTGGCAAGAATACCTGCAGGCGTCCCCACAGCGCCAAGCCGGGCCGCGGCCTCTTTAAGCGCCGTTTGAACGTCCGCATGGCCGGGATTGCCAAGATGGCCATAGCTTGCCGCAAGATCAGAGGGGCCGATGAATACGCCGTCCACCCCCGGCACAGCAGCGATCTCTTCCAACTGCGCCATCGCCTCCACGGTTTCCACTTGCACAAGGACCGCGATGTTCTGGTCGGCTTTCTCAAAATAATCACTCGCCAGACCAAACCGGCTGGCGCGGGTGCCACCGGCAACGCCGCGAATACCGTGCGGAGGATAGCGTGTCGCAGCAACGGCTGCCGCGGCTTCCTCGGCGTTTTGCACGAATGGCACAAGCAGCGTTTGCGCACCGATATCAAGCGCGCGTTTGATCAGCACCTTATCGTTCCACGCCGGGCGCATCACAAGGCTTGAGGTGCCAGCAGAGGCCGCCTGCAACAGGGGTTGCACCTGTGCCAGATCAACCGGGGCATGTTCCGTGTCAAACATCAGCCAATCATAGCCCAACAGGCCTAGCGCTTCGGCTGCGACAGGGCTTGCAAGGGACATCCAAAGCCCGTCAAGCGCCTCACCCGCCAGCAGGCGGCGCTTGAACTCGTTTTCCGGTGTGCGCATCATACGAATTGCACCGCGACAGAGCCGAGCGGACCGAAATCAGCGTGGAGTGTATCGCCTTTCTCGGCCCAAACCGGGCGCGTGAAGCTGCCCGAAAGCATCATGTGCCCCGGCTCCAGTGCGGTATCAAACGGGGCCAGCTTGTTGGCCAGCCATGCGATGGCCATTGCCGGATGCCCCAGAACCCCACAGGCCAACCCGGTCTCTTCGATCTGGCTGTTGCGATAGAACGCCGCGCCGACCCAGCGAAGATCAACGTCTTCGGGCCGCACCGGCCGCCCACCCAAAACGATGCCGGCAGCGGCGCCATTGTCGGCGACCGTGTCGAAAATCTTGCGCGGTTCCGTAACGCGGGCATCAATGATCTCGATCGAGGGGACAACCCACTCTGTCGCACGCATCACGTCAATCAGCCCGACATTGGGCCCTTGAAGCCGTTCTTTGAGGATAAATGTCAGCTCGGGTTCGACGCGCGGCACACAGAAGTCATCGAAGTTTACCTTGGCCCCATCCTGAAGGATAAGATCGTCGAAAAGATAGCCGTAATCCGGCTCGTCGATCTTGGAAGCCGCCTGCATCGCCTTGGATGTCAGGCCGATCTTGTGGCCGACGATCTTGATGCCCTCTTTCTCTTTGGCCGCGGCCACGGCGCTGGAAATCGCATAGCTGTCGGCGATTTCGATGTCGGGAAACATTTCCGACGGGCGGCGGCCCTGAACCTTGGTGCGATGGCTCTCAAGCAACCCGTCAACACAGGTCTGGCGGTCTTTTTCACTTAGCATGTTTCTTTCCTCAAAGCTTGATGCAGACGTTGCGCAATTCGGTGTAAAATTCGAGCGAGTGAACCCCGCCTTCACGCCCGATCCCGCTGGATTTCGAGCCCCCAAATGGCGTGCGCAGATCACGCAGGAACCAGCAGTTGACCCAAGTGATGCCAACTTCGATCTGCTTGGCAACACGGTGCGCGGTGCCCAGATTGCTGGTCCAGATCGACGTAGCCAGCCCATAGGGCGAAGCGTTGGCCAGCGCGACACCCTCGTCTTCGCTGTCAAACGGCGTGATATGGGTGCAGGGGCCGAAAATCTCTTCGGTTACAACGGGATGGTCTTCTGCCAATCCCGTCCAAACAGTCGGTTCAACCCAATAGCCGCCGTCAAACCCCGCCACATCGGGCGTGCCGCCACCGGCAAGAATCTCTGCACCTCCGGCGCGTGCTTTCTCGTAATAAGACAGCACTTTGGCACGATGCTCGGCTGAAATCACGGTGCCCATGGTGGTTGCGCTGTCGAACGGATCGCCCATTTGATAGCCGCGCGCCTTTTCCGCAAGACCTTCGCAGATGCGCTCATAGATGCCACGCTGCACATAAAGCCGTTCAGTGCCCAGACAGACTTGGCCCGTATTGGCGAAACAGGCGCGCCCGATCCCTTCGAGCGTGGCGTCGAGGTCGGCATCGTCAAAGATGATGCCAGCGTTCTTGCCGCCCAGTTCAAGGCTCACAGGGCGCACACCGTTTGCGGCGGATTTCATGATCGCTTCGCCGGTCCGGGTTTCGCCGGTAAAGGTAACACCGTCGACATCCGGGTGCGCGGTGAGGAATTCACCCGCAGCACCGGGGCCAAAGCCATGCACAACATTATAAACGCCGCGCGGGATGCCGACCTCGTTCATTACCTCGCCCAGCAGGGTGGCCGTGGCCGGGGTTTCCTCGGAGGGTTTGACCACGACAGTATTGCCGCAGGCAAGGGCAGGGGCCACTTTCCAAGTCATCAGCAGAAGCGGCAGGTTCCAAGGGCAGACGACGGCAATCACACCACGAGGGCCGCGCAGCGCATAGTTGAGAGCGCCGCCGCCATCCGGCGTGGCCATCTCGAAGGTCTCTGTCGACGAGGTCTGGATCTGATCCGCGAACACATTGAAGTTTGCCGCGCCGCGGGGGATGTCGATGTGGCTGGCAATACTGGTCGGCTTGCCCGTATCGCGGATTTCTGCTGCCAGAAACTCATCGAAACGCGCGTTGATCCCGTCGGCCAGCTTGCGCAGCAACGCCACGCGTTCGGGAACGCTCATCCGCCCCCATGGTCCGTTAAGTGCTGCGCGCGCGGCACCAACAGCGGCATCGACATCGGATTTCCCGGCAGCCGACACTTCGGCAAAAACCTCGCCTGTGGTCGGGAAATGATCGGCAAACTCGCCGCCCGTTCCCGCCGTGAATTCACCGTCGATGAAGTTAAGTATTTTTTGCATAACCTGCCTTTCAATTGCCGCCTGACAACTCTGGGTCGCCATGGCTCAAGTAGTCCCACATACGTTCAAAGATGCGCCCTTGCCGCGTGGCGCGGGTCTCGGCTTCGGCGGGGGGATCGTTGGCGCATCGGCCAATCCAGTTGCCTGCGCGGCCAATTCGACGCGGCACATATCTTCCAGATACCACGCCAGCGATACGGCCTCGGGCAGCGACGCCCCCGCAACCACCGCCCCGTTCCCGCGCATCATCACGCCGGCGCCGTCGCCCATTGCATCAATCACTCCACGCGCCCGCGCATCATCACGCACCAGTTGAATGTCAGACCAAAACCCAACTTCCGGCGCGAAATAAGTGCCAAAGCCGTGACGGATTTGCGGGGCTTGCCCCAACGCCGCCAGCGCCATCATTTGCGGGCCCATGAAGCGGACAACGCCTTGGGCCTCGGGTCGACGGGCATAGATCTGTTGATGAAGCCGGACTTCGCCCAACACCCCCTCCGGCAGATCGCCGACAACGGGCACAACGCTACAGGGTTGGCCGATTTCGACATGCTCCATCGGAACCGACGGGCAGACGAGGAAGCGATCCTGATCTATTCTCGCGGAACAATGGCCATAGGCATGCACAAGCCCGGCCCGACCAAGGGCGCGCGCGGCGATACGTGTGGTCCTGGCAAGCTCTTCCATGACCATCAATCCTTGAACGCTTCGATATTCGGGGCCGAACCCCATTTACAGAAGCCCTTCGGCTCGAAATGGAACTGCCGGTCGCGCCAAAGCGGCTCGTCGTGAATTTCGACAACGCCGCTAGAATATTCAAAGGTCATTCCCTCTGGCCCGGTGAAGTAGAGAAACTCGGCAGAGGAGGTCGGATGCTGCCCCGGTCCGAACGTCACATTCACCTGGTTCTCGCGCACGAAATTAAAGCTGCGCTGAATATCATCGGTGCCGCCGACCTGATGGTTGATGTGTTGAATGCCGGGTTTGTGAAACGGGAACAATGCGATCGAGTGATGGATTGTGCCAAGCCGCATGAGGGGGGCATCGCCGATCCTGTCGGACACCCGCGCGTTGCATACTTGGGTCCAGAACAACTCATCGCGCTCAAGATCATTGGAGCAAAGCCCAACATGGCTAAAGCCTGTGATCCCCGCATCGCGCGTCCCGTGATAGGCTTGGGCCGTGGTGTCGGGGCGCAGAACAAATTCAATCTGGTTGCCCATCGGGTGTTGAACCGGATGAAGGCCTGCACAAAGCGCAACTCGCATTCTTCGCGCCGACCATAGTGCACATCATGGCCAAGGCTTTCGAGCGTCGCCCCAGCTTTGTTCAGGTCATCAGCCGAGCCGATTTCGAATGCTGTTGTCTGATCCTCCGGGTCGCCCTCAAAATAGCACAACGTATGCTGTCTCTGATCCGATTTGAAATAGACCGCTCCCGGGCGTCGCCCGGACACCTCCAACCCCAGAATGTTGATCGCGTACCACTCGGCACCCGCCAGATCCTTGGTGCCCAAACGGCAATAAACGACGTCTTTAAGCTCGATCATGCGTCCGATCCTCCGTTGAATTCTGCCAGTGTCGAGGGCGAGCCCCACGCACAATGGCTCAGGGCGGTATCAGGAAACTGCCTTGGGCCGGTCGCGTTGGGTGGGGCCATGGCTGTGGCATAGCTATAGAGAATTTCACCGACGCCGCGCATGGTCACAAAACAGGCACCAGACGTCGGCTGGCGGCCGGGGCCGTGGGCGACGGGCAGCTGCAGTTTTTGCATGACATACCAGTTGCGCATGACATCTTCGGTCTCTTGCACACCAAAGGTAATGCCCAGAACGCCATCGCGCTCCGACGGATAAAGCGCGATGCGGTGATGCGCACCGTCGATATTGATAAAGGCGGCGCGCCCGGCCCAATCAGACACGGTTCCACCGATGCCCTTGGTCCAAAACGTCTCGTTCGCCTGAATGTCGGTGCAGGCCAGTTGCACGGCCTGAAGTTCGGTCAGACCGGTATGGCGCGCGCCGTGAAATGGCCAGCCCGAGGTCAGCGGGCGCCAGACAATATCAACCTGCACTTCGTTGGGTGCGCTCACCGTGATGCCGGTTTTGATCTGCCGCTGCTCTGCCTCGTCATCCGATAGCCAGCGCGGCGCATATCCGGCCTCGCTCAACTGATCAAAAACCCTGTCCAGATCCGCTTTTTCCGCCACGGTAAGCGCCACCGAAGGCACGCCGCCCTCTGTAAAACAAAGCGCGTGGTTGCGGCTGTCCGACCGAAAGTAGCGCGCCTGCTCCGTGCTGTCTTCCAGCTGCAGGCCCAACACCTCACGCCCGAATTTTTCAGCGTCCTCAAGGTTTAAAACGGGCTGACGCAAGTAACGCAGATCGCGGTAAGGGGCAGACATTGCGGTTTTCTCCTGTTGGTGGGGCCGGGCAAGAAATCATGCCCAGCCCGGACGTTTACTTCTTCGCTTCAGCTTCGAGCTCGACCAGCATCGGAGCTTTCTCGCGCCATTCGCTATACCATGCGTCAATCGCCGGGCCGAACCATTCACGCCCGACCGTTGTGACCGGAATATCGGTTGTTTCTAGGCTGGCTTTGTATTTTGCATCAATTTCGCCATAGCCGACGACCATCTCATCCAACTTGCGGGCAAATACCTCTTGGATAACGGCGCGGTCGGCTTCGGCAATCCCGGCCCATTTGCGCCCGGACCCAATGGCGGCCATCGGGAACATCATGTGATTGGACACGATGATGGATTCAGCGTGCTCATAGTATTTGGTGTTCCATGTGCCTTCGACGTCGATCTGCATTCCGTCGACCTGACCATTGGCAAACGCATCATAGAGCGAGGGCAATGGCATCGGCGTCGGCGCTGCACCCAGAGCTTCCCAGAAGGCGAGTTCCGGCGCGAACGGAATGGTGCGGATTTTCTTGCCGTCGAGGTCGCCAACGGTTTCAACTTTCTCTCCGGTGACAATGATCCGCATCCCGGCCATGCCCCAGCCAAAGCCGACAAGCCCAAAATCGGCCATGCCGTCCAGCAGCTTCTGAGCTGTTTTGCCTTTCAGCAAACTGCGCGCTCCGGCCACGTCTTCAACAAGGTAGGGCGCAAGGAAAATACCATAGTTGGGGTTGCGGTTGGCAAATTCACCCAAGGTGAAAAAGGCAAAGTCCATCGCGCCCGTTTGCAGTTGTTGCAGCATCTGGGATTCATTGCCCAGCTGCCCTGATGGGAAAATCAGGATGTCGACACGCCTGTCGGTTTTCTCCTTGATTTCAGCTGCGGCTTGCGTGGCTGAAACGGTCCACTGGTGTGGCGGCGGCGTGATAAGCCCAAGGCGGTATTCCTCGGATTGGGCGATATGGGGGGCTGCTAATGCGGCCAAACCCAAAGCATACTTAAATAGACGTTTCATGTCGTTCCTCCCTTTTGGTGATAGTTTGATTTGATCGGCTTGAGCGCGCGCAAAACACGCGGCAACGCTTCGTCCCTCGCTTGGCCAATCTCCGCGACCGGGCGTGGGTCAGACTGGGCCATTCCGGCGATCAACGCATCGGCTGCCTTGGCGAGATCGGGCGCACCAAGGTCGTCCCACATGGCGCTCGTCGCCGGGCCGAGCGCGTCGAGGTAACCCTCCATGCCACGCGCTCCGCCGGAAAGATGGAACACCCCGGCCGGCCCCATCAAGCACCAGCGCGGCGCAAGCCCCTCGGTCACGGCGCGCTCAACATCGGGCAGGGTGGCCGCACCGCTGGCAACCAGATTGACAGCTTCGCGCCAAAGGGCGAATTGCAGACGGTTTACCAGATGGCCCTGCATGGGTTTGGCCATGCGAAGAACGGTTTTGCCCATCCCTTCATACAGGGCCTGTGCCGCATCAAGCGCCGAGGCGGGCGTAATCTCCTGCCCGATCAACTCGACCGTCGGCATCAGGTAGGGCGGATTGCAAGGATGGGCGATAAAGAGCCTTTCGGGAAATTCCATGCCTTGCGCAATCATTTGCGGCGTGAACCCCGAAGACGAGGAGGCGATCGGCACATGCGCGGGGATGATCCCCTCAATCTCGCCCAAGGCCCGGTGTTTAAGCGCGAGATTTTCGGGCAACGCCTCTTGCACAAGCTCAACGCTCGCCAGAGCGTCGGCGCTGCTTTCGTGGCGCGGCGCTTGGGTCTGTTCTGCCAGCGTTTCAAGCGCCAACATGGCGGGCTGTGCCTTGGTCCAAGTGTCGGCAAGGCGATCAGCCGTTGCCGGATCTGGATCTACCACGACAACCTCGTGTCCGGCACCCGCAAAAGCCGCCGCCCAACCACAGCCAATCAATCCGCCACCAAGAACCGCAACCCGAGCCATCAGAACGCATCCTTCAAAACTGTGGACAACACAGGGAAGAAGGCGAGCAGGATCAGCACAAGCGCGATGGACCCAAGAAACGGCAGGATCAGGCGGGCGATGCGTTCGGCGCGTTCGCCCGTCATCAAAGCTGCGGTAAACAGCCCGGTCCCGACCGGCGGCGTCAGCAGCCCCATCGTCAGGTTCAGGCAGATGATCACGCCAAACTGAAAGGGATCAATGCCGTAAACATCCGTCGCAACCGGAAGAAACACAGGCACGATCAGGATAATGGCGGGGATCGGATCCACCACCATACCAAGGAACAGCAGCAGCACATTCAGCATAAGCAGGAACATGACCGGCGAGGTGGTCAGCGATTGCATCCACGCCGCCACAAGCGCCGGCAGGTTTTCAAAGGTGATGACCCAGCTAAACACCTGAGCGGCCGCAATAAGGAACAAAACCACGGCAGCCCCCCGTCCGGCGCTGACAAATGCCGGAAGGATCTGCCGCCATGTCATCTCGCGATAGACAAACAGGCCGATGAAGGCGGCAGCAGCAGCCGCAATCGCGGCAGCCTCTGTCGGTGTCGCAATGCCGCCAAGGATCGTCCCGACAATCAGCACAGGGATCAAAGCCGCCGGAAGCGCATTCCAAACAGCTTTGCCGCGCTCTTGCATCGGCATGGGGGCGGTCGCTGGAAACCCGTGCTTGCGCCCCAGCCACATCACGACAAGGATAAAGCCCGCAAACATCATTGCGCCGGGAATGATCCCTGCAATGAAAAGGTTGCCGATCGGAAGCTGAGCAATCACGCCATAGATGATGAACATCATCGACGGCGGGATAATCGGCGCCAGCAAACCGCCGGCTGCGGTGATCGCCACGCTGACATCCTTGGGATAGCCGGCGCGCACCATCTCGGGAACCGCGATGCGGGACATGATGGTAATCTGCGCAACCGTTGAGCCCAGAATCGACGCCATCATCATGTTCGCGACGATGTTCACATAAGCAAGCCCGGCAGGCAGCCGCCCAAGCATGGCAAGCGCAAGCGCCATCAACCGGCGCCCGATGCCCCCGGCATTCATGAACTCGCCCAGCAAAATAAAGAGCGGCAAAGCCAGCAGCCCGTAATTTTCCATCCCACCGAAGAATTGTTGTGGAAAGGATTGCAGCAAGATCCAGTTGCCCGTGACCGCGATGTAAACAAGGGCAAGGAAAATAAGCGCAAAAGAGATCGGAACCCCGGCCGCCAGAAAGGCGAAAAAGCTGCTTGCAGCGATCATTGCATCGCCCCCTTGGAACGGGTCAGCTGCGCCGCGCAGTGAACCAATCCGCTAAGGCAAAACACCGGCAGGATCAGCCAGAACCAGACTTTGTGCACACCCAAGGTGACTGTTGGCTCTTGGTAGAGAAAGTTGAATGTCTCTCGCGAGAAGGCCACGACCGACCCGGCTTGCCAAAGCGTTATGGGATCAAACCAGCGCCACAAAATGATCGCGAACAGGACGAAGAAAACGAAAAGAAGCGCGTCCACGATAACACTCAGAAGCCGCCGTGCTCTGACGCCAAACGTGTCGGAAACCAGCGTAACCGCAAGGTGTTCGCGCTTGGCCAGCGCCAAAGACGCCCCGAACAAAGCGACCCAGATCATCAGGAACACAGCCGCTTCATCCACCCAGATCACCGGCGCGCCAACCGCGCGGGACACCACGTTCAACATAAGCAGCGCAAAGATCGACACCATCAACGCACCGATCGCAAAGGTCTCAAGCCGCGCAATCGCACCGCTTAAACGCAACAGGCTGTTCTGCTGCAACATGGGACTCGCTTCGTGATTCATCTCCACCTCCGGGGCGCAATTAATGCCGATATTTTTTCCAAGTCAATTAAAATATCTATATTTACGACGAGGGCGCAAAATTGTATGCTTTTGTAAAGCCTTTGGCCGGACGGGTCAGATTTGCTAAGCAAGAGCGAAAAATGGAGTTTCAAAGCACCTTGGACATCGACGGCACAGAAAAAACCGCCTCAGAGCGCGCGTACCGCCTTCTTAGGGAGGACATCGTTTCGGGCGCGCTCGCTCCGGGTCAGAAGCTAAAGATCGACATGCTGCGAAAGCGCTACGATATCGGCACCGGCCCCCTGCGCGAGGCCATGTCGCGTTTGGCCGGCGATCATCTGGTCACGATTCTCGGCCAGCGAGGATTCGTTGTCGCACCGTTCACGGCCCAAGACGCGCGCGAGATCGGCGATCTTCGCAAAATGGTCGAGGCGGAAGCGCTCAAGCTTTCCTTCCCTGAAGGCGACGTTGAATGGGAAGAGAAGGTGATCACGACGTTCCATCGTCTTGAGCGGCTGGAAGCCGACCCCGGCAAAAGCGCCGCGGCCTTGTCTGATTGGGAGCGGCTCAATCATGCGTTTCACGAGGCGCTGGTGGCGGCCTGCCCATCTGTGTGGTTGCTGCGCACCCGCGCCAGCATGTTTAACCACCACGAACGCTATCGCAGGTTAAGCCGTGTGCGCACCGTTCTGACACGCGACATCAGCCGGGAACACCGCGCATTGATGGAGGCCGCTCTGGACAAGGATGTCGATGCAGGTCAGCAGATCATGCGCGAACACATCGAAAGGACCACCCAAGCCGTGGTTCAAGCAATACAAGCCTCCAAGGCAGAGCAAACCGGTTGACGGCTTCGCATGCCTGTCATCAGGCTCGATCCCGTCATTCCTGCTGAGGTATGTCTGGCAATTTCCTCCATCCCAAATCAGGGAATTTGGTTTACGAAAAAGTTAAAGCAGTACTCCATAGCGCAACTGGCCGAGCGTCAATGCGCGGTCAAAGATGTCGCTGAAAGGCTCAAGATCTGCGCCAAACCGCTTTACACACGAAAGACGCAGTTTTCGAAGTCGCCACACGTTAGACAGAAGGGTGCAAGACGGATTAACAATAAACGCAGGACTTTTCTGCGGAGCAAGTCAAGTCTCAACCGGGTAGTTCGACAGCTTCGACAGGAGCGCCCAGACGTTGATGCATGGCCAATAGAACAAAGGAGGGCAAGTTTAGATAACCATGTAGCAGATTTTCACCAATGCCCGTAGCGCAGTATGTTTAAGAAATATAAGTAAATTTTTGGACGTAAAATGAACAAAGATGAAGCCAATAACCATTTTTACAAAACGCTTTGCAAAAACATAGATTCAATTTTCACGCGTCAGTCTAAGTTTAAGGTTGGTGAAAGAGGGCGGGAATGGTCATGGCGTTGGGGGTATTGGGGCAGGGCGCTATCAATGTACTATTGTGCAACTGAATCGCAGCATGCTTTAGAGTTGTTTGATCAGGTGCACTCCAGTTTCAAGGCCTTCCGCGATGATCAATTGGGGCTAACTGACGATTTGCGTGGCAAGGTCCCTTTCCTCTTGGGGCACGCGACTTGCCGGCCGAAAAGACCAAGGATTGAGGTCATGTGAAGTCGAGAGCACTGGACTGTTGCTTTTGCCTTACACTGACTTGCTAATCAGGGCTGGCGATAAGCTCCCAGAGAAAATGAAGAAGGAATTGACTGATACCGTTTGCGAGGGGCTAGAAGCGCACCTCGATGAGTTCGTTGAACACCCCCTATCAAAAGGCGGGTATTTCGTGTCGAAATGGAATGCCAGCATCGAGCCGCTGAATCACACCCATCTATACGCAGCAGTTGCAGCGGAAGCGTATGCGATAACGCGGAACGAACGTTACCGGGATGTTTGCGAGAAGTCGTACAACTTTTTCAGGCACAACTGGTACGAAGAGAAAAACGGAACGGTTTCGTGGGCTTACGCACCCACACCTGATAACAAGAACATAGCCCACCCAGAGTGCTCTTTCGGTGAGCGTAGCTTTAGCCATGTGAAAGGTGCGGAGCTCTTTTTCAAAGCAGCGGTAACTATAGAGTTGCCTTTGGCAATGCATCGCGTGGGAATCTTAGACAAATCAGAGATAGAACTTATTGCAAAATCTTTGAGAGTGAATGTGATGTCTAATGACGATTCTATTAATATGTACATTAGTCCTAGAAAACAGGTGCCTGACTCGGTTGAGCATTTGCAAAAGCAAAAAATTAGACCGGAATTTCTTGCAATGTACTACCTTTTGGCGCCGTTCGATGGCAAAATGAAGCTGAGTTTGGATGATCTGTTTGAAAAACGGAAAGACTGGTTCCCGAATGGATTAATATCTGGTCCTTCGCAGCTATTGGCTTATTCATTCTTACACTATGGCGGTTCCAGCGCTCACATCGAACCCTGATTTCCGTCTTCATTGCGGCGGGTCAGCCAGTTGCAACCAGATCATAGAGTGCAAGGCGCGCCCAAAAATTGGGATGCGCTCTCAAAGGTCGGTTGACTGATCGTTAAAAAATCGCCCGCAGTCGGTCCAGTTATTCTGCCTGAACGTCGTGATCCTGCCTTTCTGCATGGGGCCGCCGCGGTCTTTAGAAAACGGATGAATACCCATGAACTGCAAACGGAAACCTGCGGAAAAGATTGTCACGTAGGTACGACTGGTTAAGGGGCCTTGCAGCTCAGAAACGCCTCTGTGCGACAAAGCCCGACCGTATTGGTCAGCAGTATCCCAACCCAACGCATTTGAGCTTGAAAGCTAACGCCTCCTAAATTTTATCTAACGGCTTGGCGGCGTTAAGCTAACGCGTGCTTCTTGGTGCGTAGGTTGGGGGAGGCAGAAGCCGCGACAAAATCTCTCATATGGTGGATTTCAACTAGTATAGTTTACCGAGCGAGCCCGGCCTCGGATACCATCGCTTTGCAATTCTTGTGCATCGTCACGTGCCAAACAAAGGCCAAACCGCCACACCACCGGCACGGCTCATGCCACCTGCGGCGCGCGGCTCAAATCCGCCCAAGGCGACCCAAACAAACCTGACAACCCAAAGCGGTGGCACCGGCCATAAACCGGCCGATACCACCATTCATAACCGCTTAAGGGCGCAGCATAACCTTGCCGGTCCGTCCGGTGGTCAGGGCGGCTTTCATCGCCTCAACACTGTCCGCCAAGGCAAAGCTGCCACCGGAATCCAGCGGCAATTGCCCGCTCGCCGCCAGCTTGACCAACTCGCCGATCAAACGCAGACGCGTGTCCGGCGCCATCTCGTTGCTCACCCGCGAGCCCCAGAAACCTTTGACCGTAATGTGTTTCATGATCAACTCGCCCGACGACATGCTCAGCGGCGCGCCCGTGGCCGTGCCAAACACGACCAACTCGCCGTCTTTACCCAGCAGCTCAACAAGCTTGCCCGCGATCTCGCCGCCAACGGAATCAATCGCCGAAACCGCTCCAGCAGCCCCGATCAATTCGCGTGCCGCCGCGACCCAGCCTTCGTCCGACGTCGACAGAACATTGTCCATCCCCGCCGCGCGCAACTCTTCCGCCGCCTCTTCGCGCCGCACAAGGTTAATGATGTTGATGCCACGCGCCTTGGCCAGACCGGCCATGATCTTGCCAACCGCGCCATTCGCCGCCGTTTGGATCAACCATTCGCCTTCGCCAACCTTAAGCGTTTCAAGCAATGACAGCGCGCTGAACGGCATCGCAATCAACTGCGCTCCGGCCTCATCGGCAATCGCATCGGGCAGGGGCAGCAAACCACCCGCCGGCGCGACAAAATACTCGGCCCATGTGCCGTGAACACCGGCAATGACCACGCGCTTGCCAATCAGCGCGTCATCAACACCTTCGCCAACAGCCTCAACAATACCGAGCGCCTCGGTGCCACCAATCGCGCCGGGCAGTTCAGGCTTATAGCCGTAATTCCCGCGGATCGTCCAAAGGTCGTGATTGTGGATCGGCGAAAGCACCATCCGAACCAGCGCCTCTCCCGCAGACGGGGTAGGGGCGTCGATTTCGCGCGTGTAAAGAACTTCGGCGGGCTCGCCGAAAGTGTCGTGAATTGCAGCAAACATGCTGTAGTCCTTTCAAGTTGTAAGTGAATCCCCGGTAGGGGAAAGTTGAACAGAGGTTTCCTCACGCGCCATGCGCAACGCAGCATCGCTGCGCCCAAGCTTGGCCAAAATTGCAGCACCCAGCCACTTGGCATAAAGCATCCGCGCGGTGCAGTCCGGGTCGTCCAACGGGCGAACCGACCCTTCCTGCATGCCGTCACGCAGCAATCGTGCAATCCGCCCGACAAGCGCATCAACACCGCGATCAAGCGTCTCGCGCATGTCCTCGGACAGGTCCGCAACCTCCGCGCCCAGCTTGACCACCAGACATTCGCTGGCAATCCCGGCTGTTTTCGCATCCGTTCCATCATCCGAATGCGCAAGCCACGCGTCCCAAAACTGGTCGAGCTTTCTACCCGCCGGTCCCGGACCCGCAATCAGCGCGTCAACACGCTCAAGATAGCTTTTGACATAATCCGCAAGCAGAGCGGTGCCAAAGGCCTCTTTCGATGCAAAGTAGTAATAGAACGAGCCCTTCGGCACGCCACTTTCGCTCAGGATGCGCGACAGGCCGACACCGGAAAACCCGTGCCTAAGCACCAAGGCATGTCCGGCATCAAGAATGCGTTTGCGCGTAAGATCTGATTTGGCTGTCTCTGTCATAAAGCGTCACCTAAGCAGTAATAGACCGGTCGTCTAGTGCTGATGACACCCGCCATGATCACGAAGGCGTGACGCGCCACGCTTCGGCAAATCCGGCAATTTCAACCGTTTGCTCGCAATCCCGCCAGCCATCGCAAAATCGAGATAGTTAATATGTTAAGTATATTGCAATCGAGATCGCCATACGCTATTGTGCTATGGATCAGGAGGAGAGGACGCCACCGCATTTTCACCCAATGCGCGGCTCCGAAAGTGTTGGCTTCACGCGGGGCCTGCCTCCGAAAAAGTGCATTTGGAGGGCCCCACATGACTGTGCTCGACGACAATATCGCAAAACTCGACGGCTACCTTGGCCGCTTCCGTAAAACCGGCATCCAAAACCGCATTGCCGGACAGGACACGCCCGGCGCAGCTGGCGTGTTTCAATCAACTTCCCCGGTCGACAATAGCGTGATCTGCGATGTGGCCCATGGCGACGCCAGCGACATCGACGCCGCCGCCAATGCCGCCCATGACGCCTTTGCCGCATGGCGCGACATGCCCGCGCTCGCGCGTAAAAAGGTCCCTGATCCGCATTGCCGAAGGGATCGAAGCACGCGCCGAAGAGATTGCGCTCTGCGAATGCTGGGACACGGGCCAAGCCTATAAGTTCATGTCCAAAGCCGCCCTGCGCGGGGCCGAAAACTTCCGTTATTTCGCCGATCAGGTGGTGCAGGCCCGCGATGGCCAGCACCTGAAATCACCGACCCTGATGAATGTCACGACACGCGTGCCGATTGGCCCGGTTGGCGTCATCACCCCGTGGAACACGCCGTTCATGCTCTCCACTTGGAAAATCGCCCCGGCGCTCGCCGCAGGTTGCACCGTGGTTCATAAACCGGCCGAAGCCTCGCCGCTGACGGCGCGTTTGCTGGTGGAAATCGCCGAAGAGGCGGGCTTGCCGCCGGGCGTGCTCAACACCGTCAACGGCTTTGGCGAAGGCGCGGGCAAGGCGCTTTGCGAACACCCCAAGATCAAGGCCATCGCCTTTGTCGGCGAAAGCCGCACGGGCAGCCTGATCACCAAACAGGGCGCGGATACGCTCAAGCGTAACCATCTGGAACTTGGCGGCAAAAACCCGGTCATCGTGTTTGATGACGCCGATCTCGACCGCGCCCTCGATGCCGCGATCTTCATGATCTACTCGATCAACGGCGAACGCTGCACCTCGTCTTCGCGCCTGCTGGTGCAGGACACGATCCGCGAAGAGTTTGAAGCGAAGCTCATCGAACGGGTCAACAATATCAAGGTCGGCCACCCTCTTGACCCGGCCACCGAAATCGGCCCGCTTGTGACCGAAGAACACTTTAACAAGGTCACCAGCTATTTCGACATCGCCCGCGAAGACGGCGCAACCGTCGCTGCGGGCGGCGTTACGGTGGGCGACGCGGGCTATTTCGTGCGGCCCACGCTCTTTACCGGCGCCACCAACGACATGCGCATCGCTCAGGAAGAGATCTTCGGCCCGGTCCTGACCTCGATCCCGTTCAGCACCGAAGAAGAAGCGCTTCAGATCGCCAATGACATTCCCTACGGGCTCACGGGCTATGTCTGGACCAACGATCTGACCCGCGCCCTGCGCTTCACGGACAAGCTCGAAGCAGGGATGATCTGGGTCAACTCCGAAAACGTCCGCCACCTGCCAACCCCCTTCGGCGGTGTCAAAGCCAGCGGCATCGGGCGCGACGGCGGCGATTGGTCGTTTGAATTCTACATGGAGCAGAAACACATCGGTTTCGCTCTCGGTCAGCACAAGATCACCAAACTGGGCGCGCTCACGCCGCAAAGCGATAGCGCAACCAAGGGAGCAAGCTGATGGGAGAGATCGTCCTCGCCGCAAAATGCACCCATGTGCCGACCATGCTGATGTCCGAACAGGAAGGCCCGGTCAAAGGCAAACGTCAGGCCGCCATCGACGGGCATTTCGAAATCGCCCGCCACGCCAAGGAGCTGGGCGCCGATACCGTGGTCATCTGCGACACCCACTGGGTCATCAACGCGGGCTTTCACATCAACGCCAACAGCCGCTTTGAGGGGCTGTTCACCTCGAATGAATTCCCGCAATTCATCCAGAACATGCCCTATGAATACGAGGGCAACCCAGAGCTGGGCGATGCCATCGCCAAAGAAGCGACCGATCGCGGGGCCTATACGCTGGCGCATCACCTCGACAGTCTCGAACTTGAGTATGGCTCGCTCGTGCCGATGCGCTTCATGAGCCGCGCTCACGAGATGAAGGTCGTCTCCGTCGCCGCATGGTGCACCGTGCATGACCACGACGAAAGCCGCATCGTCGGCGAAGCCATCCGCGCCGCGATCGAGGCGTCTGACAACAAGGTGCTGCTCGTCGCCTCCGGCTCGCTCTCGCATAAAATCTGGCCGAACAAGGATTACGCCGCCAACAACGGCACCTTCACCATCAGTTCCGAGTTCAACCGCCAAATGGACCTGCATGTGCTCGAGATGTGGAAGAACGGCGATCACGCCACCTTCCTCAAAATGCTGCCCGAATACGCCGAACATTGCTGTGGCGAAGGCGCGATGCACGACACGGCGATGCTTTACGGCGCGCTCGGCTGGGACAGCTATGATGCGAAATGCGAAGTCGTGACCGACTATTTCCCATCCTCTGGCACCGGCCAGACCAACGTCATTTTCCCCGTTCAATAGGAGGCCGCGATGCCCATTCCCGCCCCAAACCTCTATCCCGATTTCAACACCATCCGGCTCAGCCACGTTTGCCTGAACGTCAAGGATCTCGCCGCGTCGCGGACGTTCTACACCGACATCCTCGGCCTTCAGGTAACGGATGAAAGCGACAGCCACATCTACCTGCGCGCCATGGAAGAGCGCGGCCATCACTGCATCATCCTGCAAAAATCGGATCACCCCGGCACGGTCGAAGTCATGGGCTTCAAAACCTTTGACGAGGCCGATCTCGACAAGGCCGAAAGCTATTTCCGCGCCAAGGGCCGCCCGACAGAATGGGTCGAACGCGCGTATCAGGGGCGTACGCTGCTGACCTCCGATAACATGGGCATCCCGCTCGAGTTCTATCACAAGATGGACCGCCTCGACCCGATCCATCAGAAATACGCGCTCTATCGCGGGGTGAAACCGCTCAGGATCGACCACTTCAATTGCTTTAGCCACGATGTCGATGCCTCGGTGGCCTTCTACAGCGACTTCGGCTTCCGGGTGACGGAATACACCGAGGACGAAGTTAGCAAGAAACTCTGGGCCGCATGGATGCACCGCAAGGGTGGGGTGCATGATATGGCCTTCACCAACGGCACCGGCCCGCGAATGCACCACGTTGCCTTCTGGGTGCCGACCCCGCTCAACATCATCGACCTGCTCGATCTGATGGCGACAACGGGCTATGTCTCCAACATCGAACGCGGCCCCGGACGGCACGGCATCTCCAATGCCTTCTTCCTCTATATCCTTGACCCTGATGGCCACCGGATCGAGATTTATTGCTCGGATTATCAAACCGTTGACCCCGATCTCGAACCGATCAAATGGGACCTTCAGGACCCGCAACGCCAAACCCTCTGGGGCGCGCCCGCACCGGAAAGCTGGTTCAAACACGGCAGCAAATTCATCGGCGTCGACACCAAAGACTCCGAGATCGAAGCCAGCCCGATCATCGCACCCTAAGCCTTGATTTCAACACTGCCCAAGGAGGCATGAACATGCGTTTCGCAACCTTTTCGTCGCAAGGCGAGACTCTCTATGGCGCTGTCACCGACGCGGGCATGATCGCCCTCAACGCCGATTTCCCGCAATGGCCCACGCTGCTTGATGCGGTACAGGCCGGTGGCCTCGACCAACTCGCGGCGGCAGCGGATAAACCCGTCACCCATACCGATTTCCAATACGAAATGGTCCTGCCCAACGCCCGCCGTATCCTCTGCGTCGGGGTCAACTTTCCCGACCGCAACGCCGAATACAAAGACGGCTCCGAGCAACCCAAATACATGTCGCTCTTCCCGCGCTTTGCCAGCGGCTTCACTGGCCATGACCGCCCGCTGATCCGCCCGCCGGAAAACCACACGCTCGACTACGAAGGCGAGGTCGCGATCGTCATCGGCAAGGGCGGACGCCGCATTTCGCAAGCCGACGCCTATGACCACATCGCCGCGATAACCCTCTGTAACGAAGGCACGATCCGCGATTGGGTGCGCCACGCGAAATTCAACGTGACCCAAGGCAAGAACTGGGACAACTCCGGCGCCATCGGTCCGTGGCTCGTGCCCTTTACCGACCCGGCCCAGCTGGACGAGGCCCGCATCATCACCCGCGTCAACGGCGAGATCCGCCAGGACGATGTGCTCTCGCGCATGATGCACCCCATCCGGCGCGAGATCGAATATATCTCGACCTTCATGACGCTACAGCCGGGCGACATCATCGTCACCGGCACCCCCACAGGCTCCGGCGCGCGCCTTGATCCGCCGCAATATCTCAAACCCGGCGATGTGGTCGAAATCGAGGTGAACGGCATCGGCACCCTGCGCAACACGATCGAGGACGAAGTCGTATGACCCCCGAACAACACGCCCAAGCCGCCGCCGACCTGCTGCGCGCAGAACAGACCGGCGCGCAAATCGGCTTGCTCACCCTGCGCCACCCCGACATGGGGATGGATGACGCCTATGCGATCCAGAACGCCATTGCCGCCGCCAAGGCGGGGCAGGGGCGCAAGGTCATCGGCTGGAAAATCGGCCTGACCTCCAAGGCAATGCAATATGCGCTCAACATCGACATCCCCGACAGCGGCATCCTGTTTGACGACATGCTGTTTGAAAACGGCGCCACCGTGCCCGCGGGCCGTTTCATCCAACCCCGGATCGAGGCTGAAATTGCCTTTGTGATGAAAGCCCCCCTCGGCGGCGCCGATGTCACCCGCGCCGATGTGCTCGCCGCCACCGATTATGTCGCGCCCTCGCTCGAAATCCTCGATACCCGCATTCAGCGTGTCGATCCCGCCACCGGACAGGCCCGCGTGATCTTTGACACGATCAGCGACAATGCCGCCAACGCCGGTGTCGTCCTCGGCGCTGCAAAACACGCCCCCGACGCGGTTGATCTCCGCTGGGTCGGCGCGATCACCACCCGCAATGGCGAGGTCGAAGAAACCGGCCTCGGTGCGGGCGTGCTCAATGATCCGGTCGAAAGCGTCGTCTGGCTGGCACGGCGCATGGCGCAATACGGGCAGAGCATCGAACCGGGGCAGATCATCCTCTCGGGCAGCTTTATTCGCCCGGTGGAATGCCCCTCCGGTGCGCGCATCCATGCCGATTTCGCCGATTTCGGAGAGGTCAGCATCACCTTCGCCTGATATGCCCGCCTGACACGCCCACCCGATACGCCGGCGCTTGCTCTCACAGCCACCGCCACAATACGCCTCAAACAGCGTCGCGCACCCGCGCGGCGCTGTTTATCTGTCGCGTCATCGCCGCTTAGCCGCGGCCCGCCGAATCAAACCGCCCCATTCGCGCCTTAATCTCGGCACGATCTGGTACCCGATTCGCACCATATTTCTCGAAAAATGTAATCAATATCTACCTTTTCCCCGGATTGGCGCTCGATGCGTCATCAATTCAATGGGTCTGTTTACCATTCGTGCCTTTTTTTCGGCAACTTTGAGCGGCCTTCTATTGTTTCACTCCAAGAAACAGTCGGGCAGGGCGCTTGTCCTAACGCCCCCGCCTCTTGCCTGCGCGTCGATCAAGAAAACAAAGCACCGGGTGCGTATCTGCGTGCTAAGCGAGTAGGAAACAATAACACACCCCATGCGTGTGTTTGTGGCGGAAATGTGGCGATGGATTGCCGAATGGGGAACTTGTCCGCCTTTTTCCCGTCAAATTTGGGTTTGTCCCAGACGGCAGCACGGCTATGAAGAGCTGTGCCCGAACTGGGGGGCGCATCTATAGGCCACGGGGCGGCCGCTGAACTGTAGTGCATCGGTTTGATGCGAAAAGGGGTGTGTTTGCCGGTCCGCTGCTGGACCTTTGACACACCAAAGCTGCCACACGGAGACGCCCCGCGTCTGCCACCTGCTTTACCTTTTCGAGAGAAGAACTTGTGCGTTGCGCTTGATGTGTATTTTTGCGTGCTCGCTTGTTATGCGCACGCGGCCAAAACCCGGAACGTAGCACCGGGAAAGCTTGAAAGGGTCTTGAGCGATGGCTGATCTTATCCTTGATTGGGGACTTTTTGGTGCGTATGGCACCGACTTTGGTGCGTCCCAGACGGTTGACACCGGTGGTGTCGAAGTCACCGTAGATTTCAACGTCGAAGACGAAGGCGCCCAAGCCTTCACCTTCAATGCCGATGGGTATGTCGGCGCAGGTGAGGATTTCGATCCGAACTCCTTCCTCAAGCTCTTTGGCGAAGGCGGCGAAGGCGGGGTTGATGACACGTCGACCACCACGATCAACTTTGCGGCTTCCGATGATCAATATGGCGACGCGGTCCAGAATGTGACCTTCCGCATCAATGACATCGACGCAGGCCCCGATGACACCGGCGAAGTCAGCGGTGACCACATCGACATGCTGTCCGTGCGTGGCTACGACGCCGACGGCAACGAAGTTCCGGTCTCGCTCACCCTCGGCTCTGCCACCACAGCAGACGGCCCCAACGGCGTTGAAGGCGACTCCACAGGCCTCAGCCCGACAGACGGCGCAGGCTCGGTCCTGGTCAGCATTGATGGCCCCGTGTCGCGCATCGAGATCGACTATGAAAACGGCGGCGAAGGCGACCAGCGCGTGCTTGTCTCCGACATCCACTTCTCGACCACCGAAGCCATGCCCGAAGACCCGGACGCAATGGACGACACAGCCGAAACCGACACGCTTTCGCCTGTTGTGGTTGACGTTCTGGCCAATGACACCGATCCGCAAGATCAAACCCTGACCATCACGGAAACGACAGACGGCACCAACGGCAGCGTCACCATCGACCCGACCACCGGTAACCCGCTCTACACGCCCGACGCAGGCTTCACCGGCACCGACACCTTCACCTATACGGTCGCGGATCCGGACGGAAACACCGACACGGCGACCGTGACTGTAACAGTGGACGAGCCAAACTCGGTTGACGCAGTGGATGACACGGCCAGCACCGATGCGGGCGATCCGGTTGAAGTGGCGGTTCTCGCCAACGACACCGACCCCGAAGGCGACGGCTTCACCGTGACCGACACAACCGACGGCACCAACGGCACCGTTGCAATTGACCCGACCTCGGGCAACCCGGTCTACACGCCCGAAGCTGGCTTCACCGGCACGGACACGTTCACCTACACGATCACTGACGACAACGGCGCGACCGATACCGCGACTGTGACTGTCACCGTGGACGAGCCGAACTCGGTTGACGCTGTGGATGACACGGCCAGCACCGACGCGGGCGATCCGGTTGAAGTGGCGGTTCTCGCCAACGACACCGACCCCGAAGGCGACGGCTTCACCGTGACCGACACAACCGACGGCACCAACGGTACCGTTGCAATTGACCCAACCTCGGGCAACCCGGTCTACACGCCCGAAGCTGGCTTCACCGGCACGGACACGTTCACTTACACGATCACCGACGACAACGGCGCAACCGACACGGCGACCGTGACTGTAACAGTGGACGAGCCGAACTCGGTTGACGCAGTGGATGACACGGCCAGCACCGACGCGGGCGATCCGGTTGAAGTGGCGGTTCTCGCCAACGACACCGACCCCGAAGGCGACGGCTTCACCGTGACCGACACAACCGAGGGCACCAACGGCACCGTTGCAATTGACCCGACCTCGGGCAACCCGGTCTACACCCCCGAAGCGGGCTTCACCGGCACGGACACATTCACCTACACGATCACTGACGACAACGGCGCGACTGACACGGCGACCGTGACTGTGACCGTGGACGAGCCGAACTCGGTTGACGCTGTGGATGACACTGCCAGCACCGATGCGGGCGATCCGGTTGAAGTGGCGGTTCTCGCCAACGACACCGACCCCGAAGGCGACGGCTTCACCGTGACCGATACAACCGACGGCACCAACGGCACCGTTGCAATTGACCCGACCTCGGGCAACCCGGTCTACACCCCCGAAGCGGGTTTCACCGGCACGGACACATTCACCTACACGATCACTGACGACAACGGCGCGACGGATACCGCGACTGTGACTGTGACCGTGGGCGAGCCGAACTCGGTTGACGCGGTGGATGACACGGCCAGCACCGATGCGGGCGATCCGGTTGAAGTGGCGGTTCTCGCCAACGACACCGACCCCGAAGGCGACGGCTTCACCGTGACCGATACAACCGACGGCACCAACGGCACCGTTGCAATTGACCCGACCTCGGGCAACCCGGTCTACACCCCCGAAGCGGGTTTCACCGGCACGGACACATTCACCTACACGATCACCGACGACAACGGCGCGACGGATACCGCGACTGTGACTGTGACCGTGGGCGAGCCGAACTCGGTTGACGCGGTGGATGACACGGCCAGCACCGATGCGGGCGATCCGGTTGAAGTGGCGGTTCTCGCCAACGACACCGACCCCGAAGGCGACGGCTTCACCGTGACCGACACAACCGATGGCACCAACGGCACCGTTGCAATTGACCCGACCTCGGGCAACCCGGTCTACACCCCCGAAGCGGGCTTCACCGGCACGGACACCTTCACCTACACGATCACCGACGACAACGGCGCGACCGATACTGCGACTGTGACTGTCACCGTGGGCGATGCCACTCCACCCAACTACATCGTCGAAGGTGATGAAGGGGACGACTATATCGACGTGAACTATACCGGCGACCCGGATGGCGACATGATCGACAACATGGACAACATGCCCGGCAACCCGCCGCAGCAGGACACTGTTCAGGCCAACGGCGGCGACGACACCGTGCTTGCCGGTGAAGGCGACGATGATGTCAACGGCGGCGAGGGCGACGATGTGCTCTACGGCGAAGAAGGCGACGACATCGTTATCGGCGAAGAAGGCGATGACGTGCTCTACGGCAACGAAGGTTCCGACACGCTATTTGGCGGTGACGGCAACGATACGGCCTTTGGCGGTGACGACGACGATGTGATCGACACATCCGGCAACACCCCGGCAATCGACGTGCCAACCCTTCCCGGTGTGCCGGTTGATGCCACACCCGGCGACGATCTCGACTATGTCGATGGCGGTGACGGCAATGACGACATCTCCACCGGCGATGACAGCGACACGATCGAAGGCGGCGCAGGCGACGACACAATCAACCCCGGCATTGACGACGATGTTGTGCTGGGCGGCGATGGCGACGACCTCATCACTGACCCGCAAGGCTCGGATGATGTCGAAGGCGGGGCAGGGGACGACACGATCCTTGTCGGTGTCGACACCTTCTCCGACTATGTTGGCGACGATCCCAACCTGCCGATCGGCAGCATCACCAGCGATCCGAACCCGACCGACGGTATGGACACCGTTGACGGCGGCGCCGGCAACGACTCGATCATGACCGGCGACGATGCCGACGTCATCTTCGGCGGCACAGGCATGGATACCATCCACGCCGGGATCGACGATGACTATGTCGAAGGCAACGAGGACGATGACTCGATCATTGGTGGCCACGGCTCCGACACCATCTTTGGTGGTGCCGGCGACGACTGGATCAATGCTGGCGACAGCAACCTGCTCTGGGGTCAAGAACCCGACGAAACCGATCCGGTCCCGACCAACGGTCTCGACTTTGTCGATGGCGGCGAGGGCAACGACACGATCTTTGGCGAAGACGACGACGACACGCTCGTTGGCGGTGCCGGGGATGACCTCATCGACGGTGGCATCGACGACGATGCGCTTCAGGGCGGCACCGGCGACGATACGCTGCTCGGCGGTGACGGCGATGACGTGATCGAAGGCGAAGAGGGCAATGACTCGATCGATGGCGGTGCCGGCGATGACACGCTGCTTGGTGGCGACGGCATGGATACGTTCTCGAACGTCAATGCTGGCGACATCATCGACGGTGGCGATGGTCCGGTCGACGATGGCCCCGAGGATTACGACACGCTCAACCTCGCAGGCTCGGCCCCCACCGGCGGACGCTTCGAAATCACCTATACCTCTGCCGACCAACAGGACGGTATCGTTAACTATTTCGACGCCGACGATAATGACGCCGGATCGCTGGTCTTCACCGAGATCGAGAATGTCGTGCCTTGCTTTACCCCCGGCACCGCAATCGCGACGCCCAAGGGCGAGCGTATGGTCGAAGAGCTGAACGAAGGTGACAAGATCATCACCCGCGACAACGGCATCCAAGAGATCCGCTGGATCGGACGCCGCGCTCTGACCGGGCATGAACTGGCCCGGATGCCAAATCTGCGCCCGATCCTGATCCAGAAAGGCGCGCTTGGCGATAACCTGCCAGAGCACGACATCCTGGTCTCGCCTCAGCACCGTATGCTGATGACCGGCGACAAGGCACAGCTCTACTTTGAAGAGCGCGAAGTGCTGGCCGCCGCGAAACACCTGACGGACCTGCCGGGTGTGGACGAAGTCGGAACGCTGGGCGTGAGCTATGTGCACTTCATGTTCGATCAGCACGAAGTGGTGCTCTCGAATGGCGCATGGACAGAAAGCTTCCAACCGGGTGCCAATGTGCTCAGCGGTCTGGAAAACGCGCAACGCGACGAAATCCTCACCCTCTTCCCCGACCTGAAAACGGCGGAAGGTGTCGAAGACTACAGCGCCGCGCGCCGTGCCCTCAAAAAGCACGAAGCACGCCTGCTGGTCCGCTAAACCGGAGCCAGACAGACAAAAAAGGACGTAGACGTCCATAGTCAAGGACGGGGCGATGCCTCACGGACAACCGCCCCGTCCGATCCATGTTTTACGCGAAATATGCAGCTGCCCGGACCGTGAGGGCCCTTCTCACATCCGGGCCAAGGGAAGAGGTTTGCGCCTCTTCCCTTTTGCGTTGGCGGTTAAGAGTTTGTTTACCTTTCGCCTCAATTTGCCCGCGGTCCGATCCCAAATTCGCCACAAGTTTGGAGGACATTGGGGCAAGTCGGGAGAATCTCGACAAATTACAGGCAAAAGACTCCCATGTTCCTAGATCACTCCACCTTTGATTTCCCGTCACTCCCGCGCGAGCCGCAGGCCGAGATGGTGTCGCGACCCGATGTTCTGGTCGTAAAACCGCGTGGGCTTGGCTTGGGCGAAGACATGATCATCGGCGGCGCAAATGCGCGGCAATATCGCGTGATCGACCTGTCTCAACTGACCAGCCGGGTTGAAATAAAATGGAGCGGGCCGGACGCCGGTTTCATTTGTGACGGCGCCGATAGCCTTGTTTTTCAAGGGGTTGAGGAAATCATCCTGCCACCCTGCATGATCCAGTCTCAAGGCGCCGCTTAACGCCGCGCCGCCCGCCACCGCGCCCAGTCTTCGGGCGTGTCCAGATCGGTGACAGCACGATTGCCGCTCCGGGGGGTCAGCCGAACCTGCTCGCCCTGAAGCACCCCGCGCGCGCCAGCGTCGCCTGTCACCGATCGCAGACCTTCAAACAGTCGCTGCGGAATAATCACCGGATGCCCGGCCACGCCCGTCGCGCTGGCTGCGCGTATCACACTGCCGGGCGCTTCTGTGGCGGCGTCAAGCAGGGCGGTGAAATCCTCGGTCTCAAGCTCGGGCATATCCGCCAGAACCACCATCAACGCGCTCAACCCGCGCTCGATGGCCCAAGCCGCGCCCTCGCGCAGCGAGACGGCCATGCCCTCGCGCCCGTCAATCTCGCAGAGATGCAGCCGTGCAGAAGCGAGCGGAGCTAACGCCGCCTTGCGCGCCGGGTGGTCCTGCGAGACGGTGACCAAAACCTCTGCCCCCGTGGCCAAGGCCCGTGCCACCTGTCGCGCCAAAAGCGGGGTGCCGTCCACCTGTTCCAACAGCTTGTCGCGCCCGCCCATGCGCGAAGACGCGCCTGCGGCGGGGATCAGGATTGCAATGTCATCTGTTGCCACGTTGCGCGCCATATCCAGCCTCTCCGCCGGTGGCATCTGTGGGAGCCTCCGGCGGGGATATTTGGGGTCAGATGAAGGGGCAGGGCAAGCGTTTATCCACGCATGCGCGTTCCATCGGCGTCAAACAGCGGCGCGGTGATCAAACTGGCGGGGCGCATTTGACCAAGGATCTCGATCTCGACCTGCAGCCCATCGCTGGCCTTGTCGCGCGGGATCAGCCCAAGGGCGATGCTTTTCTCGCTGTGATGCGCATAGCCGCCCGAGGTGCAAAACCCGATCACCTCGCCCGCGTGCCAGATCGGCTCATAGGCGACGACATCGGCGTCCTCGGCGTCGACCTCAAACGCGCAAAGCTGTCGCGCCGCGCCGCTTTGGCGCTCGGCCTCGGCGGCGGCGCGGCCAATGAAATCGACGTTTTTCTTCCACGAGATAAAACGGTCCAACCCGGTTTCGGCGGCGGTGTAATCGGGCGAAAACTCTCTGAGCCAAGCGCCGAAAAACTTGTCGAGCCGCAGCGACATCATGGCCCGCATCCCGAAGGGCGTCATGCCAAGCGGTTCACCCGCGCCCCAAAGCGCATCCCAAAGCGCGCGCTGTGCCATCGGATCGCAGTAGATCTCGAACCCCAGATCGCCGGTATAGGAGACCCGCTGCACAAGGCAATCGACCATGCCGACCGTCAGGTGGCGCACGTCGAGAAAGCGCATATCGCTCACGTCCTCAAGGCAGCAGGCCTGCAAGACGTCGCGCGCCTTTGGCCCAGCGATCTGGAACCCGTTCAGGCGATCCGAGATGTTCTCGACCTTGACGCCTTCGGCCTCGTGGCGCTCGAACCAACGCATGTGATAGGCCTGCGCGCCATAGCTGGCAGTAAGCTGGAACGCGTCATCGCTGAGGCAGGAGATGGTGAAATCACCGATCAACCGCCCCTTGGGCGACAGCATCGGCGTCAGGGACAGCCGCCCCGGCTGCGGCACACGCCCGGCCATGATCCGGTCAAGCCAAGCGCGCGCGCCCGGACCGGTCACAAGGTATTTGCCGAAGTTCTGCACTTCGTTGATGCCCACGCCCGCGCGCACGGCTTTGACTTCGCGCTTGGTCGCCTCCCACGCGTTGGAGCGGCGGAAGGACGGGGTTTCAAACCGCGCCTCGCCGGGTAGGGCGAAGTAGTTCACCACCTCCAGCCCGTATTGCGCGCCCCAGACCGCGCCCATAGAATCAAACACGTCATACATCGGCGTCTGGCGGAAGGGGCGCGCGGCGGGCAGCTCCTCGTTCGGGTAGGAGACCGAGAACCGCTTCTGGTAGTTTTCGACCACCTTGGGGCGGGTATAACCCGGCGTGATCCAATCGCCGAAACGGGCGCAATCCATCGCCCATGTGTCGCGCTCGCATTCGCCGTCGACCATCCACTGCGCCAGCATCAAGCCGACACCGCCGCCTTGGCTGAACCCGGCCATGACCGCACAGGCGGACCAATAGTTGCGCATTCCCGGCACCGGCCCGACCAAGGGGTTGCCATCGGGCGCAAAAGTAAATGGACCGTGGATCACCGATTTCACGCCCACTTCGGCCAGCGTCGGAAACCGCTTATAGGCGAACTCGATGCTGGCTTCGATCTTGTCGAAATCATCGGGCAAAAGCTCGTGACCAAAGGTCCACGGCGTGCCTTTGACGGCCCATGGGCGGCAGGGCTGCTCATAAAATCCGATGCACAACCCCTTGCCCTCTTGGCGCAAATAGCTTTCGCCGGCGGGGTCAATCACATGCGGATGCTCGCCTCCTCCCTCGATGATCTCGCGGATCATCGGCACCTCTTCGGTGACGATGTATTGGTGCTCCATCGGGTGCAGCGGGAAATAAACCCCGGCCATGGCGCCGACCTCACGCGCCCAAAGACCGCCGGCATTCACCACATGCTCGGCATGGATCGTGCCCTTGTCGGTGACAACATCCCATGTGCCATCGGCACGCTGGTTGGTCTCTTTCACCATGCAATGCGTCTCGATCGTGGCGCCGCCCATTCGCGCGGCCTTGGCATAGGCATGGGTGGTGCCCGACGGGTCAAGATGCCCGTCAAGCGGATCATAAAGCCCGCCGATCAACCCCTCGGTGTTGGTGGCGGGGGCGATCCTCTTGATCTCTTCGGGGCCGACAATCTCGGTCTCAAGCCCCATGAACCGGTGCTTGGCCCGCTCGGTCAACATCATGTCCATGCGGTCCTGATTGTCAGCAAGGGTCACGCCACCAACATGGTGCAACCCACAGGACATGCCGGTGATCTCTTCCAACTCGCGATAAAGCCGGATGGTATAGCCCTGAAGCGCGGCCATATTCGTGTCGCCGTTGAGCGTGTGAAACCCGCCCGCCGCATGCCATGTCGAACCGCTGGTCAGCTCGGATCGCTCAACTAGCATGACATCAGACCAACCCAGCTTGGTCAGGTGATACAGCACCGAGCAGCCGACAACGCCGCCGCCGATAACGCAAACGCGAGTGGTGGTCTTCATGGGGTGTCCTTCCCTTGGCATGGATAGCTCCAAGGAAACACCGGCGTATCGCTCCCGCGCATGTCGTTTTGCGACATGATCGGTCGTTTATGCGCATGGAGCGTGCAAGCTGGCGCAAGCGAGGGCGCAGGCTGCGGCGACGGGCAGGGGAGGCGGACGAGGGGGCGGATAAGGGGAACGGGCAGAGCACCGGGCCGCAACAGGGCAGGGCCGCTGTCAGAGGTCCCCTTGGGCCACCATCGCCAGCGCACACAGCCCGTCGTCGGACTTGGCCGCGGCAATACGATCCTGATATGTCAGCATGGCAATGATGACCATGAAGGGCTGATCGCTGAACTCATAATCAGCCATCCGCGCGATCACGCCTGCAAGGCTGCTCTCGCTTAACCGACAGGCGGCGGGCTGCCGCCATCCGGCGATCTCCAACATCATATGGTCGGGATAGGCAAGGCGCTTGGGATCACGCCGGGCGATTTCACGCTCGATCTGCATGATCATTGCCACCGCTTTCTGGCTGATCTCGGATGGCCAAAGCGCCTCGGCGTGTTCTGAATAGGTTTCAAGCTTTTGGTTGAGCGGGTAGCTGCGCGTGTAATCGGGGGTGAACTCTGTCAGGAAATGAGTCAAAGCCAGCTTGGACGACAAGGAATAGCGATAACGATCTTCTTTGAAATAGCGCTGGAAGTCCTCCCAACTGGTGCGTTCGCTCGTCGTCTGAGGCTTGGTTTTGCCATCCGCCCCGGTCACAAACCCCATGACAAGATGCGAGCGCTTGCCCTTTTCAAAGGCTGTTTTCGCTTCGTCTGTGCGGTTTTGTTCCAACAAATACCGCGCCAGAACCTCATAGCTGCGCAACGCAATCGTGTCCCGCGCGGCAGTCAGAACAAAGGACTGTTCTCGCTCGCCCGGGTATTTTTCGCGCAAGTAAACATAGGCGGGCGCCATTTTTGTCTCGAGCTGGCCAAGGAACGCCATCGCCGCATCTTCGCCCTGACAATACAGCACCGGCGCCATGAATTCGGTCTCTGCATAAAGGCGGATCACCTGATCCTTGGGGGCCCGGCGCGAGAATTGGTCGCGCAGAAGCCCAAGAACGCGCCTGCCTTTGTCCATGTCTCCGTTCAGACAATGGGTCTGGGCGACAAGCGACATGTCGCGCCACATCACTTGTCGCCGCGTGCCGCTGAAAAAGAACGCGTCGTGATAGGCCCTAAGCAGATCAACATCGTGACGCGCCGCGTCTCTCTGCATCAGTTGAAGCGCGCCCGGGCTGGTTTTCCAAAGCGTGCGAACGCTGTCAAACCAAAGCTGGCGCGCGGCGGCGCCTTCGCCCCGGCGCAACGCCTGTCGAAAACCGGCAAGCGTATAGTCACTCATCTTGCGACCGTCCGGCGTCTTGCCCGTCGCTATGGCGTTGCGCAGTGCCTCCAAAGTAATGCCGCTTGCGTTCAGTCGCTTGCCCAAGGCCTCGCGGTAAGCCGCCTTGATCTTCGTGGATGGTGTGATTTCGTCCAGTCGAGCCTCGATCGCCTTGCGCGTCTTAGGCGAGGCCAAAGCCGCCAACTCCCCGATCTGCTCGCCAATACGCGAGATTTGCATGTCATGTTCGCGGTCGTGAAAAGCAATGATCCGGTTTTCCAGCGCAGCCGTGATCAAACACGCGCGCTCCGTCGGGGCACAGGCGATCTTCTCTGGCTGGTTTCCCTGACCCATCCAGTCCAGCCAACCGGCCTCAGCCGTGCCAGCGCAAGACAGCATCGCAACAACCCCAAAAACCAAACCGCGCATCGCACCCTCACACTCAGACCCTGACGCGGTAGATAATGTATATCCAGCGGAAGGGGCAAGCGGTGGCGGCGCTGTCGGATATGGGGACAGAGCCGGGGGGCCAGCCCCCGGACCCCCCGGGATATTTTCAGTCAGATGAAGGGGAAGGGGCGCTCTGTTAACTTTTGGCGAATGGGTGAGTCGCGCAAAAACGGCAGCCGGATGTCAGCCGGGAGTCATACACCTGAATTTGGTGAATTTGGGTCGTTAACCTTTGGCCGCGAGCGCGTCGCTGAGCACGGTTTTAACCAGTTCAAGATCCACATCTGGTGTCACAAACGCCTTGCCGATGCCGCGGGCCATGATGAAATTGATCCGCCCATCGCGCACTTTTTTGTCTTGCATCATGAGCGAGACGAGGCCATCCGCATTGGGTAAATCACCTTCTATATCAGATAGATCGGTCTTCATCTTCATGTTGTTCAGATGCGCGCGAACGCGGCTTGGGTCCTCTTGCGGGCAGAGCCCCATGCGTGCCGAAACTTCGAAGGCAAGCGCGCAGCCGATCGCCACGCCCTCGCCATGCAAAAGCCGGTCCGAGTAACCGGTCGCTGCCTCAAGAGAATGGCAAAACGTATGCCCTAGATTAAGAAGCGCCCGTTCACCGCGCTCTTCCTCGTCACGCGTGACGATACCTGCCTTCATCTCGCAAGAGCGTTTGATCGCAGAGATGCGGGCGGTGACGTCGCCATTGGCAAGGGCGGGGCCATTTGCCTCAAGCCATTGAAAAAAATCGTAATCTCCAAGGAGGCCATATTTGACCACTTCGCCGTATCCCGCCAGAAAATCGCGCTTCTTGAGCGTTCCCAGAACATCGGTATCGGCCAATACGAGGCTCGGCTGATGGAACGCTCCGATCAGGTTCTTGCCCTGAGGGGCGTTAATCCCGGTTTTACCACCCACCGAACTGTCGACCTGCGCCAAAAGCGTGGTCGGCATCTGAACAAAGCGAACGCCGCGGCGCAAAATAGCCGCGGCAAAGCCCACCAGATCGCCGACAACGCCGCCGCCAAAGGCGATGACCACGTCGTTGCGCTCGATTTGCTGGTCAAGGAGCCAATCCACAACACGGGTAAGCTGGACCCAAGATTTGCTGGCTTCGCCCGGCGGAACAGAGAGGTAAGACGCTGTAATTCCACCGCTTTTCAATCCCTTGTCCAGCGCTTCTGCATGAATGCTCGCGACCGTTTCATCGGTGATCACCGCCACACGAGGCCGCGCAAGAAGCGGCGCAATCCGCTCACCCGATTGCGCAATCAAGCCGGGGCCGATTTCGATGTCATAGGCGCGGGCGCCAAGGTCGACATGGACTTGTTCTCTCATTCTGTGGGCTCCAGAACGTCAGGGCGGTTGAGCAGTGCCTCAAGCACTTTGTCCGCCATGTCATCGATTGCGTAATGCGGTTTGGCTACCACTGACAGGTCCGCCATTGCATAAATTGGCGCGCGCTTTTGATAAAGATCTGCCAACGTCTGTTTTGGATTACCTGTGCGCAGTAAGGGTCTGGTTGTCTTATGTTTTACGCGATTCCATAGGAGGTCGAAATCAGCACTCAAACAGACTGAAACCCCCTTTTGGGAAATCATGTCGCGGTTGTCCTCAGCAAGGAACGCGCCGCCGCCGGTGGAGAGGGCCCCCTTGCTCTCGGCCCCCAAAAGACGTTGCAAAACCTGCCGTTCTTTGGCGCGAAAAAAGGCCTCGCCGTCGCGTTCAAATATCTCGGCGATGCTCATGTTGGCCGCTTCCTGAATCGCCATATCGGAATCCATGAATGGCACGTCCAAACGGGTGGCGAGGGCCTTGCCAACGGCTGTTTTGCCAGCGCCCATCATACCGACCATCACGATCGTTTTCTTCACGTTCCAGCCCATTTACACCGCGATCTTGTTGCGCCAAGGTCGGCGTTCCCCTGCCAAAATGAAACGCCAGAGCCTGAATGACGTGATCTTGCCAAAAAGGCCAGTTATAAGTTGGCAAAAGGAAAACACGAAACGGGCAGGTTGAACATGGGGCGCATCATCAAGTGGCTGTTTATACTCGCGATTCTTGCGGTAATCGCGTTGGTGGGCTATGCTTACATAGGGCCGTTTTTCGGCGCAGATTTTTCGCCGCCACAGCAGGAGATTCGGGTAACCATTGAGCTGGACGCGAGCTAACTTCCTGATCGCTGCGTTGATACTGCCGGGTTTTGTCTCGGCGCAACAGCCGCTTTCCGCCATCGAATGGCTGAACAACCCGGTGCCGGTGACCAGCCGGATTGTGCCTAAAACACCGGACAAACCCGAACCTCCCGTCACCCAAAGCGCCATCGTGCCGGATGTCACCGTGACACCGCTGCAGGAGGCCGGACGCGATGCTGTGGGCCTGCTACCGTCTTCAAGCACGGGGTTGCCTGCGTCGCTTTGGCAAGCCAGCCAAAGCGCGGATCTGGTTCGGGCGCTGGAGCGGCAGGACGTGCTTGGCCTGCCGGCGATGCAATCTTTGCTCTACACGCTGCTTCTTGCCGAAGCCGAGCCGCCGGGTGATGCGGGGCCGGGACATCGGATGCTGAAAGCGCGTGTTTCCAAGCTGGTTGACTTGGGGGCGGTCGAACCGGCCCAGGCAATGCTGGAACGTGCGTCCCCGGAAACACCGGCGCTTTTCGCGCTTTGGTTCGATCTCACCCTGTTAAGTGGCACCGAAGAATCCGCCTGTAACATTCTGAACAAAAAGCCGTTTCTTTCAAAAGACACCGCAGCCCGGATTTTCTGCGCGGCGCGCGGTGGCGATTGGAATGCGGCGGCTCTGATGCTTGACACGGCGCGTGCGCTCAAGCTGATGACGCCGGTCGAAGATCACCTTGTCAGCCTGTTCATCGATCCTGAACTGATCGAAGACGGTATCGAAATCGCGCCGCCCGCCAAAGTTTCACCGCTGGTTTTTCGCCTGTTCGAAGCCGCCGGAACGCCGCTTCCGACGGCCTCTCTTCCGCGTGCTTTCGCCATGGGGGATCTGCGTGACACTGCGGGTTGGAAGGCCGAACTGAAAGCCGCAGAGCGGCTCAGCCGGACAGGGGCATTGTCGGAAAATCGGTTGATTGCCATCTATACCGAGCGCCACCCCGCGGCGTCTGGCGGCATATGGGACCGGGTCGAGGCCATTCAAAGGTTCGACACCGCAATGCAATCGGGCGATCCGGGCGCGGTCGCCAAAACCTTGCCCGATGCCTGGGCCGCCATGCAGGCGGTGAGCCTCGAAGTGCCCTTCGCGCGCTTTTACGGCGCGGGCCTTGCGCGTTTGCCGCTTTCTGGAACCGCGCGCGAGCTTGCTTTTGCCATTGGCCTGCTTTCGCCAGAATACGAGAAATTCGCCAACCGGATGAAGCCTGCCAACGACGAAGAGCGGTTCCTCGTGGCGCTCGCGCGGGGCGAGCCGCACTTGGGCACCACATCGGACCCTCTTGCCCGTGCAATCGCGCGCGCGTTCGCTGACAACACGGTGCCAAGACCCCTCGCTCCGACGGTGTCCCAAGGCAAGCTGGGCGAAGCGATCCTACAAGCCATGTCGTTGTTTTCCAGTGGTGTGGAAGGGAATTTCACGGATATCGAGAACGCTCTCAAAGGCTTCCGCGCCATGGGACTCGAAGATACCGCGCGTCGTGCGGGCCTACAGCTGATGCTGCTCAATCAGGGCGGTTAACCATGTCGGCAAACTGGATATCCCCCTTTCTTGATGCGCAATCAGCAGAGCTTGGCGCGTCAGAAAATACGCTTCTCGCCTATGGGCGCGATCTTGTGGATTTCAGCGGTTGGTTGACCGGCAAAGCTGGTGCATTGGAAACGGCCAGACGTGAGGATATCGAAGCCTATTTGATTGATTGCGAAGCACAGGGGCTGGCCCAATCGACCCGTGCGCGCAAGTTGTCGGCGATCAAGCAACTCTATCGTTTTGCGTTCGAAGAAGCCCTGCGAGAGGACAATCCCGCCATTGAAATCAAAGGGCCGGGCCGCGCAAAAAGACTGCCTAAAACACTTAGCCACGAAGAGGTTGATGCGCTGCTTGCTGCCGCTCGCAGATATGGGCGCACCGACCAAGAACGCCTGCGCAACACCTGTTTGATGGAATTGCTCTATGCCACCGGCATGCGGGTGAGCGAGCTTGTCTCGCTTCCTGTCATGGCGGCGCGCGGCGATCCACGCATGTTGCTGGTGCATGGCAAGGGCGGCAAGGAACGCATGGTGCCGCTTTCGCCACCCGCGCGAAGCGCGCTGTCCGAATGGCTGATAGCGTGGGATGCCGCCCAAGATAACAAGCGCAAGAGCGGCAAGCCAGTGTCGCGCTTCCTGTTCCCCTCGCGCGGCAAAAGCGGGCACCTGACACGCACCGGCTTTTATCTGCTGCTCAAAGAGCTTGCCGTGACCGGCGGCATCAGCCCTGCCAAGGTGACTCCGCATACCCTGCGCCACGCGTTTGCCACCCATCTTCTGGCTGGCGGGGCCGATCTCCGCTCGATCCAGGTGATGCTTGGCCACGCTGATGTGGCGACTACCGAAATCTACACTCATGTGCTTGATGAGCGGCTCAAGGAGCTGGTGCTGGAACATCACCCATTGGCCACAACCAAGGATCAGAGCGGACGCTCCTAAGCGCAAACCCTTGATTGCGGCGCGGCGCATGCCCATAACCAGACTACCTCTGCAACGGATACCGACTTTACAATGGACTCTTCTTCTACGCTGCTTGATGGCGCGTTCTGGATCACCTCTGCTGCGATCTTCTTTCTGCTGATCCTGTCAGGCTTCTTTTCCGGTAGCGAAACGGCCCTCACGGCGGCCTCTCGCGGTAAATTGCGCAGTCAGGCCGACAAAGGTTCGCGCGGGGCTGCGCGGGCGTTGCAAGTGACCGAAGACAACGAGCGCCTGATCGGTTCGGTTCTCTTGGGTAATAACTTGGTAAACATTTTGGCCACATCATTGGCCACGGCTTTGTTCTCGCGCTTGTTTGGTGAAGGCGGCGTGGCATTGGCGACTTTGGTGATGACGTTGCTTGTTTTGATTTTCGCCGAAGTGCTGCCAAAAACCTACGCCATCACCAATTCCGAAGCGGCGGCAAGTCTGGTGTCGCGCCCGATCCAGATTGTCGTGCTAGTGTTTGCACCGATCGTCGAAGCGGTGCGTTGGTTGGTTCGCGGGATGCTGCGCATTTTTGGCGTAAAGGCCGACCCGGACAGCCACATCCTGGCTGTGCGAGAAGAGATCGCAGGCGCGCTGCAATTGGGCCATTCCGAAGGGGTGGTGGAAAAAGAAGACCGCGACCGCATTCTCGGGGCGCTCGATCTCGGTGACCGGGCAGTCGAAGAAATCATGCTCCATCGCTCCGGGATCGAGATGATCGACGCCGAAAGCGACGCCGAAGCGATCTTGGCCCAATGTCTTGAGAGCAACCACACCCGGCTGCCCGTCTACAAAGGGGATACCGATAATATTGTCGGCGTGATCCACGCAAAAGATCTGTTGCGGGCGATGCACAAGCTCATGTTTGGGCCCAACTCTTCGCCCGATGGGTTGACTGGGTTCAATATTACCGACGTGGCAATGAAGCCTTACTTCGTGCCGGAAACCACCACGCTCGACGATCAGATGCGCCAGTTTTTACGCCGCCGCACGCATTTCGCCTTGGTGGTTGATGAATACGGGGTGTTGCAGGGGTTGATCACGCTCGAAGATATTCTGGAGGAAATCGTCGGTGAAATCACTGACGAATTCGATCCCGATGCCGAACATGAGGCGCGGAAAACCGAGGATGGTCAGCTCCTTGTCGACGGAGTAATGACAATTCGCGATCTAAACCGCGCAACCGATTGGAACCTTCCCGACGAACATGCCAACACTGTGGCCGGCCTTGTGATGCACGAAGCCCAGATGATCCCCTCGGTGGGGCAGGTGTTCTCGTTTCACGGCTATCGTTTCGAAGTCACGGCCCGCCAAGGCAACCGGATCGAGGAGCTGAAAGTGCGCCCGCTCTGATCCGCTTGCCTGTTGGTGTGCTCAATTCGCCAGCTTTACCAAAGCGTGCCGCTTCTTGCCCGCTGACAGCTTGATAGGCGAGGACAGCGCCGCCGCATCCAGCATCATGCCTGCATCGCTCAGCGGCGCATCGTCGATCTTTGCCCCATTCTCGGCAATCAACCGTTTGGCTTCCTTACCGGATTTCGCCAAGCCAGAGCGCACGATCAGCTGAATGATTGAAATGCCGTCGCCGATTTCATCACTGCCAAGCGCAAGCGTCGGAAGATCATCGCCAACCCCGCCTTTTTCAAAGACCTCTCGCGCCGTCGCCTGTGCGGCGTCGGCAGCCTCTCGTCCGTGCAACAATGCGGTCACCTCATCCGCAAGGATGATTTTGGCGTCATTGATCTCAGACCCAGCAAGCGCTCCCAGCCGGTCGCACTCATCCAGCGGCAGCTCGGTATAGAGCTTGAGGAACCGCCCGACATCGGCATCGGTGGTGTTGCGCCAGAACTGCCAGAACTCATAGGGCGAGAGCATATCAGCGTTGAGCCACATCGCGCCGCCCTGGCTTTTGCCCATTTTCTTGCCATCCGAAGTTGTCAGCAGCGGCGAAGTGAGGCCGTAGATCTCATGATCCAGCACGCGGCGGGTCAGGTCGATGCCATTGACAATGTTGCCCCACTGATCAGAGCCGCCCATCTGTAGGGTGCAGCCATAGCGGCGGTTGAGCTCCAGAAAATCATAGGCCTGAAGGATCATGTAGTTGAATTCCAGGAAGGAAAGCGATTGTTCGCGGTCGAGGCGGGATTTGACCGACTCGAAGGAAAGCATCCGGTTGACCGAGAAGTGGCGACCGATATCGCGAAGGAATTCCAAGTAGTTAAGGTTATCGAGCCACTCGGCGTTGTTGAGCATCAGCGCATCTGTGGGGCCGTCACCATAAGTCAGATACTTGGCGAAGACCTGTTTCATGCCGGAGATATTGTCGTCGATCTGTGCGGGTGTCAGCAGGGGGCGCTCGTCGGCGCGAAAGGAGGGATCACCCACTTTAGTGGTGCCACCGCCCATCAGGGTGATCGGTTTGTGGCCGGTCTTTTGCAGCCAGCGGAGCATCATGATGTTGAGCAAATGACCAACGTGCAACGATTTTGCTGTCGCGTCGTAGCCGATATAGGTTGGCACCACACCATTGACCAAAGCATCGTCGAGGCCTTGATAGTCGGTGCAATCGGCGAGAAAGCCGCGCGATATCATCGTTGCCAAGAAATCCGATTTGGGGTGGTAGGTCATATGGCTTGTCCCGTATTGTTTGCGCGCCTGTATAGGCGGCGAAAGGCACAAGGAAAAGGCCATGTTGAAACCGGGCAAGGTCAGGGCACTGGGCGCGATGAGCGGCACATCACTCGACGGCGTTGATGTCGCCGAGATCGTCACCGATGGTGTTGAGATTTTTCACTTTGGCGAAAGCGGTTACCGACCGTATTCAGACACCGAACGCACGACGTTGCGTGCTGCACTTGGAAGCTGGCCCGGGGCGCCTGCCGTTGCCCCAGCGGCCAAGATTGTCGAGGACGCGCATATCGAGGCGCTCGCCCCCTTTCCCGACGCGGAACTGATTGGCTTTCACGGCCAAACACTGGCCCATGATCCACAACAGCGCGGCACCCATCAGGCGGGCGATGGCGCGCTAATTGCGGCCGCTCTGAAGAAACCCGTCGTTTGGGACTTTCGAAGCGCGGACGTCAAACTGGGCGGAGAGGGGGCACCTTTGGCGCCGTTCTTTCACTTCGCCTGCGCCAAATGGATCAAGGCCGAACGCCCTTTGGCGTTCTTGAATATGGGGGGCGTCGGTAACCTGACTTGGATCAATCCAGCAATGGCCAAGCCCGAAGACGAGGGCGCACTATTGGCCTTTGATACCGGCCCTGCGAACGCGCCGATCAATGATCTCGTGCAGGCTCGCACGGGGAAAGACTGTGATCGCGATGGTCAATTGGCCCAAAAGGGCGCGGTGGAAGAAGGCGCGCTTGAGCTGTTCCTAGACGATCCCTATTTCTTCCGCATCCCGCCAAAGTCGCTCGATCGGGATGCGTTTTCCGACATGATCGGCTTGGTCGGCGAACTTTCTGACGCCGATGCAGCCGCGACGCTGACCGGCATGTCTGCCGCTGCTGTCATGCGCGCGATGGAGCATTGCCCGACCCCGCCCGCGCGGGTCTTGGTCACCGGCGGCGGGCGAAAGAACCCGGTTATGATGCAAATGCTCGCCGCAGGTCTGGATTGCCCGGTTGTCCCGATAGAAGACGTCGGACTTGACGGGGATATGCTGGAAGCACAGGCCTTTGCCTATCTTGCCGTGCGTGTGGCTCGCGGGTTGCCAACGTCCTGCCCAAACACAACAGGCGTCCGCGCGGCCGTCGGCGGCGGTGAAATCAGCTATCCTTCGTAATCCGGCGCAGGCCCAAAAGCCCGCGAATGCCGATGTCTACGCAGAACAGGATGCACCGCCCAGCACGCAAAACTTTGAGCAATGCGGGTGGTTGAGCGCAACAGGCCGCTCGGCGTCTTCCAAGGTTTCACCCAACTCAAATTGCGCGTCATAGGCAAGCAGAGTGCAAGCCAACACCGCTGGCCGCTCGGCGCCGCGTCGTTTGACCACCATGCGCGAAGAGGCACACATCACATCATCGGGTGATTTATTGAGAATCCCCCAACATTCCGTCGTGATTTCGGGAACCTCGACCATCTCGTCCATTTCGGGAAACAACACTGTTTCACCGGGGTTGGTGGCGTCGATATCAAAACCATTGGCCTTATAGAGGGCTGCGTAGCCTGCGCGTGACTGTTCGTCGCTATCGCCCCAGGTTGTTCGCCCGGCCACGGCCATCTTCATGCCCTCATCGCGCAGCCATTTCATTCCGGTAAGCGTGATCTCAAAACTGCCGTTGCCACGTTCCGCATCATGGAGAGCTTGGCTGTAGTGATCTAAAGAAATCCGGAAAGTCATCTTTCCGGGGAACTCGCGCTGTAACGCAATCAATCCACTGCGCATGGACTTGCGCATCATCGGTCGCATGGCGTTGGTCAGCACAAGCACTTCAAACCCCCGCGTGAGGGATTCGCGTAGCATTGCGATGATGTCCGGGTTCATAAACGGCTCGCCGCCGGTAAAGCCGATCTCATGCACCGGCCATTGACGTTCACCAATCTGGTCAAGATAGGTCACAACCTCGCTTGCCTTGATATAGACAAGGGCGTCATTGCTGGGTGAGCTTTCGATATAGCAATTGGCGCAGGTGATATTGCAGAGTGTTCCGGTGTTGAACCAAAGTGTTTCCGGGTGGGTCAATGATACCGTCGCGCGCGCGCTACCATCCGCCGTGCGCTGCGGGTCGACAAATTTGTCTTGATTGACAGTCGCTGCCTGATCTTTCATCGGAGTTCGCCTATAAATTTCCTGTACCTTGCTAAACGTGAAGCAGCTTTTCGGAAAGCGAACTCTGTCCCCCTGACACCATTGTGAACGTGACCGGGCGTGTTAGAATGCTAGCTAAGAGAATGGGCTCTTAGCCCCGCAAACAGACGAGGCAATGAATGGCTTCACGTGTCATCCCGGTTGATCCGTTCGACCTTGTCATTTTCGGTGGCACGGGCGATTTGGCCCGGCGTAAAATCCTACCCGCGCTGTTTCGGCGGTTCTGTGCGGGGCAAATGTCGGGTGGGGTGCGCATTATCGGCGCGGCACGCACTGATATGGACACGCAGGACTACCGCAAGTTTGTCGCTGAGGCGGTTGCCGAGTTTGTGAACGATACGAAGTGCGAACCGGGAACAAGCGAAGAGTTCTTGGAAAATATCTTCTACGTCACGCTCGACGCGCGCGGCGATGCAGGCTGGGATACTTTGGCCAACACACTTAGCCCCGATCCCGACAGGATCAGAGCTTTCTACTTCTCAGTAGGGCCTTCTTTGTTTGGCGATTTGGCCGAGCGGCTCAAGCAAAATGGGATGGCAAGTGGCGCGACACGTATCGTGGTTGAAAAACCTTTTGGCCATGATTTGCCGTCAGCGCAGGAGCTGAACCAAACGCTTGCGCGGTATTTCGACGAAGGACAAATCTATCGGATTGATCATTACCTCGGCAAGGAAACGGTTCAAAACCTGATGGCAATTCGGTTCGGCAATATGCTTTTCGAGCCATTGTGGAACAGCCAATACGTCGATCACATTCAATTCACGGTGGCGGAAACCGTGGGCGTTGCTGGCCGCGAGGAATACTATGACCGAGCGGGGGCCATGCGTGATATGGTGCAAAACCATATGATGCAGCTTCTCTGCCTCATTGCGATGGAACCTCCGGCAAAGTTCGCCCCGGATTCGGTCCGCGACGAAAAGTTGAAAGTCATCCGCGCGCTGGATGCCGTCGTTGCCGAAGATATCGTTCGGGGCCAGTATTTGCCCGAAGATGGCAAGCCCGGCTATCTGGAACATGCGAACGACCCGAATTCGACCACAGAAAGCTTCATCGCGCTCAAAGCACATATCAGCAATTGGCGTTGGGCCGGCACACCGTTTTATCTGCGCACTGGCAAGCGACTCAAAGCGCGTACGAGCGAGATTGCGATTGTTTTCAAAGACGCGCCGCATTCAATTTTCGGGGCCGAGGCAGGGCGCCATCGCAACACGCTCACCATCGTTTTGCAGCCCAACGAAGGGATCGAGCTTGGTGTGACCATCAAGGAGCCGGGGCCGGGGGGGATGCGCCTATTGGATGTGCCGCTGGATATGTCATTTGCAGAAGCTTTGGGAGAGGATGTTGAATTTGCGCCCGATGCTTATGAGCGGCTGATTACCGATGTGATCCGCGGCAACCAGACCCTTTTCATGCGTGGCGATGAGGTCGAAGCCGCATGGGCTTGGACGGATCCAATCATCGCGGAATGGGAAGAGCGTGAAGATGTGCCGTTGCCTTATGAGTCGGGCAGCGATGGACCAACCGAAGCCCTTGCCCTGATGCATCGGGACGGACGCCGTTGGCGGGAGATACGCAAATGAACCTGATAGAATATCCTGATTCTGACATGATGGCGCTCGATCTGGCTCAATCGCTTGCCGGGGAATTGGAAAACATCCTTTTTCACGAAGAGCGGGTTACCTTTGTCGTGCCGGGCGGCACCACGCCGGGAATGGTTTTCGACAATCTTTGCGCCGCAGACCTCGATTGGACCCGCGTTGATATCATCCTGAGCGATGAGCGCTGGTTGCCAGAAGTGCATGTCCGCTCCAATGCGCGCATGGTCAAGGAACGGTTATTGACCAACCGGGCGCAATCGGCGCGCTTTCATCCTCTTTTTGCCAAAGCAAACGAACTTGAGGAGGTTCTGCCAGAGGTCGAGAGCAGTTTGATAACTTGCTTGCCGATCCAGGTGTTGTTGTTAGGTATGGGGGCCGATATGCACACAGCGTCACTCTTTCCGCGCGGAGAGGGGCTGGAAAATGCGCTGAGCAACGATGCTCCGATTCTTGTGCCCATACGGGCAGACGGGGCGCCCGAAGCGCGGGTAAGCATGTCAGCGCGCGTTCTCAACGATGCCATGAGCAAGCATTTGGTTATCACCGGAACGGCGAAGCGCAATGCCTTGGAAAAAGCGGTCATGCTTTCACCAGAAGAAGCGCCCGTCGCTGCCATCTTGGAGGATTGCAATGTGCATTGGGCCCCGTGATGAGATGTCGCAATACCGATATTTTTCCAAGCCTTAAGCCGACAACTTAACCCAGACCGGTACGTGATCAGAGGGTTTGTCCATACCGCGTGCGTCTTTATCAATCTCGCATGTAGCCAGAAGATCGGCACATTGCGGGCTGAGCAAGAAGTGATCTATGCGAATGCCGTCATTTCGGTTCCATGCGCCGGCTTGATAATCCCAAAATGAATAATGGCCGGGAGCAGTGGTCTTGGCTCGAAACGCTTCGGTGAAGCCCAGATTCAACAAGCGTCGAAACGCCGCTCGGCTTTCGGGACGGGCAAGAGCATCTTCTTGCCATGCTTCGGGGCGCGCGGCGTCTTCATCTTGCGGGATAATATTATAGTCGCCGGCCATCACCACAGGCATTTCGCCGCGCAACAAGGTTTGAGCGTGGCGTTGAAGGCGCTCCATCCAAGCAAGTTTGTAGTCGTATTTTGGTCCGGGCAACGGGTTTCCGTTCGGCAGGTAAAGACCACAGATTCGGATGGCCGTTTCACCGATAACAGTTGCTTCAATCCAACGGGCTTGTTCGTCATCCTCATCACCCGGCAGGCCGCGTGTGACGTCCTCGAGGGGTAGCTTGGACAAGATCGCGACGCCGTTGAACGACTTTTGACCGTGAGTTTCAACGTGATAGCCCAGATCTTCGAAATGGGGCCGCGGAAACGCTTCGTCGACCGATTTGATTTCCTGCAACAGCGCCACATCAGGTTGGGCATCCTCAAGCCAGCGGGTCAGGGTTTCGATCCGGGCTTTTATGCCGTTGATATTGAAAGTGGCGATCTTCATGGGGCTCTCCGTTTCAGGAGTTTTAACACGGACCGTTTGTGCTCGGACAGGGCCAATTGATCGTTCTGACTGCGTAGAATTTGAGGGGTCGATTCGGCTCTGAAATATTTCAACAGTTGCAAAATTCGGCCTGATTGTTTCCAGTTAGTGAATAATAATCGCTGATTCAGCAAAATTATTACGAAAAATATAGTTCGTAAAAACAATTCCTTGCTGGATGCACAGTGCGATTCTCCAGTGGTTAGCAAGCTAGGGTTGATTATTTTTAATTTTCAAAACACCCCTGACGTGCAGACTGAAGTGGCAACACACCACTAGGGAGACTACAAATGACTGCACTACGGAAACTGACAACCACACCCACCGCAACCGACGGTACGGGCGGCGTAACAAGAGAAGCCAATCTGCATTCGGGTGATGGTGTTTCGATGTTTTCTTCCGGTGCCGCGCCGAGCGTGCACACGGCCATGCTGCTTGGCGATGGGATGGAGATGTTCAGCTCAGGTGCCGCGCCTGAAATGAGCAGCGCAGCGTTTGAGGGCAGTTTCACGGAGCTTTATTCTTCGGGTGCCGGTCCGGTCACCGCACAAACCGCAGTCGCCGGAGACGGCGTGGAAATGTTCAGCTCGGGCGCTGCGCCGACAATCACTTCTATGCTTGGTGCAGGGGAGGCAGTTGAAGCCTTTTCCTCTGGTGCTGCCCCTTGCCTCGATAGCCGTGTTGACGCGGGCGATGCGGTTGAGATGTTCAGTTCTGGTGCAGCGCCGGTGATGACGTCATCGGGTGTAACTGGAGATGCTGTCGAAGCGTTCTCTTCGGGCGCGTCTCCAAAAGCTGAAAGCGACGCAAGCGCGGGCGATGGCACTCATATGTTCAGCTCGGGCGCTTAATCCGCAACTCCGCTGAGGCGGGGCAAATCAGACCTTCATCTGTAAAAAGGAATATCCAAATGTCGAATGTAGTGCACCTGAATGTCCCGTCTCCAAAACAACGCGAGGCCGATCGTCTGGCCTCGCTTTTAACGACTTTTGCTGAACAGCGTCGGATTGGGGATGATGTTTTCTGGCTCAAGGAAAACGCAGAACTGCTGAACATTTTGGAGTGCACGGGTACGACGCTAGACCATAGCGCGCTTGACGCACATGCGGGGTTCTATGCGCAAGTCGAGAAGAGGCTTGGTTTTTTTCCGCAGTACTATCGCTTTTTGTTGTCAATCTGTCTGGATCTCGAAGATCTGGGCATGCCGGGAACCAAGGGCGAGGCGTTGGTGAACTGGCTGCAAAAGCAAGGTGTGGTCGAGGCTGAGATGTCGGACCTGCAGCGTGGCGAAGCGCGACGGCTCATGCTGCGAAGGGGGGCGACCCTTTGTCCGGGGATGCGGGATTAAAGGACCGTTTGCGGAAATTCGTAAACCGTTCCGCCACCTTTGCAATGCCAAACAAAAAGGCGGCATATGAGCTTACTCACACGATATTCTATTTGAGCGAATATGGTCGCAAGTGTCCGAACCTTGGGGATAACGCCCGGCAAAGCCTAGATTTTGCGGGCACTCTCGCATTTCTCGAACAGAATGCCGATCTGCTCGCCGAAGTCTGCGTGGCTATGCAATATGCTGGAATCGAACCGCCAAAGGTGTGGCAAAACTGGCTTGCGCACCATCTGCGCAATTTCGAGTGCATCATTGGCGAACATGCTACACCGCAGGATGACTACCACGAGTATTTGGTCTGTAACTGGTTCTTGGCCAACGCCACAGGCCGCATTTTTGAGAGTGATCTTCAGCCCGGCCGAATGGCATTCTTTCGCCCAAAAACGGCAACAGGGCCCTCAGGGAAATGTCAGAGTGCTTGTTCAGGATGGGTGAGCAGCGCTTGGATGATTGGAGCAAGATGCGTTTGATGGTCAATGGAGGGCTGTCAGAAGACGCATCCGAAATCCTGACTTTGGCGGAAAAATCCAGTGATTGCTTCGAAACATTTTTTGCCGGGTTTGCGCGAGTTGGACTTCAAGGAGTGGTCCTGTGACTGCGGTTTGGAAAGGCGAGGCCGGGCTCATCCTACTTTATACCGGCCTTATTTCTCTGGCCGATGCCATAACCAAAGACCTTTCGGGGCGGTATGCGGCGCCGCAAATGTATGTGATCGCAGGCATCGTCGTTGTGGCGCTTTGCTTAGGTGGCGCGCGTTTGGGCAAAACCCGTCAGACGCTGCACACAAACTGCCCGCGCGCGATGGCGCTTCGGTCATTGTTCACCGTGTTGGCCACCCTGTGCTTCTTTCTCGCCTTTCGCTATTTGCCTTTTGCGCAGGTGTTTTTGTTCATCGGAATGATGCCCTTGTTTGCGGCATTGCTCGCCGGGCCGGTGTTGGGAGATACCGTATCGCCCGCGTCGTGGGGAGCGTTAGCGGCCGGCTTTCTAGGGGTCGTTTGCCTTTTTCCGCAGGGCTTTGACGACATTGGCGTTGGTCATTTGGCTGCCTTTGCCGCGGCGTTTCTCGGGACAGTTTCAATCGTGCTGGCGCGGTTTATAGGCCGATTTGACGCGCAGGGAATTGCGCAGGTTTTCTATCCTAACCTCGCTTTGCTCGTCGTGATGGCTGTTGTGCTGCCATATGTTTGGAAACCGATGAGTTTGGGGGATGCTGCGTGGGCGGTCGGTTATGGCGTGCTGTTGTTTGTCGCACGCTCGCTTTTGGTGGTCGCGCTGCGAAGCCTTGCGGCGCATGCGGTGACATCTTTGATGAAACTGCAGTTCGTCTGGATGGTTGTTATCGGCGCATCAGTATTTGGTGAGTGGCCGACGCTAAATACCTATGTAGGTGTAACGATCGTGGTCTTCTCGGGGCTGTTTCTTGTTTATGACGATCAGGTCCGGCGCGGTGATGCGCCAGTAAGGGCCTGATTTACATTGAAAAAGACGTGCCGCATCCGCAAGAGCTTGTGGCATTCGGGTTGTCGATGACAAACCTTGCGCCAATCAATTCTTCGGTAAAGTCGATTGTTGCCCCGGATAGAAATGGCAATGAAACCTCGTCAACGATCACCTTTTCGCCGTTGCCTTCGAGGACAAGATCATCGGTCTTGGGGGCATCAAGCGTAATCTCGTATTGAAAACCTGAGCAACCGCCGCCTTCGACGGCAACTCGAAGAGCTTGACCTTCCTTGCTGGCACCGATTTCGCAAAGGCGTTCAAAGGCACGGTCGGTTACTTTTGGGGGTAGTTGCATTTCACCTCTCCGGGGCGGTTTTCCTGTCGTCGCTAATGCAATATAGGTGTGAGCGACAGAGCGGGCAAGCACAGGCAGGCCAAACGAATGAACAGCCCAGCGATTTATGCAACAAACCCGCGCGAAAGCCGGGGCAGGTTATACCCGGAAGCAGAGAGCGCCTTTCGGTCTTGCTTCCAACGGGATCGGGACAGGATCATCCATGCATCGGCGTTCCGCCGATTAAAGCATAAAACTCAGGTGTTTATCGAACATGAGGGTGATTATTTTCGCACCCGGCTGACCCATTCAATCGAAGTGGCACAGGTGGCACGCACCATAGCGCGGGCGCTTTCGCTTGATGTCGAATTGACTGAAGCGGTCGCGCTTGCTCATGATCTGGGGCACACGCCCTTTGGGCATACGGGCGAGGACGCGTTGAACGCGCTGATGGGGCCCTACGGAGGGTTTGATCACAACGCCCAAGCGGTCCGGATCGTGACCGCTTTGGAGCGGCACTATGCTGAATGGGACGGGCTGAACCTCACGTGGGAAACCCTTGAAGGGATTGCAAAACACAACGGGCCGGTCACTGGCGAGGTGCCCTATGCGTTGGCCGAATACAATCTGCGTCATGATCTTGAGTTGCCGACCCATGCCGGTGCGGAGGCACAGGTTGCGGCACTGTCGGATGACATCGCCTATAACAATCATGACCTGCATGATGGCTTGAGGGCCGGGTTGTTCGAGGTTGAGGAAATCTCCAAACTGCCCATTCTGGACGCTTGCTTTGATCGCGTGGACGCGGCTTATCCCGGGCTTGATGCCAACCGGAGGCGCCATGAAGCCTTGCGGCGTTTCTTCGGGGTTCTTGTTGAAGATGTTATTGAAATCAGCAGGTTGAACTTGGAAGCTCATGCGCCGAAATCGGTGGTCGACATTCGTTTGGCTGGCCGGATGATGGTTCAGTTTTCGCCAGCGCTCTGGGGTGATCTGAAAACGATCCGCGCATTTTTGTTCGAGCGGATGTATCGCGCCCCAAGCGTTGTCAAAATGCGGGAAATGGTGACCGGCGTCGTTCAGGATCTGTTTCCGCTCTATCTTGAGAAACCTGAGTTGTTGCCAGACCTTTGGCGTGCAGATGTTGAGCGCGCTCAGGATGATCAGGCGTTGGCACGCATCGTGGCGGATTACATCAGTGGCATGACAGATCGCTTTGCATTGCAGCAGCATGAGCGGCTTTGCGGTTGAAGGTGGCATTCAGCCATCCGAGCGGTGCGATTGAGCGGGCGTAAAGAACGGTTGCGCCACGTTGCACGGGGCGCGCGCCGGTTCCGAGCTTGAAGCGCGCGTGGCCGGGGGGGTGTTCTGTTTCGACGGGGCCCAGATCTAGGCGGGTGACGCCACCCTTAGCCAGCCAATCGGTGGCCTGCCAAAGAAGGAGCGCGTGGACTGAGTGCGCGCGTCCTTGATCTGTGGTTGTGGCGATGTGGTACGTGGCGGCCTTGTCGTGAATGAGAAAAATAATTCCTGCCAATGGTTTGCCATGAATGCTTGCGACAAAAACCCGAACGCTATCAGGTGCAATTTGTGCGGCGATGAGCAAAAAATTGAGCGGTAGCGCGCGATAGGATCGGGCGCGGCGTTGGGTTTGTTCAGCGGTGAGAAGCCAGTTGTGAGCATGCGGTGAAAAGCGTGAGTGGGTGATTGTGATGTCTGAATTTTCAGATTTCTTCAGCCGATTACGCCATTTTCCATGCAGGTTTTTTCGGCGAATCTCGCTTGATTGGGTCAAATCGAGCTCGGCATGGAAACCGGCGCTTAAAACGGGGAGATGAAAATTTTTTTCAAATATATTTTCATCCATCGCCGAGACGCTGTTGCACAGTAAAACGCGCACGCCGTGGTTGCGGGTAAGCGCAGGGAGAGCGCGCAGGGCATCTGCGCGGGCAGCTTGCGAGCTTGTGTCCGCCCATTGAACGCCGCCGGGGATCAGGCCGATTTTGCCAAACGGGCCAGCAGAGCGCAGGATCAAACGGGCGAGGCCAATTGAGCCGAGTGTAAGCGTGCGCACATCACGGCCCATGCTCTGTAACACATCTGCATAGAGCCGCGATTGTGACAGGCTTGGTGGGGGCAGGCGTGGTGGGGGCAGGGTGGGGACTGGGGGCGGTGCATCATCACTGGTCATGCTGCTATTAACGCAAGGATAACCTAAATCATGGTTAATCAGACAAATGAAACACGTCCGCAAAGAAAAGGTTTTTGGCCAGTATTTGCCCGCACCGCGCCCGACGCTGTGGGTTCCGTTTCTTGTGGCATCCGCACTGTCCGCGCCAGTGGCGGCAATCAGCGTGCTGATCTGGGCGCTGCAATGAAAAAGGCCGCCCAAGCGAGGCGGCCTTTGTATTTTCGGTCTGGCGTGGCTTAGAACGGGATTTCGTCGTCATAGTCTTTGGCCGGAGCGCCGCCGCCGCCACCGCCCTGATTGCCGCTAGAGGGACCGCTGTCGTAGCCGCCACCATAGTCGCCACCCGAAGAGCCGCCACCATAGCCGCCGCCACCACCACCGCCGCCGCCTTCGCCGCGGCCGTCAAGCATGGTCAGTGTGCCGTTGAAGCCTTGCAGAACGACTTCGGTCGAATAACGGTCGGCCCCGGATTGGTCCTGCCATTTGCGGGTCTGAAGCTGGCCTTCGAGGTAAACCTTGGAGCCTTTGCGCAGGTATTGCTCGGCAATGCGCACAAGCCCCTCGTTGAAAATGGCGACCGAGTGCCATTCCGTGCGCTCGCGACGCTCGCCTGTGTTTTTGTCTTTCCAGTTCTCAGAGGTGGCGATGCGCAAGTTGCAGACTTTGCCCCCGTTCTGGAAATTGCGCACTTCGGGGTCGCGGCCCAGATTGCCAATCAAAATTACCTTGTTTACCGAGCCGGCCATTGCGTTCCCCTTCTTCAAGAATCCCAGGAATTGATCGTCCCGGTTACATCATCCCAAAAGTGTGAAGGAAAGCCTAAAGTTTGACAATAATTGCTTTGGCCGTTGGTTTGGAGCTTGCCCAGCAGGTTTGCTCGGTAAGGCGGGAAGGCGCCGTTTCGCTTTGCCGTTCCTCGACGGTCTGGAAATTGTCGCCAGAATCTGTATAAGTCCGGCATCGCGTTCTTGGGGGCAATGAAACGTATGAGCAGAGTTATTGGTTTTGCGGCCATTTTGGCCATTCTTGCTCCGCTTGGAGCGGAGGCGGATGTTTTTGGCAACAAGGCCCGCAGCAAAGCGTTTAGAACACAGACCAAGCTGCTCGATACACGGGCCCGGAGCCAGTATAACGCGTCGATCCGGCTTAAGCCGGCGGCGGTGAATACACCAACGAAATGGGGAACAAGTTCAAAGACTTACCGCGGGCGGTATAGCGGGCCGTATTTGACGATGGCCAAAGCCGCGGCGGCGCGTCACGGGGTGCCAGAGAATTTGTTCCTTAGGTTGGTTCAGCAAGAGTCGGGTTGGAAGGCAACAGCGAAATCGCACAAAGGGGCGATTGGCTTGGCGCAGCTTATGCCCGCAACGGCGCGCTCGCTGGGCGTGAACCCACATGACCCGTATCAAAACCTTGATGGCGGGGCGCGCTATCTCAAGACGCAGTATCGCAAGTTCAAGTCATGGCGGCTTGCGCTGGCGGCCTATAATGCGGGGCCGCATGCGGTTGAGAAATACGGCGGCGTGCCGCCCTATAAAGAAACACGCAATTACGTAAAGATCATCTGGGGAAGCTGACCCTGGCGAGCGGACGTGCCCCGGGTTTGATCCGGGGCCTGTTGCTTTGATGACGATCCGTCCTCTGGGGGCGAGGTCCGGCTTGGGCGCCGGGACGGCGGGTGTTTTAGACGTCAGAGAGCTCTTTGGCATGCAGCCAGTCAGCGTGCTTAGGCGCGCGCTTGGTTTTGGACCACTCTTCCAACATCTCCCATTTCACGCTGTCGAGGCGTTGCAGGAGGGCGTCTTCTTTGGGATCGGGGCAGGCCAGTTCGACCCGGTGACCGTTGGGGTCAAAGAAATAGATCGAGTGGAAGATCGAGTGGTCAGTAACGCCCAGAACCTCAACCCCGTTTGCTTCGAGATGCTCTTTGAATTCAATGAGTTCGGCGCGGTCTTTGACCTTGAAAGCGATGTGTTGAACCCAGATCGGCGTGTTTGGGTCACGGCCCATTTCCGGCTTGGTTGGCAGTTCGAAGAACGCCAACACGTTGCCGTTTCCGGCGTCCATGAAGACATGCATGTAAGGGTCGGGTTCATGGGTTGAGGGCACGTGGTCTTCGGCGATGGCGAGCACGAAGTCCATGTTCAGCATCTTGTTATACCATTCAACCGTTTGCTTGGCGTCTTTGCAGCGATAGGCGACGTGGTGGATTTGGTCGATTTTCATGGCGGCAGGTTCCTTGTTTTGTGGTTGGTTACATGCGTAATTGTTGCGTTTGTAACCATCAACAAGAAAAATATGCTGGGCCGTTGTACCCCTGTTTTTCCCTTATTCTGCGGCGGTATCGGCCAGTTTGATGACCGGCTCCATGGCGGACAATGCCTCGTCAGAGAGGTGGCATTTGACCTGATGGGTCGCGGAAAGCTGCCGCACCGGGGGGACCTCGGTGTCGCAGAGGTTGCCGGGGACCTGGGATTTCCAGTTGCAGCGCGTCTGAAAGGGGCAACCGGGGGGCGGATCCATGGCCGAGGGGATGTCGCCCTCTAAAACAATATGTTTTTTCTTCACCTTCGTGTCAGCGATTGGAACGGCGGAGAGCAGCGCCTCGGTATAGGGGTGGTAGGGCGGGGCGAAGACGTCGTCTGTGCTGCCCAGTTCCACCACATGGCCGAGATACATCACCATCACCCGGTCAGAGAGGTAGCGCACGATCGAGAGATCATGCGAGATGAACAGGAGGGTAGTCTTCTCTTCGCGTTGAATTTCCATCAACAGATCGGTCACCGCGGCCTGAACCGAGACGTCGAGCGCGCTGACGGGTTCATCCGCCACAACGATGCGGGCGCCGCCGGCAAAGGCGCGGGCGATGCCGACGCGTTGCTTTTGACCGCCCGAAAGCTGGCGCGGCATCCGTTCGGCAAAGGCGCGGGGCAGTTTGACCAGATCGAGCAGTTTCAGCATCCGCTCACGGCGGTCTGCGTCATCGCTGCCGACCTTGAAAATCTCAAGCGCACGAATGATTTGGCGCCCGACCGTCATCGAAGGGTTGAGCGTGTCGAAGGGGTTCTGGAACACCATCTGGATGTCGGCCACGGTCTGGGTGTCGCGGTCGTCGATGGCGATGGCTTCGATGTTGTTGCCGTCGAGCTGAATCTCGCCGTCGGTGGCGGTTTCGAGGCCCATCAGCACCTTGGCGAAAGTGGATTTGCCGCAGCCGGATTCCCCAACAATGGCAAGGGTTTCGCTTTCGCGGGCTTCGAAGCTGAGGGTTTCATTGGCTTTGACCACGCGCTTTTCACCGCCGCCAAATAGGGCGTTGGCGGCGACCTCATAGTATTTCTTGAGGTTGTCCATTTTGAGGACGACCTTGCCCGGTTCGGATTTTTCCTTGGTTTCAGCGAGGGTTAGCGGGGCGTTCCAGTCGATCTCGCGGAATTTGAGACAGCGGCTTTCATGGGCGCCGCCGCCGTCTACGTCAAACATCGGGATGAAGTCCTGATCGCAGCGACCCGGTTCGAAATAGTCGCAGCGCGGGCCGAAATTACAGCCCTTGGGGCGCTCGTGGGGCAGGGGGAAGTTGCCCGGAATCGCCACCAGCGGGCGCGCGTTTTTGTCGGCGCCGGGCAGGGGGATGGAGCGGAAAAGCGCTTGGGTATAAGGGTGTTGCATGTTGTTGAACACGGTTTCGATGTCGCCGCGTTCGACCGCTTCGCCGGAATACATGACACAGATCCGGTCGCAGGTTTCCAGCACCAGACCGAGGTTGTGGGAGATGAACAGCATCGAGGTGCCGTATTTCTTGCCCAGATCCTTGACCAGCTCGACAACCGCGGCCTCGACCGTAACGTCGAGCGCCGTGGTGGGTTCATCGAGGATCAGCAAGGAAGGCTTTGACATCAAGGCCATAGCGATCACGATGCGCTGTTGTTGACCGCCAGAAAGCTGGTGCGGGAAGGAGCGCAACATGCGTTCGGGATCGGGGAGTTTGACGTCGGTGACGACTTCGAGAGCGCGTTGATAGGCCTCGTGTTCGCTGACGCCTTCGTGGATCATCGGCACTTCCATGAGCTGTTTTCCGATCCGCATGGCGGGGTTCAGGGAGGCCATAGGCTCTTGATAAATCATGGCAATTTCGTTGCCACGGATGTCGCGCAGCTCGTCTGCGCTCATCTGGTCCATGTTGCGGCCTTTGAACTTGATCGAGCCGCCGACGATGCGGCCGTTCTTGCCCAAGTCTTTCATCACGCCGAGCGCGACAGTGGATTTTCCGCAACCGGATTCTCCAACCAAACCAACGGCTTCGCCGGGGAAACCTTGACCGAGAAGTCCATTACGGCGGGGATTTCGCGCAAGCGGGTGAAGAAGGAAATCGAGAGCTTGTCGATTTCGAGGATGGGGCCGTCTTGGCTGTCGATCTTGGACATTAATGGTCTCCTTTCACGCCCGAATCGGGGGGTGACATCCGGCTGACATCCGGCTGACTCCCGGCTGCCGTGTGACAGCGGGTTTGCCGGGGTTGGCGTTCGTGAAGGTAAAGCGCGCTGAGGTCATCATATGTTCATCAATCCTTCAGCGATTCTTCGCGCAGGCCATCGGCCAGAAGGTTGAGACCCAGAACCATGGTCAGCAATGCGAAGGCCGGTGGCAGGGCGGGGTGCGGGAAGATCGACAGGAGCTTGCGCCCCTCGTTGATCGTGCTGCCCCAATCCGGGCTTTCCGGTGGCAGGCCAAGGCCGAAGAAGCCCAAGGTGCCGAGCAGGATCGTGGTGTAGCCGATGCGCAGACAGAAATCGACGATCAGCGGTCCACGGGCATTGGGCAGGATTTCCCAGAGCATGATATACCACGGCCCTTCGCCACGGGTTTGCGCCGCCGCCACATAGTCGCGCGTTTGGATGTCGAGGGCGAGGCCCCGCACAATCCGAAACACGGTGGGCGAGTTGACGAAGACCACCGAGACAAACACCACGAGGATGCCGCCGGGAATATCAAACGGATCAAGCGACTCGGGGAGGATTGCGAGCACGGTGCCTTGTTGCGAGATCAGCAGCAGATAGGCGACGACCATCGGCAACAGGAAGATCAGCAACCACTTCATGCGTTTGGCCGGTTGCATGTGAAAGCGCGAGTTGATCAGCACCAGCACAAAGACCAGCGGGAAGATGAACAGCACCGCCGCCATATAGTTGGGCAGCCCGGTTTGCACGATTTCCGGCGTCACCAGCAGATAGAACAGCAGGATCACCGGGAAGGCGAGGATCAGGTTGGCAAGGAAGCTGAGGCCCGTGTCGAGGCGACCGCCGTAATAGCCCGCAGGCAGGCCGAGGGTGATCCCGACCATAAAGGCAAAGAGCGTCGCCATGGGCGCGATGCGGATCACGATCCAGCTGCCTTCGACCATGCGCGAGAACACGTCGCGCGCGAGGTTGTCTCCGCCAAGCAGGTAGTAGGGATAGTCGCCCGCTTCGGCGCCGCTGAGCGGGGTGCCGGGCAGTTTGTTTTTCATCCCCGAGACCTGTTCCAGCCCGCCATGGGTGGAGATCATGTCAAACAGCCCGACATAGAAAGCGGTAAAGACCCAGAACATCACAAGGCCAAAGCCGATCATCCCGATGATGCTGTCAAAGAGTTTGCCATAGAGGCCGAGCTTGCGTTTGAATTGTATCGACAGCGTGTAAAGCACGACGAGCGACAGCCAGACCGGCATGAAGCGCACAAAGATATTGGCGAGGATCCCGCGGGTTTCAAAGGCCGAGAGATATTTATGCCGCGCAATTTCATCTGCCGGGGGCATGGCGGCTTTGTCGAGCGTGGCAAGCCAGTCTTTGTGGCCGGCCCCTTGCCAGAGCAGGGTGACAACAAGCCAGAGCACGATCAGGACGGCGACCGCCTGAATTGCCCATTTGAAGATCAGCCCCATGACGGCGGCGGGATCGTCAAAAAAGGTGTTCATAAACGCCGAGAGCATCGCCGTGAATACGCCGAGACCGGCGATAATAACGAGTATCCAGCCGAGCGTTGAAAGCGGCATGGTTTGGTCTTCGGAGCCGGAGATGCCGTTATAGACATACATGAAGCCGACAAAGACAAGCAGCAGCACCGCGATGCCGTTGAACAGCGAAAAGCTGGTGCGGGCCGAGGCGTTGGTGAAGCCAAGCAGCGCGGCGCAGAGCCCCGCGGTGATGGCAAAGGTGATGGCGACAAAGAGAAGCGGTGCGAAGGTGCCGCCGTAAGCGCCAAACCAGGTGAGTTGTTCCATGTTCAGCCCCTCCCTTATCCGATCCGGATGCGCGGGTTGAGGAACACATAGCCGATATCAGAAATCAGCTGTGTGACCAGAACGACCACGACCGAAACCACCGAGACCCCAAGCAGGAGTTCGATGTCATTGTTGCTTGCCGCCTGAACCAAGGTCCAGCCGAAGCCTTTGTAGTTGAAGAGCGTTTCAACGATGACGACCCCGTTCAACAGCCACGGAATTTGCAGCATGATGACGGTGAAGGGCGCGATGAGCGCGTTTCTGAGCGCGTGTTTCATCACGATGTTGCGAAAGCTCACCCCTTTGAGGCGGGCGGTGCGGATGAACTGTGCCGTCATGACTTCGGCCATCGAGGCGCGGGTCATGCGGGCGATATAGCCCATGCCATAGAGCGCGATGGTCAGCACCGGCAGGAAGAAGTTGTTGAAGTTGGCGTTTTCCATCGCTTGGGTGGCGGTGCCACGGAAGATGGTGCGCCCCTCAATCAGCCCCCATTCGGCGAACAGCGGTGAGAGCCCGTATTTCGATGAGGCCAGCAGCGCGATGAAGATCACGCCGGAGACATATTCGGGCGTGGCCGTTGTGGCGATGGACAAGGTCGAGAGCGAGCGGTCAGTGCGCGAGCCTTCCCGCATCCCCGCCAGCACGCCGACGATCAACGCCGCCGGCACCATGAGCATCATGGTAAAGAGCATCAGTTTGGCCGTCAGCCCGAGCCGTTTGCCGATAATGGTCGAGACCTCTTCGCGAAAGCGGGTGGACCAGCCCCAGTCCCCTTGGAGCACGCCACAAAAGCGTGGGGCATCTGCGGGGTCTTTCCCAATCGCGTAGCATTTGCCGCGCACTTCGCCATCGACGCCTTCGATCACATAGCCCGGAACCACGCCAAGCCATTGGCCGTATTGCGAAAACAGGTTGTCGGTATAGCCGCGATTGCCGAGCCAGCGCTCGACCTGTTCGTCGGACATACGCATGTTGCCTTGCGTTTTGGCCAGCTTTTCGAGGTTCGGATAGAGGTTGGTCAGAAAGAAGACCACGAAGGTTAGACAGATAGCCGTGATCACCATCACGCCCAGTCGTCGTAAGATAAACAGTCCCATGGCAGCCCCTGTTGGTCGGGTCAGGCTTTGGGTCGGTCAGATACCGACCGTGGAACGCGCCGCCGTTGATATTATGAGTTTTAGGGGGCGGTGCGTGTCGGGGGCGCGGCAAGGATGCGCGCCCCCTTATTGGGCGTGGCCGGTTAGCCGGCGAGGCCCCATTTGTAGTGGTGGTGCTCAAAGGCGATGTGCATGTCGGTGCCCACCAGACCTTCTTTGAAGTGACGATAGAGCGAGCGCCAGTAAGGTTGGATGGTGACGCCTTCTTCTTGGATGAGGGCGGCACATTTCCCGGCGATCTCTTTGCGCTTTTCAGCGTCCGCGATCGAGAGGGCATCGGCGAGGAGGGCGTCGAATTCCGGGTTGGCCCAGCCAAATTCGTTCCACGCTTCGCCCGATTTATAGGCCAGCGCCCAGATTTGAACGCCAAGCGGGCGGTGGTTCCAGTTGGTCGAGCTAAAGGCATAGCCCGTCCAGTCGTTCCAGAAGGTATTGCCCGGAAGCACGGTGCGTTTCACCTTGAAGCCAGCGTCGCGCATTTGTGCGGCGACGGCATCGTTGGTGTTGCGGCGCCAGTCATCGTCGATCGACATCAGCTCATGCTCAAAGTCGAGCATGCCGGCTTCTTCCATCAGCGCCTTGGCGGCGACGGGGTCATGCTTGGGCGCTGCCACTTCGACATACTCGGGGTGAACCGGGCCGAGGTGGGTGTTGGTCGCCGTAACGCCGCGCCCGCCATAGCCGAGTTCGAGCAGCACGTTGTTGTCGACGGCCATGTTGATCGCCTGACGCACGCGCTTGTCGGCGTAGGGTTTCTTGCCATCGACTTCGGCCAGCTGGTTGGGGCGCACGACGATGGTCGCCATGGTCACAACTTCGGATTTCTGCAGGCCGAGCCCGTCGAACACGTCGATGAATTCACCGACGGATTCATGCAGCATATCGACTTCGTCCGCCTCGATCGCGGCGAGCCACGACGACGGATCGGTGCCGAAGTCGATATATTCGATGCGGTCAAGGTATGGGCCGCCATAGACTTCGGTGCCCCACCATGTGTGGCCTTCCTTGAGCGTGAGCACGGCTTTGACGCCGACTTCAAGCTCGGTAAGGGCATAGGGGCCGGTGCCGACGGCGGTTTGGGTCTGGGCCGCGTCATAGCTGCTGTGCACCACGGCAGAGGGGTAATCCGAGAAACCGGCGATCAGCGAGATGTCGGGCTTGGGCAGGTTGAGTTTGACCGTGTGGCTATCGACCACTTCGATCACGCCGTCGCCGGCCATGCCTTTTTCTTCGTCGATCAGCGTGGCGACGCGACCGGCCATCGAGTTGCCTTCGACCGATTTTTCGCACCAGCGCGAGATATTGCGGGCCACGTCTTCGGCGGTGAAATCGTCGCCGTTGTCCCATTTCACGCCCTTGCGGACGTTGAGGGTATAGACCGTGGCGTCGTCGTTGATTTCCCAGCTTTCCAGCAGCATGCCACGGAATGTCCCGTCGTTGTTATATTCAACGAGGTATTCGAGGTTGCCGCGGGTTTCGTTGCCGATTTCCGACCAGTCATAGGTGCGGGTGTCTTTAAGCTCGCGCACGTTCATTTGAACACGCAGGGTGCCGCCCTTTTTGGGCATCGCGTGGCTGGCTGCTTCGGCGGGCATGGTGAGGCCGCCCATC